>NZ_SSBM01000106.1:0-536 GCF_004795115.1 Streptomyces sp. A0592
GGGCGGATCCAGGCATGGTGCGGTTTCCCTCGCGGGAGCGGGGCGGGGTACGGGCCCGTTACGGGCGGGTCCGCGGCGTTGTCAGTACGGCGGGATCCATTCCCCGTGGGGCGGGGTCGCGGGGCCGCGGAGGGGTATCTCCTCGGCTCGGCGCGTGCGGGCACCTCTCGGCTGTACCCGGTGGTCGCGCGCTCGTCCTGCGGGGACACCCCTCCCCGTCCCCGCTCCAGCAGTACGAGCACGGTTCCCCCAAGCCATCCAGGCCGACCCGTGGCGCGCAGTGCGGGCCAGTCCCCCGGTGGGACATGAGCACCGGAGCGGTGGCGTGGGGTGGGGACACGGCGGAGTGTCCCCGCAGGACGAGCGCGCAACCCCGGCCGCCTGGCCGCGAGGTACCCGCACGCGCCGAGCCGAGGAGATACTCCGCCGGGGCACCGCCCTACCAAGTCCGGCCCCGGCCCGCGAAAACCTGCCCACCCCCGGCGGGAGCCGAACCTTTCCGGCCCCGTCCCGCGGAATCCTGCCACCCCCGGCGG
>NZ_SSBM01000031.1:0-81529 GCF_004795115.1 Streptomyces sp. A0592
CCGCACCACCCCTTCCCCTTTCCGCGCCGACTGGAGACCGCCCATGCGCCCCCGCAGCAGTACGCCCAGCCGCTCCCGCACCGGCACCGGATCCGGCATCGGCCTCGGCCTCGGCACCCGCGCCTCCCTGTACGGTCTGCTCGTCGGCCTGCTGCTCCTGGGCGCGGGCCTGCTGCCGGCCGGCCCGGCGGCCGCCGCGGACAACGGCACGTGGGGGGTGTTCCCGACGCCCGCGGCCGGTGCGGCCATGACCGATCGCGCGTACTTCTTCCACCAGGGCGCTGCCGGGAGCACGCTCTCCGACAGCGTGACGATCCTGAACTCCTCCGACAAAGAGCTGACTTTCCAGGTCTTCGCCACCGACGCCGTGAACACCCCGGCCGGTGGCGCGTTCGCGCTGCTGCCGGTGGAGACGAAGCCGAAGGACGTCGGTACGTGGATCAGCCTGGCGCCGGAGGCGGCGGGCACCGTCACCGTGCCGGCCAAGGGCCGCAAGGACATCCCCTTCACCGTGAAGGTCCCGGCGGAGGCGACGCCCGGTGACCACGTGGGCGGGATCGTGGCGCTGGGCACCGCGGTGGAGGGCGTGCAGCAGGACGGCAAGGTCCAGGTCGGGGTGAGGCGTTCGGTGGGCGCCCGCCTGTACTTCCGGGTGCCGGGGCCCGTCACGCCCGGGCTGAGCGTGGAGGACATGCGGGTCAGCCGGTCCGCGCCGCTACTGCCCTGGGTCCAGGACGCCCGCGCCACTGTCTCGTACGCGCTGGTCAACCGGGGCAACGTGGTGGTCGAGCCGAAGGTGGCGATCTCCGCGGAGGGGCTGTTCGGGCGCCGGGTGCTGGACCGGCCGGGGCGCGAGCTGAAGCTGACCCTGCTGCCGGGCCAGCGGATCGAGCTTTCCGAACCGTGGCCGGACGCCCCCCAGTCGGACTGGGTGACCGTCCGGATCACGGCGGGCACCGCCGCGCACCCCGACCTCGTCTCCCGCTCCGAGACCGGCTTCGTGGCCGTGCCGTGGCCCGCCGTCGGCCTGCTGCTGGTGCTGGCGGGTGCGGGCATCACCGTGCGGGTGCTGCGGCGGCGCCGTCGCGCCGAGAGCGAACAGGATGATTCCGTCCTGGACTTGGCTGGGACGCGCTGACCGGCAAAGGTGTCTCCGGGTGACGGTATTCGGCCATCACCGGCTCAAGGGGGGCACAGTTGAGGGAACGACAGCACGGCGACGCGGCCGGGGGCATCGGACTGCTGACCCGCATCGAGCGCGCCCTGGGCACCGGCACCGCCGCCTACCTGCCCGGCGACGGCTGGATCCGCCTCACCCTCCCGCTCGACGGCGACGGCGACGTCCACGGTGGCTGCGGCCCGGCCCCCGTCACCGTGGACGTGATCGCGGACACGGCCCGGGCACCGGAGGGGATCGCGTACCTGCTGCCCGGCGGCGGGCTGAACTTCGCGGCGGAGTTCTTCACCCCTGGCACGCCGGGCACGCCGGGCACCCCGGGCGGCCGCAACCTCGCCCACGCGCTGCGCCGCCGGGGCCTGCTCGTCGTCGGGGTCACCCCGCGCGAGGACGCCGCCGCGGCGGCCGACGTCCGCGCCGCGTGGGGGCTCGAGGCGCACCGCCGGGACCTGGCCCGGGTGGTGGGCGCGCTGGACTCCGTAATGGGGCTGCCGTACGAGTACGTCGGGCACTCGGCCGGAGCCGCCCTGGCGCTGGACGCGGCCTCGCACGACACCTCGCCGCGGCTGCGCCGGGTCGTGGCCCTGGACACGACCGGGCCGTACACGGGCGATCTCGCGCTGCGGGCGGCCGACACCCGGGACGCGTACGCCACCCAGCTCGCGCAGGGCTTCCCCGTCGTCGATCCGGGGCTCGCGGCCGTGATCGCCAAGGCGGTGGCCGATCCGGACGGCGTCTCCCCGGTGCCGTGGCCGCCGGACCCGGCCCGGCGCTTCACCCACGCCGGGCTCGCCCACTTCGCGCTGATCCGCACGGCCGCCCTGCCGGGACCGGCGAACTGGATCTACACCCGCGGGCACAGCGCCGGGACCTACGCCTTCGGCGCGACTCCCGCCGAGGACCGCTTCACGTTGACCCGCACCCCGCTGGAGACCTGGCACGCCGCGACCGCGGCCCTCGGCAGCGGCCTCCTGCCGGCGGCGCTGATGCGGGATCTCGCCGCGGTCTGGGCGGGCGACGACGACACGTACCGGATCGCCTGGGACCGCATCACCGCCGAGGTGGTCTGGATCAACACCGAGCTGGGCCGCGGCGACCACCCGCGCGGTGCGGAGCTGATCCGCGCCGGCGGCAACGAGCGCGTCTCCTTCACCGTGGTCCCGGGTCTCGGCCACGGCGACGTGGTCTGTTCCGGCACGGCCGCGTCGGACGTCTGGTCGCGGTTCTGACCCCGCCGGGGAACGGAACCCGCCCCCCGCGGTGAAGGCTGCGGGGGGCGGGTCGGTCCTACGGGTCCCGCCCGCAGGTCCTACGGGCGGGGTTCGCGCGTCAGTGGTTGCGCGGGAAGCCCAGGTCCACGCCAGCGGGGGCGTCCGAGGGGTCCGGCCAGCGGGTCGTCACGACCTTGCCCCGGGTGTAGAAGTGGATGCCGTCGTTGCCGTAGATGTGGTGGTCGCCGAAGAGCGAGTCCTTCCAGCCGCCGAAGGAGTGGTAGCCCACCGGCACCGGGATCGGGACGTTGACGCCGACCATGCCCGCCTCGATCTCCAGCTGGAAGCGGCGGGCGGCGCCGCCGTCGCGGGTGAAGATCGCGGTGCCGTTGCCGAACGGCGAGGCGTTGATGAGGGCCACGCCCTCCTCGTAGGTCTCGGCGCGCAGGACGCACAGCACCGGGCCGAAGATCTCGTCGCGGTAGGCGTCGGAGTCGGTACGGACGTTGTCGAGCAGCGACAGGCCGATCCAGTGGCCGTTCTCGTTGCCCTCGACCGTGTAGCCGGTGCCGTCCAGGACCACGTCGGCGCCCTGCGCGGCCGCTCCCTTCACGTACGAGGCGACCTTGTCGCGGTGGGCGGCCGTGATCAGCGGGCCCATCTCGGAGGTCGGGTCGTTGCCGGGGCCTACCTTGATCTTCTCGGCGCGCTCGCGGATCTTGTCGACCAGCGTGTCGGCGATGGAGCCGACGGCGACGACGGCGGAGATCGCCATGCAGCGCTCACCGGCCGAGCCGTAGGCGGCGGAGACCGCCGCGTCGGCGGCCGCGTCCAGGTCGGCGTCGGGCAGGACCAGCATGTGGTTCTTGGCGCCGCCGAGCGCCTGCACGCGCTTGCCGTTCGCGGAGGCGGTGGTGTGGATGTGGCGGGCGATCGGGGTGGAGCCGACGAAGGAGACGGCCGCGACGTCCGGGTGGGCGAGCAGCGCGTCGACGGCCACCTTGTCGCCGTGGACCACGTTCAGCACGCCCGCCGGCAGACCGGCCTCGGTCATCAGCTCGGCCAGCTTGTTGGACGCCGACGGGTCCTTCTCGCTCGGCTTGAGGACGAAGGTGTTGCCGCAGGCGATGGCCAGCGGGAACATCCACATCGGGACCATCGCCGGGAAGTTGAAGGGCGTGATGCCCGCGACGACGCCCAGCGGCTGGCGGATCGAGGACACGTCGACCCGGTTGGACACCGACGTCGACAGCTCGCCCTTGAGCTGCGTGGTGATCCCGCAGGCCAGCTCGACGATCTCCAGGCCGCGGGCGACCTCGCCCAGCGCGTCCGAGTGAACCTTGCCGTGCTCGGCGGTGATCAGCTCGGCGACGGCGTCGCGGTTGGCGTCGAGCAGCGCCCGGTAGGCGAAGAGCACCTTGGTGCGGGCGGCCAGCGAGGACTGGCCCCAGGTCAGGAAGGCCTCCTTGGCGACCTGTACCGCGGCGTCGACCTCCTCGGCCGAAGCGAGCGCGACCTGCGTGGTGACCTCGCCGGTGGCCGGGTCGGTGACCGGGCCGTAGTTGCCCGACGCGCCCTCGACGGTCGTGCCACCGATCCAGTGGTTGACGGTCTTCATGCCTATTGCTCCTTCACAGATGGCGACGTCGCTGCGCGGCTTGCCGGTCGTACTCTTCACGGGCCCGGGACGCCGCCTTGCGGGTCGCGGTCTCGGCCACAGGAACATCCCACCACGCCTGTGCCGGGGGTGGGCCCGACACAGTGTCGGGCGTTCGGGTCTGTACGTAGACACATGTGGGACGTGTCGCCGAGCGGGCCTCGGCGAGGGCTTCCCGCAGGTCACGTACGGTGCGGGCGCGGATCACGGCCATGCCGAGGGAGGCCGCGTTGGCCGCGAGGTCCACCGGAAGGGGGTCCCCGGTGTACGTGCCGTCGGGCGCCCGGAAGCGGTAGGCGGTGCCGAAGCCCTCGGCGCCGACCGCCCCCGAGAGGCCTCCGATGGAGGCGTAGCCGTGGTTGTCCAGGACGACCACCCTGATCGGGACGCCCTCCTGCACGGCGGTGACGATCTCGGTCGGGTTCATCAGGTACGTCCCGTCGCCGACCAGCGCCCACACGGGCCGGCCGGGCGCGGCGAGCGCGACCCCGAGGGCTGCGGGGATCTCGTAGCCCATGCAGGAGTAGCCGTACTCCACGTGGTACTGGTCCGCGGACCGGGCCCGCCACAGTTTGTGCAGGTCCCCGGGGAGCGAGCCGGCCGCGTTGACCAGGATGTCGGAGCCGTCGACGAGAGCGTCGAGCAGGCCGAGCACCTGGGCCTGGGTGGGCGGGAGCTCCTCGTCCGGCGCGGACACGGCGTAGGCCCGGTCGACGCGGGCCTCCCAGCGGGCGGCCTCCTGCCGGTACGCCGTCTCGTACGCCGCGTCGACACGGTGGCCGGCCAGCGCCTCCCGGAGCTCGTCGAGGGCCTCGCGGGCGTCGGCGACCAGCGGGCGGGCGGCGAGCTTGTGGGCGTCGTACGGGTCCAGGTTGAGGCCGACGAACCGGACGGCCGGGTTCTGGAACAGGGTCGCCGAAGCGGTGGTGAAGTCGCTGAGCCGGGTCCCGGCGGCGAGGACCAGGTCGGCCTCCCGGGCGAGGGCGCCGGCGGTGGCCGTACCGGTGTGGCCGATCCCGCCGACGTCGGCGGGATGGCCGTACGGGAGCACGCCCTTGCCCGCCTGCGTGACGGCGACCGGGATCCCGGTGGCCTCGGCGAGGGCGGCGAGGGAGGCCTGGGCCCCGCTGTGCCGGATGCCGCCGCCGGCCACGATCAGGGGGCGCGCGGAGCCCCGTACGGCGTCCGCGGCGGCGGCGAGCTCGGCGCGGTCGGGGCGCGGGCGGCGGATGCGCCAGACCCGCTCGGCGAAGAACTCCTCGGGCCAGTCGTAGGCCTCCGCCTGGACGTCCTGCGGCAGCGCGAGGGTGACGGCGCCGGTCTGCACCGGGTCGGTGAGCACCCGTACGGCCTGGAGGGCGGCCGGGACCAGGGCCTCGGGCCGGGTGACCCGGTCGAAGTGGCGGGAGACGGGCCGCAGGGTGTCGTTGACGGAGACGTCCCCCGCGTGGGGGACCTCCAGCTGCTGGAGGACGGGATCGGCGGGACGGGTGGCGAAGGTGTCGCCGGGCAGCAGGAGCACCGGGATCCGGTTGATGGTGGCGAGGGCGGCGCCGGTGACCAGGTTGGTGGCGCCGGGGCCGATGGAGGTGGTGACGGCGTGGGTGGAGAGCCGGCCGCTCTGGCGGGCGTACCCGACGGCGGCGTGCACCATGGCCTGCTCGTTGCGGCCCTGGAGGAAGGGCATGGAGCCGGGGCCGGTGCCGCCGGTCTCCAGGAGGGCCTGGCCGATGCCGGCCACGTTCCCGTGCCCGAAGATCCCCCAGGTGGCGGCGATCAGCCGGTGGCGGCGGCCGTCGCGCTCGGTGTACTGGGCGGCGAGGAAGCGTACGAGCGCCTGGGCGACGGTGAGCCTCATCGGTGGTCCTCCGCTCCTGCTCGGGGGAAGGGCAGCCGCGGGTCGACGTCCTGGCCCGCCCAGGTCCCGCGGATCCAGCCGTGGTCGGGGTGATCGCGGATCAGCCACTCCCGCGGCCCGCCGCCGGCCGGTCCGGCCATCACGTTCAGGTAGTACATGTCGTGCCCGGGGGCGGCGATGGACGGCCCGTGCCAGCCGTCCGGGATCAGCACGGCGTCGCCGCTCCGCACCTCGGCCAGGATGTCGGTCCTCCCGGCCGGTGAGGGCGTGACGCGCTGGTACCCGAGGCCGGGGACGTCCCCGTGGGGGGCGATCTCGAACCAGTAGATCTCCTCCAGGCGGGACTCCTCGCCGGGGCGGTGCTCGTCGTGCTTGTGCGGGGGGTACGAGGACCAGTTCCCGCCGGGGGTGAGGACCTCGACGGCGATCAGCCGGTCGCACTCGAAGCCGTCGGGGCCCGCGGCGGCGAAGTTGTTGACCTGGCGCGAGCACTGGCCCGCGCCGCGCAGCTCGACGGCCACGGCCTCGGCGGGGCCGTACCGCGGGGGCAGCCGCTGCTCACACCGGGCTCCGGCGAGCGCGAACCGGCCGCCGTGCGCGGAGGTGATCTCCGTGTGCGCGTCCCGGGGCACGTACGCGAAGTCGGTCGGCCCGCCGAAGACCCCGCTCCGCCCCCGCAGTTCGAAGACGTGCGGCTCCGCTGCGGGGGCGCCGCCCCCGAACGCCCGCGCCTCGAACGCCGGCGAGGCCGGATCTGCCCGGCAGCGGACCTCGCACCCGCCGGACAGCGGGAGCACGATCCACTCGCACTCCCCCGCCTCGAACCCGTGGGTCTCCCCCGGCTCAAGGGCCAGCACCCGCAGCCGGGTCCACTCCATCTCCCACTCAGACACCACCGGCACGCCCCAGCACCTCCTCCACCTCGTGAGAGAACGGCATCGCGCTGGAGCACGCCAGCCGCGAGGCCACGATCGCCCCCGCCGCGTTCGCGTACCGCACGACACGCCCCAACTCCCACCCCGCCAGCAGCCCGTGGCACAGCGCGCCGCCGAACGCGTCCCCCGCGCCCAGGCCGTTGACCACCTCGACCTCGACCGGCCGGGCCTCCACCGCCGTTCCGTCGCGGTGGACCGCCAGTACGCCCTCCGGGCCCCGCTTGACCACCGCCAGCTCCACGCCGGCGGCGAGCAGTGCCCGGGCCGCCGCGTACGGCTCGGACTCGCCCGTGGCGATCTCGCACTCCTCCGGGTTCCCGACGGCCACCGTCGCGTGCGCGAGCGCCCGCTCGTAGTACGGCTGCGGTTTCTCCCGCCACAGCATCGGCCGCCAGTCCAGGTCGAACACCGTCGTCCCCGACCGGCCCCGGGCCTCCAGCGCGGCCAGCGCCGCCGCCCGCGAGGGCTCTTCGCTCAGGCCCGTGCCCGTCATCCAGAACACGCGGGCCGCCCGTACCGCGTCCAGGTCCACCTCGTCGGCCGTGATCTCCAGGTCCGGGGCCTTCGGCAGCCGGTAGAAGTACAGCGGGAAGCGGTCGGGCGGGAACATCTCGCAGAAGGTGATCGGCGTGGGGAGGCCCGCGACCTCGGTCACCCACCGGTCGTCCACCCCGAAGCCCCGCAGTTCGGTGCGCAGGTACGCGCCGAAGGGGTCCGCGCCGGTGCGGCTGATCAGTGCCACCCGCCGCCCCAGGCGGGCCGCGGCGACGGCCACGTTCGCCGGGGAGCCGCCCAGGAACCGGCCGAAGGTCTCCGCCTCGGCCAGTGGTACGCCGGTCGTCAACGGGTAGAGATCCACCCCGATCCGGCCCATCGTGATCAGGTCGAACGGATACGGATCGCCGGTGCCGGTCACAGTCAGTCCTCCCACTCGTCCTCCACCCTAAGGTGGCCGTTATGACGTCCTCCCCGCCCGCGTTGACCCGTATCCGCATCGGTTCGGCTCCGGACTCCTGGGGTGTCTGGTTTCCCGACGACCCGCAGCAGACCCCGTGGCGGCGTTTCCTCGACGAGGTGGCCGACGCCGGGTACGAGTGGATCGAGCTCGGCCCGTACGGCTACCTGCCCACGGATCCCGCCCGGCTCACCGAGGAGACGGCCGCGCGCGGCCTGCGCGTCTCGGCCGGAACGGTCTTCACCGGACTCCATCACGGGCCCGCCGTGTGGGAGGACACCTGGGCGCACGTGTCGCGGATCGCGGCGCTGACCGAGGCGATGGGCGCCTCCCATCTCGTCGTCATCCCCTCCTTCTGGCGGGACGACAAGACGGGGAAGGTGCTGGAGGACCGCGCCCTCACCCCCGACCAGTGGCGCGCACTGGCCTCCCAGACCGAGCGCCTGGGCCGCGAGGTGCAGGACCGGTACGGGCTGCGGATCGTCGTCCATCCGCACGCCGACACCCACATCGACACCCCGGAGAACGTGGCCCGCTTCCTGGACGCCACCGACCCCGGCCTCGTCTCCCTCTGCCTGGACACCGGCCACTACGCGTACTGCGGCGGGGACAGCGTGCAGGCCGTGGAGACCTTCGCGGAGCGGATCGGCTACCTCCACCTCAAGCAGGTGGACCCGCGGATCCTCGCCGAGGTCGTAGCAGAGGAACTGCCCTTCGGGCCGGCCGTGGGCCGCGGGGTGATGTGCGAACCGCCGTCGGGGGTGCCCGCGCTGGAGCCCGTACTGGCGGCCGCCCAGCGCCTGGGCGTGGAGCTGTTCGCCATCGTGGAGCAGGACATGTACCCCTGCCCGCCCGACCGGCCGCTGCCGATCGCCCGCCGCACCCGTGCCTACCTGCGCTCCTGCGGCGCCCGCTGACACCTTCGGAGGGAACACGACATGACCAGCACGCTCGGCATCGCCGTCATCGGTACCGGGAAGATGGGCGCGGACCACGTGCGCCGGTTCGGGCGGACCGTCGGCGGGGCCCGGGTGGTGGCCGTGGCCGACCCGGACGGGGACCGGGTCAAGGAGGTCGCGGGCGCCCTCGACGGCGCGAGTGCGCACACCGACCCGGCGGGGGCGATAGCCGCGCCCGGGGTCCAGGCCGTACTGATCGCGTCCCCCGGGCCGGCCCACGAGGAGGCGATCCTGCAGGCCCTGGAGCGGGAGCTGCCGGTGCTGTGCGAGAAGCCGCTGACCCCGGAGCCGGCGGGGGCGCTGCGCGTCATGGAGGCCGAGCAGCGGCTGGGGCGGCGCCTGGTGCAGGTGGGGTTCATGCGGCGGCACGACGCCGAGTACGAGCGGCTCAAGGAGCTGCTGGACGCGGGCGGGATCGGCCGTCCGCTCTTCCTGCACTGCCGGCACCGCAACGCCTCCTCGCCGTCGTTCTTCACGAGCGACATGCTGATCAGCGACTCCGTGGTGCACGAGGTGGACGCGGCCCGCTGGCTGCTGGGGCAGGAGATCACCGCGGTCACGGTGCTCTCGCCGCGGCCCACGTCGGCCGCTCCCGAGGGGCTGGCCGATCCCCGCATGGTGCTGCTGGAGACCTCCGGAGGGGCCGTCGTCGACGTGGAGATCTTCGTCAACTGCGGTTTCGGCTACCAGGTGCAGTGCGAGGCGGTCGGCGAGTCGGGCAGCGCCCGGATCGGCGACCGCCACGCGATGGTGGTGCAGGCGGCGGGCCGGTGGGGCGGCGAGATCGTCCAGGACTTCACGGTGCGCTTCGCCGACGCCTACGACCGTCAGCTGCGGCGCTGGGTGGCCGCCGCCGCGCGCGGCGGGGTGGCGGGGCCCGACGCGTGGGACGGATACGCGGCGGCGGCCGTCTCCGAGGCGGGCCTGGCGGCGGCGCGCAGCGGCGTACGGACCGTGGTGGAGCTCGCGGAGCGGCCCGCCCTGTACCGCTGACCCCCTCCCCGTCCCCTTTCGTATCGCGCCGCGCGTTGCTCGTCCGACCCCTGTGGCACTCCGGTCACAGGGGTCTCCCTTCTGTCACGCATGTCCGCGTTACGCGGGTTTTCCGTCACAGGGGGTCGACAGCCGCTCCCGGGCCCTCGTCCCGCGTCGTTCCCCGGGCACAACGCGAGTGATCGTCAGCGTCCACGCGCCGGATCCCCCGACGGCCGCCCGGCCGGCCCGGCGGCGTGGGGCAGGAGGTGTCCACGATGAGCGACCGACAGCTGTGGTCGTACAAGGAGATCGCCGCACACATCCGGGTCCAGCCGGACACCGTGCGCTCCTACCGCAAGCACGGGCTGCTCCCGCCGCCCGACCACGTCGAGGGCGGCAAACCGTACTGGTACGCCGAGACGGTCAGGGCCTGGGTGGCCCGTCGGCCCGGCAACCGGGGGCGCCGCGAGGACTGAGCCCGCCACGGCACGGAAAGACCGGATGCCAATGCTCGCTTAATACCCCCCAGGGGTATAGTCTCGGATCGTCGGGAGGACGGTGGAGTCATCGGCCACCCCTCCCGGTGACCGGACACACGCCTGAAGAGGAGAACGACATGAGTGCCGAGACGGACACCCAGACCACCACCGTCTACCGGGTGACCGGCATGACCTGCGGCCACTGCGAGGGCGCGGTGACCAGCGAACTCGCCGCCCTGCCGGGCGTCACCTCGGTCAAGGCCGTCGCCGCGTCCGGCGAGGTCACCGTGGTCTCCGCCGCCCCGCTCGCCGACGAGGACGTCCGCGCCGCCGTGGACGAGGCCGGCTACGAGTTCGCCGGCCAGGCCTGAGCGCCGCCCGCCCCCTTCGGCAGCACCCGCGGCACTTCGCAGCACCCCGCCGGGCCGTGCCGGCCAGCTCATACTGGACCCGTACGGCCCGGCCATCCCCCTGGAGCCGGAACATGACCAGCACAGTGCACGACGGACCGATAACGGCGGTCGAACTCTCGATCGGCGGGATGACCTGCGCCTCCTGCGCGGCCCGCATCGAGAAGAAGCTCAACCGGATGGACGGCGTCGAGGCCACGGTGAACTACGCCACCGAGAAGGCCCACGTCTCCTACGGCGGCGACGTCCGGGTCGCGGACCTGATCGCGACCGTCGTGAAGACCGGTTACACCGCCGAGGAACCCGCGCCACCCGCCCCGCCCGCCCCCGCGGCCGGCGCGGAGCAGGAGCGGGCCGAGGCTCCCGACCCGGTGCTGTCCGCCCTGCGGCAGCGGCTGCTGGTCTCGGCCGCACTCGCCCTGCCCGTCGTCCTGCTCGCGATGGTCCCCGCCCTCCAGTTCGACAACTGGCAGTGGCTCTCGCTGACCCTGGCCGCGCCCGTCGTGGTCTGGGGCGGCTTCCCCTTCCACAGGGCAGCCTGGACCAATGCCCGGCACGGCGCCGCGACCATGGACACGCTGGTCTCGGTCGGCACGCTCGCCGCCTTCGCCTGGTCGCTGTGGGCGCTGTTCTTCGGCCACGCGGGCATGCCCGGCATGCGGCACGGCTTCGACCTGAGCATCTCCCGCACGGACGGCTCCTCCGCCATCTACCTGGAGGTCGCGGCCGGAGTCGTCACCTTCATCCTCCTCGGCCGCTACCTGGAGGCGCGCTCCAAGCGGAAGGCCGGCGCCGCCCTCAAGGCCCTGCTGGAGCTGGGCGCCAAGGACGTCGTCGTCCTGCGCGCGGGCCAGGAGGTCCGTATCCCGGTGGCCGAACTCGCCGTCGGGGACCGCTTCGTCGTCCGCCCCGGCGAGAAGATCGCCACCGACGGCACGGTCGTCGAGGGCAGCTCCGCCGTGGACGCCTCCATGCTGACCGGCGAATCCGTCCCGGTCGAGGTGTCCGTCGGCGACTCCGTCACCGGCGCCACCGTCAACACCTCCGGACGCCTGCTCGTCGAGGCCACCCGGGTCGGGGCCGACACCCAGCTCGCCCGGATGGCCAAGCTGGTCGAGGACGCGCAGAACGGCAAGGCCGAGGTGCAGCGCCTCGCCGACCGGATCTCCGGGGTCTTCGTTCCCGTCGTCCTGGTCCTCGCGCTCGGCACCTGGGTCGCCTGGCTGCTCGTCACCGACGACGCCACGGCCGCCTTCACCGCCGCCGTGGCCGTCCTGATCATCGCCTGCCCGTGCGCCCTGGGCCTGGCCACCCCGACCGCGCTGATGGTCGGCACCGGGCGGGGCGCGCAGCTCGGCATCCTGATCAAGGGCCCCGAGGTGCTGGAGTCCACCCGCCGCGTGGACACCGTCGTCCTCGACAAGACCGGCACCGTGACCACCGGCCGGATGACGCTGGCCGGTGTCGTCACCGCCGAGGGGGTCGACGAGCTCGAACTGCTGCGTCTGGCCGGGTCGCTGGAGCACGCCTCGGAGCACCCGATCGCCCGCGCCGTCGCCACCGCCGCCGCCGACCGGGCGGGCTCCCTGCCCGTACCGGAGGGCTTCGAGAACCTCGCCGGTCTCGGCGTCCAGGGCGTGGTCGACGGGCACGCCGTCCTGGTGGGCCGCGAGCGGCTGCTGGCGGACTGGTCGATCACCCTGCCGGACGGGCTCGCGCGGGCCAAGGCGGCCGCCGAGGCCGAGGGCGGCACCGCCGTGCTCGTGGCCTGGGACGGAGCCGCGCGCGGGGTCCTGACCGTGGCCGACGCGGTCAAGGAGACCAGCGCCGAGGCGGTCACCCGGCTGCGGGAACTGGGCCTGACCCCGGTGCTGCTGACCGGCGACAACCGGGCCGTGGCCGAGACGGTGGCCCGCGAGGTGGGCATCGACGAGGTGATCGCCGAGGTTCTCCCGCAGGACAAGGTGGACGTCGTACGCCGCCTCCAGGCCGAGGGCCGTACGGTCGCCATGGTCGGCGACGGGGTCAACGACGCGGCCGCGCTGGCCCAGGCGGACCTCGGCCTGGCCATGGGCACCGGCACCGACGCCGCCATCGAGGCCGGCGACCTGACCCTCGTACGGGGCGACCTGCGGGTGGCGGCGGACGCGATCCGGCTCTCCCGCCGGACCCTGGCCACCATCAAGGGCAACCTCTTCTGGGCCTTCGGCTACAACGTCGCGGCACTGCCACTGGCGGCGGCCGGCCTGCTCAACCCGATGATCGCCGGGGCCGCGATGGCCTTCTCCTCGGTCTTCGTGGTGACCAACAGCCTGCGGTTGAGGTCCTTCCGCTAGTGGATGACCTTCGCATCGTTCCCACACTTCCTTCACGGGAGACGCAGATCACAGTGACCTCAACGTAACCATCCGGGGTCGTGACAGGTCTAATGGGGCGATGCCAGGAACGTCTTGGGGGACGTTCCACGGAAACCTTGGGGGTTTTCCGTGGCATCCGCCGGCCGGGACACGTGCCCGCGGGAGGCTTTGAGCGGCCCTCCCGACCCGAACGGGTCCCGGCTCAAGGACGCCCCGATCCGGGTCCCGTGGGGGGAATCCGTTTCGGGGGGAAAAGGGAAGCGCCCCGACCGTCGACCCGTGGGGGGATCGACGGCGGGGCGCTTCTCGTATGCCTGGGGCGGCGCCGCACACTGCTGCGCGGCGCCCGAGGGCCTCGGGTCAGCGGGCCTCGACGGGAACGAAGTCGCGCAGGACCTCGCCCGTGTAGATCTGGCGCGGGCGGCCGATGCGGGAACCCGGCTCCTTGATCATCTCGTGCCACTGGGCGATCCAGCCGGGGAGGCGGCCGAGCGCGAAGAGCACGGTGAACATCTCGGTCGGGAAGCCCATGGCCCGGTAGATCAGACCGGTGTAGAAGTCCACGTTCGGGTAGAGGTTGCGCGAGACGAAGTACTCGTCGGCGAGCGCGTGCTCCTCCAGCTTGAGCGCGATGTCGAGCAGCTCGTCGCTCTTGCCGAGCGCCGAGAGGACGTCGTGCGCCGCCGCCTTGATGATCTTCGCCCGGGGGTCGAAGCTCTTGTAGACGCGGTGCCCGAAGCCCATCAGGCGGACGCCGTCCTCCTTGTTCTTCACCTTGCGGATGAAGGCGTCGACGTCGCCGCCGTCGTTCTTGATGCCTTCCAGCATCTCCAGGACGGACTGGTTGGCGCCACCGTGCAGCGGACCCCACAGGGCCGAGATGCCGGCGGAGATCGAGGCGAACATGTTCGCCTGCGAGGAACCGACCAGACGCACGGTGGAGGTGGAGCAGTTCTGCTCGTGGTCCGCGTGCAGGATCAGCAGCTTGTCGAGCGCGGAGACCACGACCGGGTCCAGGTCGTACTCCTGGGCCGGCACGGAGAAGGTCATGCGCAGGAAGTTCTCGACGTAGCCGAGGTCGTTGCGCGGGTAGACCACCGGGTGGCCGACCGACTTCTTGTACGCGTAGGCCGCGATCGTCGGGAGCTTGGCCAGCAGCCGGATCGTCGAGAGGTGGCGCTGCGTCTCGTCGAAGGGGTTGTGGCTGTCCTGGTAGAACGTCGAGAGCGCGCTGACGACCGAGGACAGCATCGCCATCGGGTGCGCGTCGCGCGGGAAGCCGTCGTAGAAGCGCTTGACGTCCTCGTGCAGCAGCGTGTGCTGGGTGATCTCGTTGCGGAACGACGCGAGCTGGTCGACGGTCGGCAGCTCACCGTTGATCAGCAGGTAGGCGACCTCGATGAAGGTCGAGCGCTCCGCCAGCTGCTCGATCGGGTAGCCGCGGTAACGCAGGATGCCCTGCTCACCGTCGAGGTAGGTGATCGCGGACTTGTAGGCGGCGGTGTTGCCGTAGCCACTGTCCAGCGTGACGAGCCCGGTCTGGGCCCGCAGCTTCGAGATGTCGAAGCCCTGGTCGCCGACGGTGCTCTCAACCACCGGGTAGGTGTATTCGCCGTCCGCGTACCGGAGTACTACAGAGTTGTCGCTCACGTCATCCCTCACCGACGTAGTGCCTCTTCTTCGAGGTGCCCTGACTGCCTCTACCTTCCCCCATTTGGCGCAGGAGAGTGCACTCGGGGTCGGCCTTTGGTCCTTCTGACGGCACTGAGTGCCGCCAACCTGCTCATCCTGCCCCCTCCGCACGGCGGCGGGAACCCCAAATGATCGATCATCTAGGTGATGTTTCCCACCGGTATCCGGCCGGATAGCCGAGGCGCGACAGCCGTGTACCTCCTACCTGCGGAAACGGTACGCACGGCCTGGCCGAGGGCCTTCCGGGACCCGACGAGGACGACCAGCTTCTTAGCCCTGGTCACCGCCGTGTAGAGCAGATTTCGCTGGAGCATCATCCAAGCTCCGGTCGTGACCGGGATCACCACAGCGGGATATTCACTCCCCTGGGAACGGTGGATGGTGACGGCGTACGCGTGGGCCAGCTCGTCGAGCTCACCGAATTCGTACACGATCTCCTCGTCTTCCTCCGTCCGCACCGTCAGGCGCTGTTCGTCCGCGTCCAGGGCGACGACCACGCCGACCGTGCCGTTGAAGACGCCGTTGGCGCCCTTCTCGTAGTTGTTGCGGATCTGGGTGACCTTGTCGCCCACCCGGAAGACCCGGCCGCCGAACCGCTTTTCCGGCAGGTCGGGGCGGGCCGGCGTCATCGCCTGCTGGAGCAGCCCGTTGAGGTTGCCGGCGCCGGCCGGGCCGCGGTGCATGGGGGCGAGCACCTGGACGTCCCGCCTGGGGTCGAGGCCGAACCGCGCCGGGATCCTGCGGGCCGCCACATCCACGGCGAGCACGCCCGCCGCCTCGGTGTCCTCCTCGGGGAAGAGGAAGAAGTCGGGCAGCCCGTCGGTGATCGGCGGCAGCCCGGTGTTGATGCGGTGCGCGTTGGTGACCACACCGGACTGCTGGGCCTGGCGGAAGATCCGCGTCAGCCGCACCGCGGGCACCGGGCCGCCTTCCGCCAGCAGGTCCCGCAGCACCTCCCCGGCGCCGACCGACGGGAGCTGGTCCACGTCCCCCACCAGGAGCAGGTGAGCACCCGGCGCCACCGCCTTGACCAGCTTGTTGGCCAGCAGCAGGTCCAGCATCGAGGCCTCGTCGACCACGACCAGGTCGGCGTCCAGCGGCCTGTCCCGGTCGTACGCGGCGTCCCCGCCCGGCTTGAGCTCCAGCAGCCGGTGCACCGTGGAGGCCTCGGCCCCGGTGAGCTCGGCGAGCCGCTTGGCGGCCCGGCCGGTGGGAGCGGCCAGCACCACCTTGGCCTTCTTGGCCCGGGCCAGCTCGACGATGGAGCGCACGGTGAAGGACTTCCCGCAGCCGGGGCCGCCGGTGAGGACGGCGACCCGGCGGGTCAGCGCCAGCCTGACCGCGTCCCTCTGCTCGGGGGCGAGCGTGGCCCCCGTACGACCGGCGAGCCAGCCGAGGGCCTTGTCCCAGTCCACGTCCTGGAAGAAGGGCATCCGGTCGTCCTCGGCGTTCAGCAGCCGGCGCACCTGCCCGACCAGGGACAGCTCGGCCCGGTGGAAGGGCACCAGGTACACGGCGGTCAGCGGGTCGGGCCCGCCCTGCGGGTCCGGCACCGGCTCGCGCACGACCCCCTCCGGGTCGGCGGCGAGCTCGGCCAGGCAGTCGATCACCAGCCCGGTGTCGACCTGGAGCAGCTTGACCCCGTCGGCGATGAGCCTCTCCTCGGGCAGGAAGCAGTGGCCCTGGTCGGTGGACTGGGACAGGGCGTACTGCAGCCCGGCCTTGACCCGTTCGGGGCTGTCGTGCGGGATCCCGACGGCCTGGGCGATGCGGTCGGCGGTCAGGAAGCCGATGCCCCACACGTCGGCGGCGAGCCGGTAGGGCTGGTTGTTGACGACGGAGATGGACGCGTCGCCGTACTTCTTGTAGATGCGCACCGCGATGGAGGTGGAGACGCCGACGCCCTGGAGGAAGACCATGACCTCCTTGATGGCCTTCTGCTCCTCCCAGGCGGCCCCGATCAGCTTCGTCCGCTTGGGGCCGAGCCCGGGCACCTCGATCAGCCGCTTCGGCTCGGCCTCGATCACATCGAGCGTGCCGGTGCCGAAGTGCTCCACGATCCGGTCGGCGATCTTCGGTCCGATGCCCTTGATCAGCCCGGAGCCGAGGTAGCGGCGGATGCCCTGGATGGTGGCGGGCAGGACCGTCCGGTAGTTCTCCACGGTGAACTGCCGGCCGTACTGCGGGTGGGAGCCCCAGCGGCCCTCCATGCGCAGCGATTCGCCCGGCTGCGCCCCGAGCAGGGAGCCGACGACCGTGAGCAGGTCGCCGCTGCCGCGGCCGGTGTCGACGCGGGCGACCGTGTAGCCGCTCTCCTCGTTGGCGTAGGTGATGCGCTCGAGGACGCCCTCGACCACCGCCAGTTGCACCGCCGCCGCCCGCACCCCGTCCGTTGCCATGACCCGAAGCTACCGGGCGGCGCCGACATCCCGTCAGGCCTGTGGACAACGCCGCGGACAGCGCGAAGGGGGTCCCGCCTCGCGGCCGGACCCCCTCACGGTTACCCCTCCCTCGTCGGACTTCCCGATCCCCCCAGATCCCTCCCCGGAAGTGCCGACGCAACATACGACCCGCGGTACCCCCGGAGGGTTGCATCCGGAGTCACACATTTACGTTTCCGTTACCCAACGCCTACCCGAGGTGCTGGCGAATCGGTACAGAAGTAGCGTTTCAGGCATGAGCGAATCTTCATTCCAGGACGACGTGCTGGGCGAACTCGGCGATGACCGGCTGACCGAGATCGCCTCGCTGCTCGGCACGGACACCGCCGGCGCACGCGACGCCGTCACGACCACGGTCGGGGCGATGACCGGCGACCTCCAGCAGAAGGCCGGAGCCGACGACGAGGACGGCGTGGAGGTGCGCCAGGCCTTCGCCGAGGTGGCCGAGCCCCCTCTGCAGGGCGTCTCCACGCTCGGCGGCGGTCTCGGCGGGCTGCTGAGCGGCGGGATGATGGCCGGGGTGCTGGCCAAGCTGAGCCGGCCCGTGGCCAACGCCGTCTCGAAGAAGACCGGCATCCCCGCGGCCACCGTCAGCCGGGTCATCGAGATGCTGATCCCGGTACTCCTGGCGGTGTTCGCCAAGCGCGCGGCCTCCGGCAAGGCCGCCGGTGCCCCCTCGGCCGGTGCTCCCTCGGCCGGTGCCCCTTCGGCCGGTGCGGGCGGGGCCCCCGCGGGCGACGGCGGCCTCGGCGACCTGCTGGGCCAGATCCTCGGCGGCGGCAAGAAGTAGGCCGCCGCGGCAACCCGTACGGCGCAGGCCGGGCCGGCGGCCGCAGGCATCCCCCCGGCCCGGCCCGCGCGCTATCCTCGGGCGCCATGGACACGCCCCCGGCACCCCGGACAGCTGAGGACCCCGAGGCGAAGGGGGTCCGCCTGCGTGACCCGGGGCCCGGCGAGCTGGGCTGGATCGTGCAGCGGCACGGCGCGCTGTACGCCGCCGAGTACGGCTGGAACGCCGAGTTCGAGGGCCTGGTGGCCCGGATCGTCGCGGACTTCGCCGAGGACCACGACCCGTACCTGGAACGGGTCTGGATCGCCGAGCTGGACGGCCGCCCGGTGGGCTCGGTGATGTGCGTACGGGAGGACGGCGCACCCGGCACCGCGCGGCTGCGGCTGCTCCTGGTCGACCCCGAGGGGCGCGGCCGCGGCATCGGCGGCCTGCTGGTCGACACCGTCGTCGCCTTCGCCCGCTCGGTCGGCTACCGCGAGCTGGTGCTGTGGACCAACGACGTGCTGGCCGACGCCCGCGAGCTCTACCTGCGGGCCGGGTTCGCCCTGGTCGCCGAGCGCCCGCACCGCTCCTACGGGGTCTCCCTCATCGGACAGGACTGGCGTCTGCCGCTGCAGGACGAGTCCCGGCGCTGACGGCCGCGGCGGCCGTACGGGCCGTCGTACGGGCCGTCGTACGGGCCGTCGTACGGGCCGTCGTACGGGCCGTCGTACGGGCCGTCGTACGGGCAGCCGGCCGCGCGGGGGCCAGCGACGTCAGCGCCACCCCGCCGACCAGCAGCGCCGCCGCCGCCCAGCGCAGGGCCGACACCTGCTCCCCCAGCACCAGGGCCGCCGAGGACATCCCGAAGACCGGCACCAGCAGGCTGAACGGGGCCACCGACGAGGCCGGGTAGCGGCGCAGCAGCCAGCCCCAGGCCCCGAAGCCGAACACGGTCGAGACCCACGCGACGTACGCGATGACGCCCACCCCGGACCAGTCCAGGGCCCGCAGTGCGGCCAGGTCCCGCTCGGGCCCCTCCAGCAGCAGCGACAGCCCGAACAGCGGCAGCACCGGCACCGTGCACACCCACACCATGAAGTTCAGGGCGTCGGGCGGGGATGCCCTGCGGGTCAGCACGTTGGAGACGCCCCAGCAGGCGGCGGCCGCCAGGACCAGGGTGAAGCCGAGCACCGGCCCGGAGGTGCCCCCGTCCACGGCGGCCACGGCGATCCCGGCCAGCGCCACGGCCATCCCGAACAGCCGCACCCGGCCCGGCCGCTCGCGGAGCACGACGGCGGCGAGGACGGCGGTGAAGACGGCCTGGACCTGCAGGACGAGGGAGGACAGCCCGGCCGGCATGCCCGCGTCCATACCGGTGAAGAGCAGGCCGAACTTGGCGATGCCGAGGGCGACCCCCACTCCCGCGATCCACTTCCAGGCCACCTTGGGCGGCCCGACGAAGAACACGGCGGGCAGGGCGGCGACGAGGAAGCGCAGCGCGGACAGCAACAGGGGCGGGAAGTGGTCGAGTCCGATCTCGATGACCACGAAGTTGAAGCCCCAGACGGCGGCGACGAGCACGGCGAGTGCGATGTGTACGGGACGCATGAACCGAGCATCAGCCTGGCCGACCATGTAGCACCAGCGCGGATCTCTTCATCCATGGATGAAGCACTGCTAATGCATAGGATGAGGGCATGCTCGATCTCGCCCGGCTGCGCGCCCTGCACGCCGTATCCGTCCACGGCTCGGTCGCGGGCGCGGCGGCCGCCCTCGGCTACACCCCCTCCGCGGTCTCGCAGCAGATCGCCAAGCTGGAGCGGGAGACCCGCACCACCCTGCTGGAACGGCGCGGGCGCGGAGTCGCCCTCACCGAGGAGGCCCGCCATCTGGCGGAGACCGCGCAGGAGCTGCTGGCGATCGTGGAGCGCGCCGAGACCACCCTGGAGGAGCGGCGCGGGCGGCCGAGCGGGCTGCTCACGGTCGCCGCGTTCGCCTCGGCCGCGCGCGGGCTGCTGCCGGGGGTGCTGGCCGATCTGGCCCGTCGGCACCCGGCCCTGGACGTGCGGCTCACCGAGGTCGACCCGCACCTGTCCGTGGACCTCGTGGCCCGCGGCGTCACCGATCTGGCCGTGGCCCACGACTGGGACATCGCCCCGCTGCCCGCGCCCGAGGGGGTGGAGCAGGCCCTCATCGGGGACGACCTCTGCGACCTGGTGGTGCCGGCCGGCCACCCCTTCACCACCCGCGGGACCGTCCGGCGCTCGGACCTCGGCGGCCAGCGCTGGGTGTGCCAGCCGCCCGGCCGGGTCTGCCACGACTGGCTGATGCGGACGCTGCGCGCCGCCGGCTTCGAGCCGGACATCGCGCACGTCGCCGAGGAGAACCACACCATCGTCGCCCTGGTCGCGGCCGGACTCGGGGTGGCGGTCGTCCCCCGGCTGGGCACGGGCACCCTGCCGCCGGGTGCCGTGGCCGTACCGCTGGAACCGGGCCCCGTCCGCAGGCTGTACGCCCTCTGGCGCACCGGCGCCGCCCGCCGCCCGGCCATCACCGAAACCGTCCGCACCCTCCAGGAGCACTGGGCCGCGGGGTAGTCCCGGCAGGCGCCCCGCCCCGGAGGGGCGACACGCTGCGACACGCCCGGCCGGGGCCGGACGGCAGCGGTAGGGTCCGGCCCGTGCCGAACCACGCCTCCCGCCGGACCCTGCTCGCCGCGGCCGCCGCGGTCGCCGCCACGGCCGCGGGGGCGGCCGCCTCCGCCTCGGGCCCCGCTCGCACCACCACCTCCGACGGCGCCCTCAATCCGGACGGGCCCGCGGGCCGCCGGCCCGACCGGGCCCGGCTGCGGCGCGCCGTCGACCGGATGAGCCTCGCCGAGAAGGTCGGGCAGCTCTTCGTCTCCCGGGCGTACGGGCATTCCGCGACCGATCCCGACCCGGCGGACGCCGAGCAGAACCAGGCGGCGTTCGGCGTGCGCACCGCCGCCGAGCTGGTCTCCCGCTACCACCTCGGCGGGATCGTCTACTTCGCCTGGGCCCACAACACCCGTGCCCCGCAGCAGATCGCGGCGCTCTCGGCCGGCCTCCAGCAGACCGCCCTCACCACCGGCGCCCGGATCCCGCTCCTGCTCTCCACCGACCAGGAGCACGGCGCCGTCGCCCGGATCGGCAGGCCCGCGACGCTGTTCCCGGGAGCGATGGCGCTCGGCGCCTCCGGTTCCGCCGCCGACGCCCGGCGCGCCGCCCGCATCGCGGGCGCCGAGCTCGCCGCGATGGGCATCCGGCAGGACTACGCGCCGGTGGCCGACGTCAACGTCAACCCGGCCAATCCGGTCATCGGCGTGCGCTCCTTCGGCTCCGACCCGCACGCCGTCGCCGAACTGGTGGCCGCCCAGGTGCGCGGCTACCAGGGCGCCGGAGTGGCCGCCACCGCCAAGCACTTCCCCGGCCACGGGGACACCGAGACCGACAGCCACGTCGGCCTGCCGGTCATGCGGCACACCCGCGCCGCGTGGGAGGAGCTGGACGAGCCGCCCTTCCGGGCCGCGGTGGAAGCCGGCGTGGACGCCATCATGACGGCGCACATCGTCTTCCCCGCCCTGGACCCCTCCGGCGACCCGGCGACCCTCTCCCGGCCGATCGTGACCGGCATCCTGCGCGAGCGCCTCGGCTTCCAGGGCGTGGTGGTCACCGACGCCCTGGACATGGCCGGGGTCCGCCAGAAGTACGGCGACGACCGCGTGGCCGTGCTGGCCCTCCTTGCGGGCTGCGACCAGCTGCTGAACCCGCCGGACCTGCCGCTGGCCCACCGCAGCGTGCTGGAGGCGGTCGCGTCGGGCGAGCTGACCGAGGCCCGCGTCGAGGAGTCGGTGCTGCGGATCCTGGAAGTGAAGTCCCGCCGCGGGCTGTTCGACGAGGCCTATCCCCCGGCGGGCGCCGTGGACGCGGTGGTCGGCGTACGCGAGCACCTCGACGCCGCCGACCGGATCGCGGCCGCCACCACGACCCTGCTGGCGAATCCCGCGAAGCTGGTGCCCGTGGACGCCAAGGCCGCGCCCCGGCTGCTGGTCACCGGAACGGACCCGGCCTCCCCCAGCGCGAGCACCGGCCCGCCCACGGTCGTACTGGCCCGCGAGCTGGCCTCGCTGGGCTGCCGGGCCACGGCGGTGGCGCCCGCACGCGCGGTGGCCGCGGCGCCCGGGCATACGGCGGTGCTGGTGTGCACGTACAACGTCCCGGAAGGGGACAGCCCGCAGCGCACCCTGGTGACGGAGCTGCTCGCCACGGGCGTCCCCGTGGTCCTGGTGGCGCTCCGCAACCCCTACGACCCGGCCCGGCTGCCGGCGTGCGTGGCGGAGCTGGCGACCTACTCCTGGGGGGACGCGGAGATGCGCGCGGCGGCCCGGGTCCTCACCGGGGCCGCCCGGCCCGCGGGCCGGCTGCCCGTCCCGGTGCCGGGCCGCTACCCACTGGGGCACGGGCTCTCGCTCGACACCTGACCCCCGGCACGGCGGAGGGCGTGCCCGCAGGATGCGGGCACGCCCTCGCCGTTCACCGGTGGTACGTCCCTACGGGCGCAGCTGCGGCTCGCGCTCCAGGTCTCGCCGGTCGAGCTCGGCGTCCGGGGCCGCCAGCGGCGCCGCCCGGCCCGCGTCGGCGAGCGCGGCGGCCGGAGCCACCCCGGCCCACTGGAGGATCTTGGCGGTGGCGAGGGCCTTCTCGCCGTCCAGGAGCTTGGCCACGTTCGCCCCGTGGTTGGCGCCCGGCGCGGTCATCACGTAGCTGTCGCGCGCGTTGTACCCGATGCGGAACGGCTCGGCGCCCCACGGGTCGTTCTGGCCGTACACGAACAGCATCTGGTGGGCGTTGTCGCGCACCCACCTGTCGATGTCCGCCATGGCTCCCGGCTGGAAGGTCATGGGGATGTCGCGGGGCACGAAGTTGCGCGGCGGCTGGTAGCCGTAGCGGCTCAGGTTGCCCAGGTGCGGCTGCTTGATGTCCGGGGAGCCGAGCTGGGTGCCCGCCTGGTAGTAGTACGGCGTGTACGTCTCCAGGCCCTGGTCGGAGTAGGCGGAGAAGCCGGAGATCGCGTCGATCGAGTCCCAGATCTCCTGGTCGCCGGCGGTGGCGGCGGCCGGGATGGAGGCGCAGTCGGCCAGCAGGCTGTACTGCCAGAAGGCCCACACGTAGTCGAGGACGACGGCTTCGTAGGCCTTGTCGAGGTTGCCGACGGTGTTGAAGGTCCAGCCGTTCTCGGCGGCGGCCGCCGCGTACTTGGCCTCCAGCGGCTCGCGGCGCACCAGCGCCTCGCGCTGCACCGCGTTCAGCTTGTCGCGGCACTCCTTGGTGCCGACCTTGGCGAAGAACCGGTCGTAGGCCGAGTCCTCCTTGTTGACGACGTCGTTGGGCGCGACGTACGCGACGACGCCGTCCATGTCGCGCGGGTAGAAGCGCTCGTAGTACGTCGCCGTCATGCCGCCCTTGCTGCCGCCCGTGGACAGCCAGTTCTTCTTGTAGATCTTCTTCAGGACAGTGAAGATGCGGTGCTGGTCACTGGCGGCCTGCCAGATGTCCAGGTTGGCCCAGTTGGCCGCGTCGGGCCGGGAGGGCGTGAAGAATCGATACTCCATGGACACCTGGTTGCCGTCGATGATGGTCGTCGGCTCACTGCGGCGCGGGCTGGTGTTGACGTTGTAGCCGGAGGTGAAGAACACCGACGGCCGTGAGACGTCCTTGTGCAACAGGGTCAGGCGCTGCTTGAAGGTGCCCTTCCACGGCTGCCGGTGGTCGACCGGCTGCTCGTAGTTCAGCACGAAGAATCGGTAGCCGGGGTACGGCTTCTCCTCGATCAGGCTCATCCCGGGAATGCCGAGGATCTGGTCCTTGATGTCCGCGGCGGCCGCCGGCTGCGCGGCGGTGGCCGCTTGTGCCGTGGAGCCGGCCGCACCCATGGTGCCGATGAGCACCACGAGCGACAGCAGCCATCCGAGCGTCTTGCGCATTCGCCCTCCCCTTGAGTTCACTTCGGTCGCCGTGAACCTAGCCGGGCCAACACGCCACTGAACAGACCCAGTTGGGACTGTCCCTCAACACAGGATCCAGCCCGAGTCGGCCGAACCGGCTCCCACACCCCCCTTTACATACACACACCGGCTGATCGCACCCACAGTGACAGGTCCGGCATATCGGGTGAATCGTCCGGCATCGCGCACGGGTGCACCGCCGCGCGGCTGGATGCTGACCGCCATCCGCCGCCGCTCGCCCGGCGTCCGCGCGACGGCCATCGCGCAGGCACGGGTGCGGCTCTTGTAGACGCGCAGCTCGCCCGTGCCGAACGGCACCGTCCGCGCCAGCCGCCCCGCGCACCCGCCACTCGCGGCCTGGACGGGAGCCCCGGCGAACAGCCCGCCGACACAGAGCCACAGGGCCACTGTGAGCGCTCCCAACGACGCCGTCCGACGGCCTCGCCCGCTCCGCCCCTTCACCATGCAGTCCCCCGATCAGTCGTGCGCGCGGTCGAAGTGCGCACGCACGTACGACGCCCTGACACCCCGAAAGGTTGCCGTAGCCAAGGAGCGGGCCGCGCCGCCGTGCGCCGCCCCTCCCTCGTACGAGTGCATCCACAACTCCCTGCCGGAGGAGCGGAAGTTCGGGATCCGCCGGGAGATTACGCTAGGTGACCGCAAGCCCGCACGACGTAGCCGTGAAAGGCACTCACATGACGAACGACCTGCTCGACCGCAAGCTGGAGCGCGCCTTCACGCACCTGGACGCCGACCGGAGCGGGGTGATCGACGCCGACGACATCATCGCGCTCGGCTCCCGGCTGCTGACCGCCCTCGCGGAGCCGGCCGACTCCCCCAAGGCCGCCCTGGTGATGGGCGGGCTGGCCGACTTCTGGCAGGACCTCTTCACCGAGCTGGACCTGGACCGCGACGGCAAGGTCACGCCCGAGGAGTACAAGCTGGGCATGACGCGGCTCTACGCGCAGGGCGGGCCGGCCTACGACCGTTCGTTCCGCCCGATGATGCGGGCGATCCTCACGATCGTGGACACCGACGGCGACGGGGTCGTCAGCCCGGAGGAGTTCCACCGGGCGCAGGAGGCCTTCGACACGGACCTGAGCCCCGCCCACACCGAGGCGCTGTTCCGGCGGATCGACGCGGACGGGGACGGCACCCTGACCGTGGACGAACTCCTCGGCGCGGTACGCGAGTACTACACCGGCACCGACGAGGACGCCCCGGGGAACCTGCTGTTCGGCGAGTTCTGATCCCCGGGGCTCCCACCGCCGGTCAGGCCGCGGCGCGCTCGTCCTCTCCGACGAAGGTGCGCCACAGCTCGGCGTACCGGCCGCCGCGCGCCAGGAGTTCGGCGTGGGAACCGTCCTCGACGACGCGGCCGCGGTCCATGACGACGACCCGGTCGGCGCGCGCGGCCGTGGTGAGCCGGTGCGCCACCACCAGCGTGGTGCGCTTGCCCGCGAGCCGGTCCGTGGCCTGGTTGACCTGGGCCTCGGTGGCCAGGTCGAGGGCGGCGGTGGCCTCGTCGAGCAGCAGCACGTCCGGGTCGACGAGCTCGGCCCGGGCCAGCGCGATCAGCTGGCGCTGCCCCGCGGAGAGGTTGCGGCCGCGCTCGGCGACGGTGTGCAGGTAGCCGCCGTCGAGGGTGGCGATCATGGCGTGGGCGCCGACCGCGCGGGCGGCGGCCTCCACCTCGGCGTCGCTCGCGGCCGGCCGGCCGTAGGCGATGGCGTCGCGGACGGTCCCCGGGAAGAGGTAGGACTCCTGGGGGACGACGCCCAGCCGGTGGCGGTACGCCGTCAGGTCGAGCTCCCGCAGGTCGGCACCGTCGGCGGTGATCCGGCCGGAGGTCGGGTCGTAGAACCGGGCCACCATCTTGACCAGCGTGGACTTTCCGGCACCGGTCTCGCCGACGAAGGCGACGGTCTGCCCGGCGGGAATGCGCAGGCTGATGCCGGCCAGCGCGTCGGCCTTCTCACCGCGTTCGGCGGCCGTCCCGTACTGGAAGCGGACGTCCTCGAAGGCGATCTCGCCGCGCAGCCCGGGCAGCTCGCGCGGGTCCTGCGGCCGCGGGGTGGTGGTGGGCTCGCGCAGCAGCGCCTGGATGCGGCCGAGGGAGACGGTGGCCTGCTGGTAGCCGTCGAAGACCTGGGAGAGCTGCTGGACCGGGGCGAAGAACAGGTCGATGTAGAGCAGGTACGCCACCAGCGCGCCGGTGGTGAGCGTCCCCGCCTCCACCCGGCCCGCGCCGACGATCAGCACGGCGGCCGCGGCGGCCGAGGACAGCAGCTGGACGAACGGGAAGTAGACCGATATCAGCCACTGGCCGCGGATCCGGGCCTCGCGGTAGGAGTCGCTGCGCTCGGCGAAGCGGGTGGCGCCGGAGCCCTCGCGGCGGAACGCCTGGACGATGCGCAGACCGGAGACGGACTCCTGGAGGTCGGCGTTGACGAGGCTGACCCGGTCGCGGGCGAGCTCGTAGGCGGCGACGGACTTGCGGCGGAACACGATCGTCCCGACGACCAGGACGGGCAGGGTCGCGAAGACGATCAGCGCGAGCTCGACGTCGAGCACGAGCAGGGCGACCAGGATCCCGAAGAAGGTGAAGACGGAGACGACGGCCGTGACCAGTCCGGTCTGCAGGAACGTGGACAGCGAGTCCACGTCCGTGGTCATCCGGGTCATGATCTTGCCGGTCAGCTCGCGCTCGTAGAAGTCGAGGCCGAGCCGCTGGAGCTGCGCGAAGATCTTGACGCGGAGGGAGTACAGGACGCGCTCGCCGGTGCGGCCGGTCATCCGGGTCTCGGCGACCTGCGCGGCCCACTGGGCGACGACGACCGCGAGGGCGAGCGCGGCGGCCGCCCAGACGGCGCCGAGCACGGCCGCTTCCACGCCCTGGTCGATGCCGTGGCGGATCAGGATCGGCAGGAGCAGTCCGGATCCCGCGTCCACGGCGACGAGGGCGAGGCTGATGGCGAGCGGCGCCCAGAACCCCTTGAGCAGGCGGCGCAGGCCGTAGCTCTCCTCGGCGGCCGCGGCGCGGGCCTCGTCCACGTCGGGCCGGTCGTCGGCGGGCGGCAGGGCGGCGACCTGCGCGAGCAGTTCGGGGGTGGCGGGCGTCCCGGCCACCGCGCCGGCCATGGAGTGGCCGGCGCCCGGTGCCCTGCCGGCGGCGGGAGCGGCGGCGGTGGCGGGGCCGTCGGCGGCGTCGGGTTCCTCGCGGCGGCGCCAGAGCTCGGGGGTGATCCCGGCGGGGACCCTGCGCTTGGCGTTGACGGGCTCGGAGTCGATCTCGGCCTCGAGCTCGATGTCCCGTTCGAGGTCGCGGTCGAGCTCGCTCTCGAACTCGGCGATCGCGAGGGCGTCCGGGGTCCGCGGCGAGCCGGCGCCGAGCGCGTCGGGGTCGGTGAGCAGCCTGCGGTAGAGCGGCGAGCGCTTCTGAAGCTCCTCGTGCGTCCCGATCTCGGCGAGCCGCCCGCGGTCCAGTACGGCGATCCGGTCGGCCAGCGCGAGCGTGGAGCGGCGGTGGGCGATCAGCAGGGTGGTCCGGCCGGCCATGACGGCGCGCAGGGCCTCGTGGATCTCGTGCTCGACGCGGGCGTCCACGGCGGACGTGGCGTCGTCGAGGAGCAGCAGCCGGGGGTCGGTGAGGATGGCACGGGCCAGGGCGACGCGCTGGCGCTGGCCGCCGGAGAGGGTCAGGCCCTGCTCGCCGACCTTGGTGTCGTACCCGGCGGGCAGGGCCCGGACGAAGCCGTCGGCCTGCGCGGCGCGGGCCGCGGCCTCGATCTGCTCGTCGGTGGCGCCGGGGTGCCCGTAGGCGATGTTGGCGCGGATGGTGTCGGAGAAGAGGAAGGAGTCCTCGGGGACGAGGCCGATCGCGCCCCGCAGGGAGGTGTAGGTCAGCTCGCGGACGTCGTGGCCGCCGATGCGGACGGTGCCGCGGTCGGCGTCGTAGAAGCGCGGCATGAGGAGCGAGATGGTGGACTTCCCGCTGCCCGAGGCGCCGACGACGGCGACGGTCTCGCCCTGCGCCACGGACAGCGAGAACCCGTCGAGGACGGGCCGCTCGGGGTCGTAGCCGAAGTGGACGTCCTCGAACTCGACGGTGGCGGGCGCGTCGGCGGGCAGGTCGTGCGCGCCCTCCCGGATCGCGGGCTGCGTGTCGATGAGCTCGAAGACGCGGTCGGCGCCGGCGCGTGCCTGCTGGGCGACGGTGAGGACCATGGCGAGCATGCGGACGGGTCCGACGAGCTGCGCGAGGTAGGTGGAGAAGGCGACGAAGGTGCCGAGGGTGACCTGCCCCTCCGTGGCCATCCAGCCGCCGAGCGCCAGCATGGCGACCTGGGCGAGCGCGGGCACGGCCTGGAGCGCGGGGGTGTAGCGGGAGTTGAGCCGGATGGCCCGCATCCGCCCGGCGAACAGCCGGCGCCCGGCGTCGCGGAGCTTGCCGGTCTCCTGCTCCTCCTGGCCGAAGCCCTTGACGACGCGTACGCCGGTCACGGCTCCGTCGACGACGCTCGCGACGGCGGCGGCCTGGCTCTGCGCGTACCAGGTGGCGGGGAAGAGCTTCTTGCGGCTGCGCTTGGCGATGAACCAGAGGGCGGGGGCCATCAGCAGCGCGACGACGGTCAGCAGCGGCGACAGCCACAGCATGATGCCGAGGGATATCCCGAAGAGCAGGAAGTTCCCGATCGTCATCGGGAGCATGAAGAGCAGGCCCTGGATGAGCTGGAGGTCGGTGGTGGCGCGTCCGACGACCTGCCCGGTGGACAGCTCGTCCTGACGCCGCCCGTCGAGGCGGGAGATGGTGTCGTACATGTCGGTGCGCAGGTCGTGCTGCACGTCGAGGGCGAGGCGTCCGCCGTAGTACCGGCGTATGTAGGTGAGGACGTACACGAGCAGGGCGGCGGCTATGAGCATCCCGGCCCAGGGGCCCATGGGCTTGGTGTGGTCCCCGATGACGTCGTCGATGATCACCTTGGTGACCAGCGGTACGAGCGCCATGACGGCCATCCCGGCCAGCGAGGAGCCGAGCGCGAGCAGCACGTTCGCCTTGTACCGCCAGGTGTGGGCGGCCAGCCGCTTCACCCAGCCCTGTTTTTCCCCCGCCGCTGTCTGTGCCGCCGCCACGTAGGCCTCCCCGTTCGGTCCTGTCCTGCCGGAAGCGGGAACGCCCCGACCGGCGGATTTCATCCCGCCGCAACAATTCGAACGTGTACGCAGGTCGGCTCCGGCGCACCCGGGGAGCCCCGCCGTGTGCGCCGTCCGGGTCGTACGCCGCTCCGCGCTCCGTTCGGCCGCCCGGCCCCGCCGGGGTGCAGGCACCGGAACCGGCGAACAGACTGGGCGCATGCCGGAGCCGCATGATCAGCCGCCGCCCGGACCGCGGGCGGCGGACCCGGCGGCCCCACCGAGCCCGTCGAGGGCGTTCCTGGAGAAGGTCGCGTACATCGCGGCGCCGGGGACCATCGTCCTCGGCCTCCTCTACTACTTCGGCACCACCTACACCCAGGCGTACTACGCCACGTTCGGGGTGCCGACGGCCGACCTCCAGCTCTCCGTCGAGGCGTATCTGGTGCGGAGCCCGAGCGCGATCTTCTTCCCGCTCTGGTTGCTGCTGTTCTGCGGGCTGGCCGTGCTGCTGGTGCTGGGGTGTGCGGGGCGGCTGCTGGGCCGGCCGGAGCAGCAGGCACGTCGTGCGGCGGTGACCGGCTGGCTGCTCGCGACGGGGCTGTTGCTGGTGCTGGCGGGGTTCCCGGTCTTCTTCTGGGAGGACCGGCTGCCGCGACTGCCCGAGGGCTGGCTGCGCCAGTTCGTGCCCTGCCTGACGGTGGCCCTGGGCGCCACGCTGGCGTTCGCCGCCGTACAGCTGCGCCTGAGCAGCCCCGACGGACGGGACCGGGCGGATCCCGGGGACCGTACGGCCGACCGGCTGTGGCTGGCAGCCGGCGCCCTGCTCCTCGGGGTCCTGACGATGAGCCTGTTCTTCGGCATGGCGCGGTACGTGGCGGCGGCGGGCCGTGCGGAAGCCATGCAGGACGCCGCGGGCGGCTACCTGTCCAGCCCGAGGGCTGTGATCTACTCCCGGGTGCCCGTGACCCACCACGCTCCGGGCATCCTCTTCGACGACCTGGGCGGCCCCGGGGGCCCCTACCGCTACCAGTACCGCGGCTTCCGCGTCCTGGCCAAGACGCCGACCCGCCTCTACCTCGTCTCGCACGTACCCGGTCAGAAGTCCCGCACTCTGGTGGTACTGCCCGACGACAACACGGTCAGGATCGAGATCAGTCCGTGAGGCCGGGCTCAGGGCTGTCCGTGGGGCTCGGGTCGGAAGTCTCGGACCGGGTGGGGTCGCCGGTCGTCACGGACGGCGAGGGCGTCCCGGTACCCGTGGTGTCCTCGTCGCTGGGAGTGGCCTCGCCCACCGCCTGACCGGAAATCCCGACGGACAGGACACCGCCGTCGGACGTGGTGGCCGTCAGCTGCCCGCTGTAGGAGCCCGGCTCCGTCGCGATGTGCCGGATCCTGATCCGGCACGTGCCGCCGGGCGGCAGCTCGACGTCCGTACAGGTGTCCTCGACGATCGACGTCTCGCCGCTGTCGACGGTGGCGGCGAGGTTCTGAACGGTGACGGGGTCGCCGCCACTGTTGACCACGGTGACGTCCCCGCTGGCGGGCTCGCCGACCGGCGCGGTCGGGACGTCGACGTGGGAGTCCGAGTCGTCCACCCCCTTTCCCAGGAACACCGATGCCGAGGGGTCGGGGGTGGTCGTCACCTCGGGCGCGGGCGTCGGCGAGAGGGTCTGCGGGGAACTCGGCCCGGGCGGGTCGGGCGTCGGGCCGCCGCACCCTGCGGCGGCAGCCAGTACCCCGGCCACCACTGCCGCGGTGAGACCCCGTACGACTGTGCGCAGCACGGCACCACCACCTCCGCTCCGGATCGGGTCCGCAGCCAAGGTCCCACAGTTGCGTCCGCGTCCCGCCCCACCCGGATCGGTGACACAGCGTCATCACCCGAAGGAGCGCGCTGCGCGGTCCCGGAGGGTCACAGGTGGGTCGGGGCGAACATCCTGAGAGTGGCCGGCAGGACCAGGACCGAGGGGCCCGGGGTGGCGAGGGCCTTCTTGAGGTCGGCCGTCAGGGATTCCGGGGTGGTCGTGGCGGCCGGGACGCCGAAGGACTCCGCCAGGGCGACGAAGTCGGGGCGGGTGAGCTCGGTGCCCGTGGTGCGGCCCTCGAAGGCGTCGGTCATGTACTCGCGCAGGATGCCGTAGCCGCCGTCGTCCACGATCAGCCAGGTGACGTCCAGGTCGTGCTGGCGGGCCGTGGCCAGCTCCGCGAGCGAGTACATCGCGCCGCCGTCCCCGGAGACGGCGAGCACCGGGGTGTCCGGCTCCGCGACGCAGGCGCCGAGGGCCGCCGGGAAGGCGTAGCCGAGGCCGCCGGCGCCCTGGGCCGAGTGCATGGTGTTGGGGTGCTTGGCGTCGAAGGCCGACCACGCCCAGTAGGACAGGATCGTCATGTCCCAGAAGGACGGGGAGCGGGCCGGCAGCGCGGCCCGGATCGAGGTCAGGAGGGACTGCTCCAGGGCCAGGTCCTGGTCGGCGAGGCGGGCCGCGATGTCCTCCAGGACCATGCGGACGCGCTCGGGGGCGTGGTCGTCCTGCCGTTCGGCCACGGTCTCCAGCAGGGCCTGGAGGGCGAGGCGGGCGTCGGCGTGGATGCCCAGCGCCGGGTGGTTGGACTCCAGCTTGCCGAGGTCCGCGTCGATCTGGACGATCCGGCCCGTGGGGAAGAAGGTGTGGTAGTTCGACGACAGTTCGCCGAGGCCCGAGCCGACGACGAGGAGTACGTCGGCGTCCTCCAGGAAGTCCGTCATGTGGCGGTCCTCCAGCCAGGACTGGAGGGACAGCGGGTGCGTCCAGGGGAAGGCGCCCTTGCCGCCGAAGGTGGTGACCACGGGCGCGCCCAGCCGCTCCGCGAGCTGCCTGAGCTTGCCGGAGGCGTCGGAGCGGACGACCCCGCCGCCCGCGATGATCACGGGGCGGGAGGCCCTGGACAGCCAGTGCGCCGCCACGGCGGTCAGCTCGGGGCGCGGGGCGAGCTCGTGCGGGGTCGCGTCCATGCCCGTGACCTGCGGGATGATGGTCTCCGACCGCAGGACGTCCTCGGGGATCTCCACCCAGACCGGCCCGTGCGGGGCCGTGAGCGCCGACTCCCAGGCCTCGGCGACGACCGAGGGGATCTGGGAGGCGGTGCGCGCCTCGTGGACCGACTTGACCACGTCGCGGAAGGAGGCGGCCTGGTCGCGCAGCTCGTGCAGGTGGCCGCGCCGCCCGCCGCCGAGGCCCGCGACCGGCACCTGTGAGGAGATGGCGAGGACGGGGGCCGAGGCCGCCGCCGCCTCCGCCAGGGCCGGCAGTGCGGTGAGCGCGCCGGGGCCGGTGGACAGCAGGAGGGGCGCCGCCTCGCCGGTGATCCGGCCGTAGGCGTCGGCCGCGAAGCCGGCGTTGTTCTCCACCCGGAGGGTGACGAGGCGCAGGTCCGAGCGCCCCACCGCGTCGAAGAGGCCGAGGGCGTGCTGCCCCGGCAGTCCGAACACGGTGGTGGCGCCCAGCGAACACAGCGTCTCCACGACCAGGTCCCCGCCCGTCCGGCCCGGCGGCGGGGCCAGGGCGGCGGCCGTCTGGGCCTCGGTGGGACGGAGTACCAGGTCGTGGTCGTGCGTCACGGGGGTGTGGTGCCCTTCTTACTTCGCCTTCGCCGCCGCGATCTGGCGGCTCATGATCGTGGTGAGCTCGTACGCGGTGTGCGAGGCCGCGACCGAGGTGATCTCGGCGTGATCGTACGCCGGGGCGACCTCGACCACGTCGGCGGAAACGAGGTTGCAGGAGGACAGTCCGCGGATGATCTCCAGGAGCTCGCGGGAGGTCATGCCGCCCGCCTCCGGGGTGCCGGTGCCGGGGGCGTGCGCCGGGTCCAGCACGTCGATGTCGATGGAGATGTAGAGCGGGCGGTCGCCGATGCGCTGGCGCAGCTGGTCGGCGACCTCGTCGGCGCCGCGGCGGTAGACGTCCGCCGAGGTGACGATGCCGAAGCCCATCTTGGCGTCGTCGTCGAGGTCCTGCTTGCCGTACAGCGGGCCGCGGGTGCCGACGTGGGAGAGGGCCTCGGTGTCGAGGATGCCCTCCTCGACGGCGCGGCGGAACGGGGTGCCGTGGGTGTACTCGGCGCCGAAGTAGGTGTCCCAGGTGTCCAGGTGGGCGTCGAAGTGCAGCAGGGCGACCGGGCCGTGCTTCTTGGCGACGGAGCGGAGCAGCGGCAGGGCGATGGTGTGGTCGCCGCCGAGGGTCATCAGGCGGGAGCCGTTGCCGAGGAGCTCGTCGGCGGCGGCCTCGACCGTCTCGACGGCCTCGTTGATGTTGAAGGGGTTCACCGCGATGTCCCCGGCGTCCGCGACCTGCGCGAGGGCGAAGGGGGAGGCGTCCTGCGCCGGGTTGTAGGGGCGCAGGAGGCGGGAGGCCTCGCGGATGGCGTTGCCGCCGAAGCGGGCGCCGGGGCGGTAGGAGACGCCCGAGTCGAAGGGCACGCCGACGACGGCGACGTCGGCGGAGCCGACCTCGTCGAGGCGGGGCAGCCGGGCGAAGGTCGCCGGGCCCGCGTAGCGCGGGATGCGGGAGGAGTCGACGGGTCCGCGCGGCTGCGTGCTCATGGCTGTGCCTCTTTCTCTGGCCTGACGTGTGCGGTCCTTCGAGCGTAAGCGGGCCGCCGGAGGGTGGGGAGTGTACGTTTCATCCATCTGGCCCTGCCGATATGTACGGAGTATCCATGCCTGCCGCTCCCCGCGATCCGGAGTACGGCCACGGACCCGCCGGGGAGCCGCTCACCCCGCCGGTGCTGCTCGGCTCGCTGCTCGCCGACCGGGAGCTCGGCCTGCGCCACCTCGCCGGGCCGGCCGCCGCCGGGGTGCACGGCGTGCACGCCTCCGAGATGCCCGACCCCTCCCCCTACCTGCTCGGCGGCGAGCTGCTGCTGACCGCCGGGGCGGGTCCCGCCGAGGACCCCGACGGGTACGTGGCCCGGCTGGCCGGGGCGGGGGCGGCCGCCCTCGGCTTCGGTGTGGCCCCGGTGCACGAGGAGGTCCCGGCCGCGCTGGCCGAGGCCTGCGCCCGGCACGGGCTGCCCCTGCTGGAGGTTCCGCCGCGGACCCCGTTCTCGGCGGTCGCCCGCGCGGTGGGGCGGCTGACGGCGGAGGCCCGGACCCGGGAGCTGCGCCGGACCACCGAGGCCCAGCAGGCCCTGGCGGCGGCCGCGGCCCGGCCCGATCCGGTCCCGGCGGTGCTGGCCCGGCTCGCCGCCAGCCTGGGCGGCTCGGTCGCCCTGTGGCCGGGCGGCCGGACGGCCGGGCCGGAGCTGCCCGCCCCGGCCCGGGAGGCGCTGGCCGCGCTGCTGGCCCGGGTCGGCCGCGAGGGCGGGCCCGCCACGGCCACGGACCGGGCGGGCGGGCACCACCTGGCCGCCTACGCCCTGGCCGGGCGGGCCGCGCTGGGCACCGCGACCCCGGCCCGCGCGCCCGGCGACCACACCGTGGCCTCGGTGGCCGCCGTACTGCTGACCCTGCTCACCGCCGAGCGGCCTGCCGGGGTCGAGGCCGCGGCCCTGACCCGGCTGCTGCTCGACGGGGATCCGGCCGCGGCCCTGACGGCCGGACCCTGGTACGCCGTCCACGCCCGCGGCAGCGGGGATCCGCAGGCCCTCGCGGCCGCGCTGGGCACCGTACTGCTGGACCCGCACGAGGGCGGCGTACGGCTGCTCACCGACCGGGAGCCGGGCGCGCAGCCCGGATGGCGGCTGGGGGTGAGCGCCCCCGCGGCGCCGGACGCCCTGGCCGCGGCGGAGGCCCAGGCCGGGCGGGCCCTGCAGCGCGCGGAGGCGGCCCGTACCCCGCTGGCCCGGCACGCCGACGCCGGCTTCGCGGGGCTGGTCGGGCAGGCCGAGGCCCGCGCCCACGCCGAGGCGCTGCTCGGTCCGCTCTCCCCCGCGCTGCGCGAGACCCTGCGGGCCTGGCTGGCGCACCACGGCAGCTGGGACCGGACGGCGGCCGCCCTGGGGGTGCACCGCAACACCGTGCGCCAGCGCGTGGCACGCTGCGCGGCCTTGCTGGACCGGGACCCGGACGACCCGGACGTCCGGATGGAGCTGTGGTTCGCGCTGCGCCAGGAGTGATCCGGCCACGGGTGTGACGTACGCGCGTGCGACCGACTCTGGACAGCCTGGTCAACTCGTCGGTAACTTAGTCTGAGCAAGCGCTTAATTTAGGCGGCGGACCGCCGCGACGAAGGGAGCCGGCCGTGCGCCGTACGGTGTTCAACGAGGACCACGAGGCGTTCCGCGAGACCATCCGCGCCTTCATCGAGGCCGAGGTCGTCCCCGTCTACGACGAGTGGTTCGCCGCGGGCCAGGCGCCGCGCGACTTCTACTACAAGCTCGGCGAGCTGGGCGTCTTCGGCATCAACGTGCCCGAGGAGTTCGGCGGCGCGGGCCTGGACACGCACAAGTTCGAGGCCGTCCTCTACGAAGAGACCTCCCGCGCGGGCGTGAACTTCGGCGGCTCCGGCGTGCACGTGCTGCTCGCCCTGCCCTACATCAAGATGCTCGCCGACGACGAGCAGAAGAAGCGCTTCCTGCCGAAGTTCGTCTCCGGCGAGGAGATGTGGGCCCTCGCGATGACCGAGCCGGGCACCGGCTCCGACGTCGCGGGCATGAAGACCACCGCCAAGCTCTCCGAGGACGGCACCCACTACGTCCTCAACGGCTCCAAGACCTTCATCACCGGCGGCGTCCACGCCGACCGCGTGATCGTCTGCGCCCGCACCTCCGCCCCCAGCGAGGACGACCGCCGCTTCGGCATCTCCCTCTTCGCCGTGGACACCAAGTCCGAGGGCTACTCCATCGGCCGCAAGCTCGACAAGCTGGGCCTGAAGACCTCCGACACCGCCGAGCTGGCGTTCGTCGACGTGAAGGTCCCGGTCGAGGACCTGCTCGGCGAGGAGGGCAAGGGCTTCTACTACCTCGGCCACAACCTGGCCTCCGAGCGCTGGGGCATCGCCTTCGGTGCGTACGCCCAGGCCGCCGCTGCCGTCCGGTTCGCCCAGCAGTACGTCACCGAGCGCACCGTCTTCGGCAAGCCCGTCGCGCACTTCCAGAACACCAAGTTCGAGCTGGCCGCCTGCCAGGCCGAGGTGGACGCCGCCCAGGCCGTCGCCGACCGCGCCCTGGAGGCCCTGGACGCCGGCGAGCTGACCCCGGCCGAGGCCGCCTCCGCGAAGCTCTTCACCACCGAGGTCGCGCACCGCGTCATCGACCGCTGCCTCCAGCTCCACGGCGGCTACGGCTACATGAACGAGTACCCGATCGCCCGCCTGTACGCCGACAACCGCGTCAACCGCATCTACGGCGGCACCAGCGAGATCATGAAGTCGATCATCGCCAAGTCGATGGGCCTGTAAGCCCCCTTGAACGAGGCACTGACGGATCTCCTCGATCTGCTCGACCTGGAGCAGATCGAGGAGAACATCTTCCGCGGCACCAGCCGCACCTCCCTGGTGCCGCGCGTCTTCGGCGGCCAGGTGGCCGCGCAGGCCCTGGTCGCGGCCGGACGCACGGTGCCCGCGGACCGTCTGCCGCACTCGCTGCACTCGTACTTCCTGCGCACCGGCGACTCCGGCGCGCCGATCGTCTACTCCGTGGACCGGATCCGCGACGGGCGGTCCTTCACCACCCGGCGCGTGGTCGCCGTCCAGCACGGGCAGCCGATCTTCCACCTCTCCGCGTCCTTCCAGGCGTACGAGGAGGGGTTGGAGCACCAGGTCCCGATGCCGGCCGCACCGGACCCCGAGTCCCTGCCGACGGCCCTCCAGGCGCTGCCGCCGTACCGCGAGATCTTCCGCGACCCGGGCACCGTCGAGCGGCTGCTGGAGGCGCGCGGCGCGGTGGACCTGCGGTACGCGACCACCCCGCCCTGGGGCACGGTCGGCGAACCGCTGGAGCCGCGCTCGCAGGTCTGGTTCCGCACGCAGGGCAAGCTCGCGGACGACCCGCTGCTGCACACCTGCCTGGCCACCTACGTCTCCGACATGACCCTGCTCGACGCGGTCCTGCTCGCGCACGGACGCGGCGGCTGGGCGGTGGGCGACGTGGTCGGCGCCTCGCTGGACCACGCGATGTGGTTCCACCGGCCCTTCCGCGCGGACGAATGGCTGCTGTACGACCAGGAGTCCCCCTCGGCCCACGGCGGTCGGGGCCTGGGCCAGGCCCGCATCTACACCCAGGACGGCCGCCTGGCGATCACGGTCATCCAGGAGGGCGTGGTCCGCATCCCGCGCGCCTGATCCGCGGCGGGCGGCTCAGTCCCACCAGAACCCTCAGTGGCCGCATCCGGTGACGGCCTCGTCGGCGTAGGCGCGGATGCTGCCGGAGCCCTGCCAGATGTTGTCGGGCGAGAAGGCGAAGTGCTCCGCCGCGACGGGCAGGGCGCGGGCGGTCGTGGGCGGCGGGAGCGCCACCGACAGGTGGAGCTCGTCGAATCCGAGGGCGACGAGCCGGGCGCCGAAGCGGTCCTCCCAGGACCGGAGCACCACGCTGATCAGGGCGGTGTCGTTCTCATAGTTGGTCGGGCCGCCCCAGCCCAGCACGGTGGGTGCGTCGGCTCCGCGGCCGGCGGGGACCAGCGCGAGCCGGGGCGTCGGAAGGTGTCCTTGCTCGATGAGCTCGTCCGCCAGCTCACAGGCCGCGGCCTGTGGATCCGGGACGTCGGGACCGTCCGGCGGGCCGGCCACCGCGAGCCCGGGCCAGTCCCTGCCGAAGGGCGCGATGATCTCCTCGCCCTCCTCCCTCTCCTCGGGGTCGGGCACCACCCTGCTCCAGAACTCGCGCAGCACGGGCTCGACGTGGTGGTCGTCCGGGTCGGACATCCGCTCCGGCACACACTCCCCGTCCTGCCACCAGCGTTCCAGCCCGGGGCGGTCCTGCAGCAGCACTGCCTGCAGTCCGGCGGCCGCGAGCTGCGGGCTGCGGTGCGCGGCGAGCGCGCCCACGCCCACGGCGTCTGCGGACACCCACACCAGCGGCTCGGGCTCCTTGCCCCACCGGCGCCGCCCGGACCTCCGCACGACCCCACCCGGCGGCAGGTCCAGCCCCAGGGAATGCCCTTGGGGATCATCGGCCAGGACGGACAGCGGATCGTGCTTCTTCGGGGGCTTCACCATGCGGCGACGCTAACGGCGCCCACTGACAACGCGCCCCGTCCGGCGGGGCCGGCCGGGGCTTCGCCGTGGCTGCGCAGCAGGGGCGTCAGTGCAGGCCCGCCGCGTGGAGGAGGTACGCCACCATCGGGTCGTAGTAGCGCGGGTCGCGGACGTGGTCGTCCAGCGGGACGGCGACCTGGAGGGTGCCCTCGGCTTCGCCGAGGAAGAGGGCCGGGTCGTTGCAGTCCGCGTAGCCGACCGCGTCCAGGCCGCGCTGTGCCGCGCAGCCCGCCCAGCCGTGGTCCGCGACGACCAGGTCCGGCTGGGGGCGCTGCTCCGCCGTGAGGGCGTCCAGGATCGCCGCCATCGGGGCCGGGGAGTGGGTGTGCCACAGCGTGGCGCCGCGTTCCAGGACCGCGACGTCCGCGAACTGCCACACCGAGCCCTCGTCCGCCGTCAGGCCCTGCGGGATCACGACGATCTCGCAGCCCGCCGCGCGCAGGGCCGCCGCCGTGGCCCGGTGGACGTCCAGCAGGCCGCCCGGGTGACCGGTGGCGAACAGCACGCTCTGCCGGTCGGCCGCCGCCTTGCGCAGGCGCGCGGCCAGCCGGTCCAGGCCGGCCACGGTCAGTTCGGGGTCGATGGTGTCCTGGCCGTAGCGGAAGCCGGGGTCGTCCACGACGCCGCAGCGCTCCGCCATCACGGCGAGCACGTCCTGCTCGTCGGCCCAGCGGTCGCCCAGTTCCAGGCCGAGCCAGTAGTGCCGGTCGCCGTTGGCGAGCTTGCGGTAGTGGGAGAGGTTGTTCTCGCGCGGCGTCGCGACCTGCCCCGCGATCCGCGTGCGGACCAGATGGTCGACGAGTTCGGCGCGGGTGGGTACGGACGTCTCTATCGGCTTCGGCATGCGGGCCATTCTGCCGCCGCCGGGCCGGAGGCGGCGCGTCCATTCCGGTCGGCGGACGCCCCGGGTCATGCCGACAGCGCCCCGAAGGCCCCGTGCGCGAGCCTGCGCAGCAGCGACTCCACGGCCTCCCGGCCGAGGGCGGCCAGGTGCGGGGTGGAGTTGAGCAGGCCGAAGACCGCGTGCACGGCCACCCGTACCTCCGCCTCGCCCACCTCGGGGTGCAGTTCCCGTACGACCTCCACCCACAGCTCCACGTACTGGCGCTGGAGCTGCCGCACGAGCTTGCGGTCGGCGTCCCGCAGCCGGTCGAGCTCCCGGTCGTGGAGGGTGATCAGCGCCCGGTCGTCGAGCGCGAAGTCGATGTGGCCGTCGATGAGGGAGGACAGGACCCGGCCCGGGTCTCCCGCCGCCTCCGCCACCCGGTGGCGGCCGCCGGTGAGCAGCCGTTCGCTGATGCCGACGAGCAGCTCGGCGAGCATGGCGTCCTTGCCCGCGAAGTGCCGGTACAGGCCGGGGCCGCTGATGCCCACGGCGGCCCCTATCTCGTCGACGCCGACGCCGTGGAACCCGCGCGCGGCGAAGAGGCGGGCGGCCTCGCTGAGGATCTGCTCGCGTCGGGTCGGGGCGGCCGCTCTGGTGGTCATGGGAAACCATTCTAGACAGGGCCGTTAGCGGTCGTTAACCTAAAGCTCAGAAGCGTTAACGCTCATTAACAGCGTGACAGCGTGTACCGAGCAAGTGGAACGAGCAAGGGAGCTCGACCGATGCAGCAGGCACCAGTGCTGACGAGCGCCGCGGACCCGGCGTCCGAGGCCTGGCGGACCAACGAGGCCGCCCACCGCGAGCTGACCGAGGGCCTGCGCGCCCGGCTCGACGCGGCCCGGCTCGGCGGCGGTGAGAAGGCCCGCGCCCGCCACACCGCCCGCGGGAAGCTCCTCCCGCGCGACCGCGTGGACGCCCTCCTCGACCCGGGCTCGCCCTTCCTGGAGCTGGCACCGCTGGCCGCCGAGGGCATGTACGGGGGCTCCGCCCCCGCCGCCGGGGTCATCGCGGGCATCGGCCGGGTCAGCGGCCGCGAGTGCGTGATCGTCGCGAACGACGCCACCGTCAAGGGCGGCACGTACTACCCGATGACCGTGAAGAAGCACCTGCGCGCCCAGGAAGTGGCCCTGGAGAATCGTCTCCCCTGCCTCTACCTGGTCGACTCCGGCGGCGCCTTCCTGCCCATGCAGGACGAGGTCTTCCCGGACCGCGAGCACTTCGGCCGGATCTTCTACAACCAGGCGCGCATGTCGGGCGCCGGCATCCCGCAGATCGCCGCCGTCCTCGGCTCCTGCACCGCGGGCGGCGCGTACGTCCCGGCCATGAGCGACGAGGCCGTCATCGTCCGCAACCAGGGCACGATCTTCCTCGGCGGCCCGCCGCTGGTGAAGGCCGCCACCGGTGAGGTGGTCACGGCCGAGGAGCTCGGCGGCGGCGAGGTTCACTCCCGCGTCTCCGGCGTGACCGACCACCTCGCGGAGGACGACGCGCACGCTCTGCGGATCGTACGGAACATCGTGGCGACCCTGCCCGGGCGCGGGGCCCTGCCCTGGTCGGTCGAGGCCCCGGAGGAGCCGAAGGTGGACCCGGCCGGGCTGTACGGCGCGGTCCCGGTCGACTCGCGCACCCCCTACGACGCCCGCGAGATCATCGCGCGGGTCGTGGACGGCTCCCGCTTCCAGGAGTTCAAGTCCGAGTTCGGCCAGACTCTGGTCACCGGCTTCGCCCGGATCCACGGACACCCGGTCGGGATCATCGCGAACAACGGCATCCTGTTCGCCGAGTCCGCGCAGAAGGGCGCGCACTTCATCGAGCTGTGCGACCAGCGCGGCATCCCGCTCCTCTTCCTCCAGAACATCTCGGGCTTCATGGTCGGCCGCGACTACGAGGCGGGCGGCATCGCCAAGCACGGCGCCAAGATGGTCACGGCCGTGGCCTGCGCCCGGGTCCCGAAGCTGACGGTGGTGGTAGGCGGCTCGTACGGCGCCGGCAACTACTCGATGTGCGGCCGGGCGTACTCGCCCCGCTTCCTGTGGATGTGGCCCAACGCCAAGATCTCCGTGATGGGCGGCGAGCAGGCGGCCTCGGTCCTCGCGACGGTCAAGCGCGACCAGATCGAGGGCGCCGGCCAGGAGTGGCCGGCCGAGGACGAGGAGGCCTTCAAGGCCCCGGTCCGCGCCCAGTACGAGGAGCAGGGCAACGCCTACTACGCCACGGCGCGGCTGTGGGACGACGGGGTCATCGACCCCATGGAGACCCGGCAGGTGCTGGGACTGGCCCTGACCGCGTGCGCGAACGCCCCGCTGGGCGACTCGGGCTTCGGCATCTTCCGTATGTGACGTGAGGACCTCACTGATGTTCAGCACTGTTCTGGTCGCGAACCGCGGCGAGATCGCGGTCCGGGTCATCCGCACCCTGCGGGAGCTCGGCATCCGCTCCGTGGCCGTCTTCAGCGACGCGGACGCGGACGCCCGCCACGTACGGGAGGCCGACACGGCCGTCCGCATCGGCCCGGCGGCGGCCGCGGAGAGCTACCTGTCGGTGGAGCGGCTGCTGGATGCCGCGAAGCGGACGGGCGCCGAGGCCGTCCACCCCGGCTACGGCTTCCTCGCGGAGAACGCCGCCTTCGCGCAGGCCTGCACGGACGCCGGGCTGGCCTTCATCGGGCCGCCCGCCTCCGCCATCTCCCTGATGGGAGACAAGATCCGCGCGAAGGAGACGGTGAAGGCGGCGGGCGTGCCCGTGGTGCCCGGCTCCTCGGGCAGCGGGCTGACCGACGCCGAACTCGTCGCGGCCGCCTCGGAGATCGGCATGCCGGTCCTGCTGAAGCCCTCGGCGGGCGGCGGCGGCAAGGGCATGCGCCTGGTACGGGACGAGGCGGTGCTGGCCGAGGAGATCGCGGCGGCCCGCCGTGAGGCCCGCTCGTCCTTCGGGGACGACACCCTGCTGGTCGAGCGGTGGGTGGACCGGCCCCGGCACATCGAGATCCAGGTGCTGGCGGACGCCCACGGCAACGTGGTCCACCTCGGCGAGCGCGAGTGCTCGCTCCAGCGCCGGCACCAGAAGGTCATCGAGGAGGCCCCCTCGGTCCTGCTCGACGAGAAGACCCGCGCGGCGATGGGCGCGGCGGCGGTCGACGCGGCCCGCTCGTGCGGGTACGTCGGTGCGGGCACGGTGGAGTTCATCGTCCCCGGCGGCGACCCGTCCTCTTATTACTTCATGGAGATGAACACCCGCCTCCAGGTCGAGCACCCGGTGACGGAGCTGATCACGGGCCTGGACCTGGTGGAGCTCCAGCTGCGGGTCGCCTCCGGCGAGGCGCTGCCCGTCACCCAGGACGAGATCCGGCTGACCGGGCACGCCATCGAGGCCCGCGTCTGCGCGGAGGACCCGGCGCGCGGCTTCCTGCCGTCCGGCGGGACCGTCCTGGCCCTGTCGGAGCCCGCGGGCGGTGCGGTCCGCACGGACTCCGGCCTGACGGCCGGCGTGCCGGTGGGCTCGACGTACGACCCGATGCTGTCGAAGGTCATCGTCCACGGACCCGACCGTGCCACCGCACTGCGCCTGCTGCGCGGGGCCCTGGCCGACACGGTGATCCTGGGCGTCCAGACGAACGCCGGCTTCCTGCGGCGCCTGCTCGCCCACCCCGATGTGGTGTCGGGCGACCTGGACACCGGGCTGGTCGAGCGCGACCTCCCGTCCCTCCTGCCGGAGGGGGTCCCGGACGAGGTGTACGCGGCGGCGGCGCTGCTGGCGGGCACCGCGCCGGAGCCGCGGGCGGCGGGGTGGGTCGATCCGTTCGACGCCGCCAACGGCTGGCGCCTCGGCGGCACCCCCGCCTGGACGGTCCACCACTTCCGCCTCCCGGGCCAGGAGCCGGTGGAGGTCCGCACCCGCCCCCTGGGCGGGGACACCGAGGTCCTCGTTTCCGGCCCCGCCGGGACAGATTCAGCCTCGCCGGCGATTGAGGCGCGGGGGTCCGGGGGCGGCGCACCGGCCCGCGGCCGGACGGTCAGCCGCACCCCCGACACCGTCACCGTCGAACTCGACGGCGTCACCCACCGCTTCAGCCACGCCACCTCCCCGGAGGGGATCTGGCTCGGGCGGGACGCCGACAGCTGGCACGTCCAGCGCCACGACCCGGTCGTCGCGAACCTCAGCGGCGCCGGCCGGGCCGGCGCCGACACCCTCGCCGCCCCCATGCCCGGCACTGTCACCGTCGTCAAGGTGGCCGTCGGCGACAAGGTCACGGCCGGTCAGAGCCTGCTGGTCGTCGAGGCGATGAAGATGGAGCACGTCATCTCCGCCCCGCACGCCGGCACGGTCACCGAGCTCGACGTCTCCCCCGGCACCACCGTCGCCATGGACCAGGTCCTGGCCGTCGTCACCCCGGACGAGGAGGAGAGCGCGTGATCGGGCTGCCCATGAGCGTCCCGGCCCCCGGCCTGCCGGCCCGGGTCCGCATCCACGAGGTCGGTGCCCGCGACGGCCTGCAGAACGAGAAGACGGCCGTCCCCACGGAGGTCAAGGCGGAGTTCGTCCGCCGCCTGGCCGCCTCCGGCCTGACCACGATCGAGGCCACCAGCTTCGTGCACCCCAAGTGGGTGCCCCAGCTGGCCGACGCCGAGCAGCTCTTCCCGCTGCTCGCCGACGTGGACGCCGCGCTGCCCGTCCTCGTGCCGAACGAGCGCGGCCTGGACCGCGCGCTCGCGCTCGGGGCCACCCGTATCGCGGTGTTCGGCTCGGCCACGGAGACCTTCGCCTCCCGCAACCTCAACCGCACCGTCGCCGAGTCCCTCGCGATGTTCGAGCCGGTCGTGGCCCGTGCCAGGCAGGGCGGGGCGCACGTGCGCGGCTATCTGTCCATGTGCTTCGGCGACCCCTGGGAGGGCGCCGTCCCCGTCCACCAGGTCGTCTCCGTGGCCAAGGCCCTGCTCGACCTCGGCTGCGACGAGCTGAGCCTCGGCGACACGATCGGCGTCGCCACCCCGGGCCATGTCCAGGCCCTGCTGTCCGCGCTGAACGAGGCCGGTGTCCCCACCGACCGCATCGGCGTGCACTTCCACGACACCTACGGCCAGGCCCTGTCCAACACCCTCGCCGCGCTCCAGCACGGCGTGACCACCGTCGACGCCTCCGCGGGCGGCCTCGGCGGATGCCCGTACGCGAAGAGCGCCACGGGCAACCTCGCGACCGAGGACCTGGTGTGGATGCTCGACGGTCTCGGCATCGAGACCGGGGTCGATCTGGCCGCCCTCACCGCCACAAGCGTGTGGATGGCCGAACAGCTGGGGCGCCCCAGCCCCTCCCGTACCGTCCGCGCCCTCTCCCACAAGGAGTAGTCACACCATGTCCCTCGACCACCGGCTCACCCCTGAGCACGAGGAACTCCGCCGTACTGTCGAGGCGTTCGCCCACGACGTCGTCGCCCCGAAGATCGGCGACCTGTACGAGCGGCACGAGTTCCCCTACGAGATCGTCGCCGAGATGGGCCGCATGGGCCTGTTCGGCCTGCCCTTCCCGGAGGAGTACGGCGGCATGGGCGGGGACTACCTCGCCCTGGGCATCGCCCTGGAGGAGCTGGCCCGCGTCGACTCCTCGGTCGCCATCACCCTGGAGGCCGGGGTCTCCCTCGGCGCCATGCCCCTCTACCTCTTCGGCACCGAGGAGCAGAAGCGGGAGTGGCTGCCGAAGCTGTGCTCCGGCGAGGTGCTGGGCGCCTTCGGCCTGACCGAGCCCGGCGCGGGCTCGGACGCCGGCGGCACCCGTACGACCGCCGTCAAGGACGGCGACGAGTGGGTCATCAACGGCTCGAAGTGCTTCATCACCAACTCCGGTACGGACATCACCGGCCTGGTCACCGTCACGGCCGTGACCGGCCGCAAGGCGGACGGCCGCCCGGAGATCTCCTCGATCATCGTCCCGTCCGGCACGCCGGGCTTCACGGTGGCCGCCCCCTACTCCAAGGTGGGCTGGAACTCCTCGGACACCCGTGAGCTGTCCTTCGACGGCGTACGGGTCCCCCTGGCCAACCTGGTGGGCGACGAGGGCCGCGGCTACGCCCAGTTCCTGCGGATCCTCGACGAGGGCCGGATCGCCATCTCCGCGCTCGCCACGGGCCTCGCGCAGGGCTGTGTGGACGAGTCGGTGAAGTACGCCAGGGAGCGTCACGCCTTCGGCAAGGCGATCGGCGACAACCAGGCCATCCAGTTCAAGCTGGCGGACATGGAGATGCGCGCCCACATGGCCCGCATCGGCTGGCGCGACGCGGCCTCCCGGCTGGTGGCCGGCGAGCCGTTCAAGAAGGAGGCGGCGATCGCGAAGCTGTACTCCTCCACGGTGGCCGTGGACAACGCCCGTGACGCGACGCAGATCCACGGCGGGTACGGCTTCATGAACGAGTACCCGGTGGCGCGCATGTGGCGCGACTCCAAGATCCTGGAGATCGGCGAGGGCACCAGCGAGGTCCAGCGCATGCTGATCGCCCGCGAGCTGGGCTTCGGCGGCTAGTCCAAGGGCCCGCGCGAGCGCGGGTGATGGGAGGGGGCCCGAAAAAACTAAGGGCCCCCTTACCGTTTTCGGCCAAGGTTAGGCTAACCTTCCCCACGAACGGCACGCTGGTGGCCGCCCCGGTACGCACGAAAACGGACATCGACTATGCCCAAGTCCCGCAGCTCCTCCTTCACCCGTCGCGGCTTCATCGCCGCGGGCGGCGCCCTCGGTCTCGTCGCCACGCTCGCCGCGTGCGGCGGCGCCGACACGGCGAAGGGTGACGGCGACAAGGGCAGCTCCGCGTCCGCGTCCTCCGGTGCCTGGAGCTTCAAGGACGACCTCGGCAAGGACGTCAGCACCAAGTCCACGCCGAAGAACATCGTCGCCTTCACCGGCACCGCCGCCGCGCTGTACGACTACGGCGTCTCGGTCAAGGGCGTCTTCGGCCCGACCAAGACCGCCGACGGCAAGCCCGACGTCCAGGCCGGCTCGATGGACATCTCCAAGGTCGAGATCCTCGGCAACGTCTACGACGAGTTCAACGTCGAGAAGTACGCCGCCCTCCAGCCCGACCTGCTCGTCACCAACACCTGGGACGGCTCCTACTGGTACGTGCCCGAGGCCTCCAAGGACAAGATCCTGAAGGTCGCCCCGGCCGCCGCGATCGGCGTCGGCGGCAACGTGTCCATGGACAAGGCCCTGGAGCGCACGGCGGACCTCGCCAAGTCGCTGGGCGCCGACATGAACGCCAAGGCCGCCGTCGACGGCAAGGCCCGCTTCGAGGCCGCGTCCGCCAAGGTCCGCGAGGCCGTCAAGGCCAACCCGGGCATCAAGGTCCTGGTCGGCTCCGGTTCCGCCGACCTGTTCTACGCCTCCACCCCGGACACTTCGGCCGACCTGAAGTACTTCAAGTCCCTGGGCGTCGAGTTCATCACCCCGGAGAAGCTCGACGAGGGCGGCTTCTTCGAGAGCCTGAGCTGGGAGAACGCCGGCAAGTACAAGGCCGACCTGGTCCTGCTCGACAACCGCACCGGCACCCTGCAGCCGGAGGAGCTGAAGGCCAAGGCCACCTGGGCCGAGATGCCCGCCGTGAAGGCCGGCCAGATCGCCCCGCGCACCACCGAGCCGATCTTCTCGTACGACAAGTGCGCGCAGATCCTCGAGGACTTCGCGAAGGCCCTCCAGAACGCCAAGAAGGTCTCCTGACCCACGCGCGGCGCCCGGTGACCCCGGGCGCCCGCCTCCAGGGCGTGTCCTCGGACACGCCCTCGGGCACGTCCGAGGCCGTACCGACTCCCAGGGGGACCTTCGCATGACCGCCACCGCGTCCGACGCCCCGGCCGTGGCGCACTTCCGCTTCTTCACGCTCGAAGTGCTCCGCACGCGCCGCCTGGGCCACTCGTTCCTGCGGGTCACGTTCGGCGGGGAGTCCCTCGCGGGCTTCCGATCGGGCGGCTTCGACCAGAGCCTGTCGCTCTTCCTGCCCCCGTCCGGCCAGGAGCACACCGTGCTCCCGTCCACGGACGAGGACACCTGGTTCGCCGCCTGGCGCGGCATGCCGGACGAGGAGCGGCCGGTGATGCGCTCCTACACCGTGCGCGAGCAGCGCCGTGACGACGCCGGCGCGGTCGAGGTCGACATCGACTTCGTCCTGCACGGGGACTCCTCCCCCGCCTCCCACTGGGCCGGGCGCGCGAGCGCCGGCCGCCGGATCATGGCGATCGGCCCGGCCGTCGCCGAGAACAAGTCCGTGCGCTTCCAGGCCCCGGCCGGCACCGACGCGGTCTGGATGTACGCGGACGAGACCGCCCTGCCGGCCGCGGCCGCGATCCTGGACCGGCTGCCGGCGGGCACCCGGGTCCGGGCCTGGTTCGAGGTCCCGCACGAGGACGACCGCCTCGCACTCGACACGCTCGCCGACGCGGACATCACGTGGATCGTGCGCGAGGGCGACGGCCGGGAGCGGACCGGGCGGGTGCTGGAGGCGGTCCGCGCGGCGCAGCCGCCGGTCGCCGAGGCCCCGTACGTGTGGCTGGCCGGCGAGGCCGGCACCGTTCGCGCGGTGCGCCGCCACTTCGTGCAGGAACGATCCGTCGACCGCCGCTCGGTGCGCTTCACCGGCTACTGGCGGCTCGGCGCGAGCGAGGAGCAGCTCCTCGCCGAGGCGTATGCGGGCAAGGCTCCCAGCGAGGACCCCGCGTCCGAGCTGTAGTCAGCTCCGCTTCCCTCCACAGCAGTTCGAGATGGGCCCTGGTCGAACCCAGGGTCCATCTTCATTTGGCCATTCCGCTTAGGTTAGGCTAACCTAAACATCACACACCCCACCCTCCCCTTCTCCCCCCTGCCCGGAGGAAAGTTGATGCGCCAGCATCTGCTGAACGAGACGACCGCGGATATCTACCGTCGTTCTGTCACCGAGGGCGTCGACCGCGTCGCCGCCAAGCTCGCCACCACCGAACGGCCCCACACCGGTATATCCGTCGACGAACTCGCCCCGGTCATCAACGGGATCGACCTCGATGCCCCGCTCGGCGACTCCTCCGCCGCGCTCGCCGAGCTGGAGGACGTCTACCTCCGCGACGCCGTCTACTTCCACCACCCGCGCTACCTGGGCCACCTCAACTGCCCGGTAGTCATCCCCGCGGTGGTCGGCGAGGCCGTCATGGCCGCCGTCAACTCCTCCCTCGACACCTGGGACCAGTCCATCGGCGGCACGCTCATCGAGCGCCGCCTCATCGACTGGACCACGCGCCGCATCGGCCTCGGGGAGAAGGCGGACGGCATCTTCACCTCCGGTGGCAGCCAGTCCAACTTCCACGCCCTGCTGCTGGCCCGCGACGAGGCCTGCCGCATCGTCATGAAGCGCGCCATGGGCGCCGGAATCGGCCTGACCAAGGCCGAACTCCTCCCGAAGCTGCGCATCTTCACCTCCGAGGCCAGCCACTTCAGCGTGCAGAAGTCGGCCGCCATGCTCGGCCTGGGCTACGAGGCCGTCATCTCCGTACCCGTGGACCGCAACCGGCGGATGGACACCTCCGTCCTCGCGCTGGAGCTGGAGAACTGCGCCGCCGAGGGCCTCTTCCCCATGGCCGTCGTCGCCACCGCCGGCACCACCGACTTCGGGTCCATCGACCCGCTCCCCGAGATCGCCCGCCTGACCGCCGAGCACTCCGCGTGGATGCACGTGGACGCCGCCTACGGCTGCGGACTGCTGGTCTCCCCCACCCGCCGGCACCTCCTCGACGGCATCGAGCACGCCGACTCGGTCACGGTCGACTACCACAAGTCGTTCTTCCAGCCCGTGAGCTCCAGCGCGATGCTGGTCCGCGACCGCGACACCCTCAAGCACGCCACGTACCACGCGGACTACCTCAACCCGCGGCGCATGGCCGAGGAGCGGATCCCGAACCAGGTCGACAAGTCCATCCAGACCACACGGCGGTTCGACGCCCTCAAGCTCTGGATGACGCTGCGCATCATGGGCGCCGACGGCATCGGCTCGCTCTTCGACGAGGTCATCGACCTCGCGGCCGCCGGCTACGGCGTGATCACGGCCGACCCGCGCTTCGAGGTCGTCGTCGAGCCGCAGATCTCCACCCTGGTCTTCCGCTTCCTGCCCGGCGACGACGTTCCCGCGGAACTCCTCGACGAGGCCCAGCTCCACGCCCGCAAGGCGCTCTTCGCCTCCGGCGAGGCCGTCGTCGCGGGCACCAAGGTCGACGGGAAGCAGTACCTGAAGTTCACCCTCCTCAACCCGCAGACCACGACGGCCGACATCGCTGCCGTCCTCGACCTCCTCGCCGCACACGCCGAGCAGTTCCTGGGAGAATCCCTTGCCGTCCACCACTGAGCCCCTCGACTTCATCGGCATCGGCCTCGGTCCCTTCAACCTGGGACTGGCCTGCCTGACCGCGCCGATCGACGAGCTGAGCGGCCTGTTCATCGAGTCGAAGCCGCACTTCGAGTGGCACGCGGGGATGTTCCTGGACGGCGCACACCTGCAGACGCCCTTCATGTCGGACCTGGTCACCCTCGCCGACCCGACGTCGCCCTTCTCCTTCCTGAACTACCTGAAGGACCAGGACCGGCTGTACTCCTTCTACATTCGGGAGAACTTCTACCCGCTGCGCGCCGAGTACAACGACTACTGCCGCTGGGCCGCCGACCGCCTCGACAACGTCCTGTACTCGACCTCCGTCACCGAGGTCACCTACGAGGAGCGGGCCGGCGTCTACGAGGTCCGCACCGACAAGGGCGAGACCCACCGCGCCCGCCGCCTGGTCCTGGGCACCGGCACCTCGCCGCACGTCCCGGAGGCCTGCGCCGGCCTCGGCGGCGACTTCCTGCACAACTCCGCCTACATGCCGAACAAGGCGGAGCTGCAGAAGAAGAAGTCCATCACCCTGATCGGCTCCGGCCAGAGCGCCGCGGAGCTCTACTACGACCTCCTCGCCGAGATCGACGTGTACGGCTACCAGCTCAACTGGGTCACGCGCTCCCCGCGCTTCTTCCCGCTGGAGTACACGAAGCTGACGCTGGAGATGACCTCCCCCGAGTACGTGGACTACTTCCACGCCCTCCCGGAGGACACCCGCTACCGGCTGGAGACCCAGCAGAAGAACCTCTTCAAGGGCATCGACGGCGACCTGATCAACGCCATCTTCGACCTGCTCTACCAGAAGAGGATCTCCATGCCGGGCGCCGTGCCGACGACCCTGCTGACCAACACCTCGCTGAACAGCACGGCCTACGACACCACCGCGGGCACCTACACCCTCGGGCTGCGCCAGGAGGAGCAGGAGCGGGACTTCTCCCTCACCACCGAGGGCCTGGTCCTGGCCACCGGCTACAAGTACCGGACCCCGGACTTCCTCGACCCGGTGCGCGACCGCCTCAACTTCGACGGCCGCGGGCGCCTGGACGCCGCCCGCAACTACAGCGTCGACACCACGGGCCGCGGGGTGTACCTCCAGAACGGCACCACCCACAACCACTCCCTGACCTCCCCCGACCTGGGCATGGCCGCGTACCGCAACGCGTACATCGTCGGTGAGCTGCTCGGCCGCGAGTACTACAAGGTCGAGAAGTCCATCGCGTTCCAGCAGTTCGCCGCCCCGGAAGGCACCCACGCATGAGCACCACCGACACCCTCTACTCCCGGACGGACGCGGTCCTCGGGGACTTCGCGATCCGCCCGCTGGACCCCTTCGCCGACGCGGAGCTGCTGCACGGCTGGGTCACGCACCCCAAGGCCTCGTTCTGGATGATGCAGGACGCCTCGCTGCCGGACGTCGAGCGCGAGTACATGCGCATCACGGCCCACGAGCACCACCAGGCCTACATCGGCCTGCACGAGGGCCGTCCCGCCTTCCTGATGGAGACCTACGACCCGAGCGAGCTGGAGCTGGTCGGCCTGTACGACGCCCGGCCCGGCGACGTCGGCATGCACTTCCTGGTCGCGCCCAGCGACCGGCCGCTGCACGGGTTCACCCGCGCGGTCATCACGACCGTCATGGCCGCGATCTTCGCCGACCCGGCCACCGTCCGCGTCGTGGTCGAGCCGGACGTCGCCAACACCGCCGTGCACGCGCTGAACGAGGCCGTCGGCTTCCGGCCGGAGCGGCAGGTCACCAAGCCGGAAAAGGAAGCGCTGCTGAGCTTCTGCACCCGCGAGCAGTTCGAGGCCGCCACCGGCATCGCCCAGGGGGCGTCGATATGAGGCTCTCCGACGCCGTCTCCCACCTCTCCCCCGAGCTGTGGGACCGCGCCAACCGCGCCCTGGTCCGCAAGGCCCTCGCCGAGTTCGCGCACGAGCGCCTGCTGACCCCCGTGTCCCTCGGCGGCGACCGCTACTCGGTCGTCTCCGACGACGGCGCGGTGGAGTACCACTTCGACGCCTCCCGCCAGGTCCTGGACCACTGGTCGGTGGACGAGGTCACCATCACCCGGCTGCGGGACGGGCAGTCCCTGCCGCTGGACGCCATCGACTTCCACATCGAGTTCCAGCAGACCCTGGGGCTGAGCGCGGAGGTCCTGCCGGTCTACCTGGAGGAGATCTCCTCCACGCTGGCGGGCTCGGCCTTCAAGTACACCAAGCCGCAGATCCCCGCCGACGTGCTGGCCAAGTCCTCCTTCCAGGACATCGAGACCGGCATGACCGAGGGCCACCCCTGCTTCGTCGCCAACAACGGCCGGCTCGGCTTCGGCGTGCACGAGTACCACGCGTACGCCCCGGAGGCCGCGAGCCCGGTCCACCTGATCTGGGCGGCCGCGCACAAGGACGTCGCCACCTTCACGGCGGGCGCCGGCCTGGAGCACGACAGCTTCATGCGCGCCGAGCTGGGCGACGCCGCCGTGGACCTGTTCGCCGCGAAGCTGCGCTCCCTGGACCTGGACCCGGCGGACTACCTGCTCTTCCCGGTCCACCCCTGGCAGTGGTGGAACAAGACCACGATCACCTTCGCCGCGGAGATCGCGGGCCGCCGCCTGGTGCTGCTCGGCGAGGGCGAGGACGCCTACCTCCCGCAGCAGTCGATCCGTACCTTCTTCAACACCACCACCCCGACGAAGTACTACGTCAAGACGGCCATCTCCGTCCTGAACATGGGCTTCATGCGGGGCCTCTCGGCCGCCTACATGGAGGCCACCCCCGCCATCAACGACTGGCTGCACCAGCTGATCGAGTCCGACGAGGTCCTGCAGGCCGTCGACTTCTCGATCATCCGCGAGCGCGCGGCCATCGGCTACCGGCACCTGCAGTACGAGCGCGCCACCGACCGCTACTCGCCGTACCGCAAGATGCTGGCGGCCCTGTGGCGCGAATCCCCGGTGAACTCCCTCGGGGACGGCGAGCGCCTGGCCACCATGGCCTCGCTCCTCCACGTGGACGCCGAGGGCAAGTCGTTCGTCGGCGCCCTGATCGAGGAGTCCGGCCTCACCGCGGCCGAGTGGCTGAAGCCGTACCTGCGCGCCTACCTGCTGCCGCTGGTGCACTGCTTCTACCAGTACGACCTCGCGTACATGCCGCACGGCGAGAACACCATCCTGGTCATCAAGGACGGCGTCGTCCAGCGTGCGATCTTCAAGGACATCGCCGAGGAGATCGTCATCATGGACGCGGACGCGGTGCTGCCGCCCGCGGTCGAGCGGATCCGGGCGGACGTCCCGGAGGACATGAAGCTGCTGTCGATCTTCACCGACGTCTTCGACTGCTTCTTCCGCTTCCTGTCCTCCATCCTCGTCACGGAGGGCATCTGCACCGAGGACACCTTCTGGCAGGCCGTGGCCGACTGCGCCCACGACTACCAGGACTCCATGCCGGCCCTCGCGGAGAAGTTCGAGCGCTACGACTTCTTCGCGGAGGAGTTCCAGCTGTCCTGCCTCAACCGCCTCCAGCTGCGCAACAACAAGCAGATGGTCGACCTCTCCGACCCGTCCGCCGCGCTCCAGCTGATCGGCAACCTCAAGAACCCCGTCGCGGCCTTCGCCCGGCGGTGAGACACGGGGCGGGGCGGGCGTCGGGACGGTCCCTCGGCACCCGCCCCGCCCCGCCAGTGTGACGGCGCGACCGCGAAGTCAAAGGCCCTCTTCGCGGTCGCGCCTTCGCCATGTCCGCGGCCGGGACCCGGGGCTCACCGCGCCCACGGAACGTCCGGGGCGCGGAAGTAGCCGATGCCCCGGGCGTCCAGGCGGGGCGCCTGCGCGGCGAGGCGGCGGCCGTACGTGGTCCAGTCGAGGGCGGCCGCCGGGGACCAGCCCAGCTCCGCCAGGCCCAGTACCCGCGGGAACGCCATCAGCTCCCACTCGGCCCGCGTCGCGACGTTCTCCGTCCACAGCGGGGCCTCCACCCCGAGCACCGCGGACTCCGCCACCCCGGCCAGGTAGGCCCCCGGGTTCCAGGAGTACGACCGCGCCACCGGGACGTAGCCCGCCCAGGACAGCCCCGGCTTCGTCGCCGCCTCGTACTTCATGTCCAGGTACACCCGGTCCGCCGGGGACAGGATCAGCGGGTGCCCCGCCTTCGCGGCCGCCGTCACGGCCGACCGGTCCGCGGCGGAGGTCCTGTCGTGGCCCCAGTACTGCAGGACCGCGCCCGGCGCCGGCCGCGCCGACGCCAGCTGGTGCCAGGCCACCACCGTCTTCCCGTGGCGGCCCACCACCTCCTGCGCCCGGTCCATGAAGGCCGCGTAGTCCGCCGCCGGGGTCGCGTGCGCCTCGTCTCCGCCGATGTGCAGGTAGCGGCCGGGCGTGAGCTCCGCCAGCTCGCCGAGCACGTCGTCGACGAACTCGTACGTCCGCTCCTTCGCCACGCACAGCGAGCTGAAGCCGACCTTGATCCCGGTGTACCGGGGCGGCGCCTTCCCGTCGCAGTTCAGCTCGGCGTAGGAGGCCAGGGCCGCGTTCATGTGCCCCGGCATGTCGATCTCGGGGACCACGTCCACGTACCGCTCGGCCGCGTACGCGACCAGCTCGCGGTACTCGTCCTTGGTCCAGTGGCCGCCGGGGCCGCCGCCGACCTCGCCGGCGCCCCCGTACTGCGCCAGCCGCGGCCAGGAGTCGATCGCCAGGCGCCACCCCTGGTCGTCGGTGAGGTGCAGGTGGAGCGTGTTGATCTTGTACTGGGCGAGCTGGTCCACGTACCGCTTCACCTGCTCCACCGTGAAGAAGTGCCGTGCGATGTCGACCATGGCCCCCCGGTAGGCGAAGCGCGGCCGGTCGGTGACCGTGCCGCCCGGTACCGTCCCGGGCCCGGCCACCGGCACCAGCTGGCGCAGGGTCTGCCCCGCCCGGAAGAGGCCGGCCGGGGTCCGCGCGACGAGGTCGACCCCGCTCGGCCCGGACGTCAGCCGGTACCCCTCCTCCCCCACCCCCTCGGCCCCCGCGTCGATTTTGAGCCGGATTCCGTCCCCCCGCGCCCCCTCGACCACCGGCAGCGGCAGCCCGCTCGGGCCGCGCAGCTGCTCCGCGAGGAGTTCGCCGACCCGGCGGACCTCCTCGCCCGCGCCCGGCCCCGTACGCACGACCGTGGCGGGCCCGAAGGAGTAGCCGGGGCCCGCGGCGCGCGCGGAGACCGGCGCCGGCAGGAGCCGTTCGAAGGGGGCGAGGACGGCGGGCGGGTCGTCACCGGCGCTCGCGTCGTCGCCGCGGGCGGCGGTGCAGGAGACGGCACCGAGGACGAGGAGGGTGCCGAGCGCGCGTCGCAGGACTCTCATGTGCCCAGGTATAGGCCAACTGGCCTGCCGTGTGCGGTGGGAGAATCGCCGAATGGCGGAAATCATCCAGAAGGACGGAACCTGGACGTTCGACGGCGACGCGGTGCGCATCGTGCCCGGCCGGGACAAGGGGGTGGGTCTGCTGCGGCAGACCCTGGGCGAGGTGGTCGTGCCGTTGCGCGCGCTCGCGGGGGTCAGTTACGAGCCGGGCCGCAAGGCCGGGCGGCTGCGGCTGCGGCTGCGCGAGGGGGCGGACCCGCTGACGCAGGTGACGGGCGGTCGGCTGCCGGAGGCATCCGACCCGTACCGGCTGAGCGTGGAGCCGGACCGCACGGGGGTCGCGGAGTACTTCGTGGACGCGGTGCGCAACGCGCTGCTGCTGGAGCAGGTGGATCCGGGCCCCTCGGCGACCTACCTGCTGCCCGGCCCCGCCGTGCCGATGGCAGTGGGCGCGGGCGACGGGACCGTCACCTTCGACGGCGACCGGATCGCACTGGAGTGGAACTGGACGACCGAGGAGGCCAAGCGCTCCGGGGGGCCGCGCGAGTTCCGGGTGACGGATCTGCGGACGGTGGAGTGGGCCCCGGCGAAGGGGCTGGAGAACGGCTGGCTCCGCTTCAGCCTGACCGGTGCCGCGCAGCCCGCCGCGCCCAAGTACGACCCGTACACGGTGGAGCTGTTCGGCTTCAAGAAGGACCCGCTGATGGCGCTGGTCGCCGCGGCGGTGGCGCTGCGGCTGCCGCACCCGGCCGCGCCGGCGCAGGAACGGGCCGTCGAGGACGCCCCGCCGAAGGAGCTCGCCGCGCCGGCCGGCGGCGCCGGGGAGGACCACGACGCCCTGCTGCGGAGGCTGCGGGAGCTGGGAGAGCTGCACCAGGCGGGAGTGCTCACGGCCGACGAGTTCGCCGCGGCGAAGCAGTCCGTTTTGCGCAGATTCTGACCGGATGCACCCATTCCACTGGTCCAGACCAGAAGGATCCTGCCCGGAATCGGGCAGGATCTTTGCGTTGGGCGACTGAAGACGTCACTATCTACGGGTGCTCGACCGCCGCCCGTCCTATGACGACCTCGTCGAACACCTGGTGCGCAGCACCTCGCTGCAGCGGGGCGAAGCGGCCCGGGTGGTCCTCGACGTGCTCGCCTACTTCGACGAGACGACGGAGGACTTCGTCCGCCGCCGCCACCGCGAACTGCAGGCCGGCGGAGCCGTGAACGCGGAGATCTTCGAGCGGATCGCGGCCGAGCTGCCGCACCGCGCGGTGGCGCCTCCGGAGCTCTCGCTCCGGCAGCTGCGCCGCATCGTCTACGGCTGACCGGCCGCCGCAGGAGCGGCCGCGGGCGGACGACGGGCAACGAACCGAACTTCAGGAGGGGCAGAACCGTATGTGCGGAATCGTCGGTTACATCGGAAAGCGTGACGTGGCACCGCTGCTGCTGGAGGGCCTGGCACGGCTGGAGTACCGCGGATACGACTCCGCGGGCATCGTCGTGAACAGCCCGAAGGCCGGCGCGCTCAAGATGGTCAAGGCCAAGGGCCGCGTCCGCGACCTGGAGGCCCGGGTCCCGAAGCGCTTCGCCGGCACCACCGGCATCGCCCACACCCGCTGGGCCACGCACGGCGCCCCGAGCGACGTCAACTCGCACCCGCACCTGGACCCGGAGAACAAGGTCGCCGTCGTCCACAACGGCATCGTCGACAACGCCGCCGAGCTCCGCGTCAAGCTGGAGGCCGAGGGCGTCGTCTTCGCCTCCGAGACCGACACCGAGGTCATCACCCACCTGATCGCCCGCTCCCAGGCCGACACCCTGGAGGAGAAGGTCCGCGAGGCGGTCAAGGCGATCGACGGCACGTACGGCATCGCCGTGATGCACGCCGACTTCACCGACCGCATCGTCGTCGCCCGCAACGGCTCGCCGGTCATCCTCGGCATCGGCGAGAAGGAGATGCTCGTCGCCTCCGACGTCGCCGCGCTGATCGCCCACACCCGCCAGGTCGTCACCCTGAACGACGGCGAGATGGCCACCCTCAAGGCCGACGACTTCCGCACGTACACCACGAGCGGTACGACGACGAACGCCACCCCGGAGACCGTGGAGTGGGAGGCCGCCTCCTACGACATGGGCGGTCACGACACCTACATGCACAAGGAGATCTCCGAGCAGCCCGACGCGGTCGACCGCGTGCTGCGCGGCCGGATCGACGACCGCTTCAACACGGTCCACCTGGGCGGCCTGAACCTGGACCCGCGCGAGGCGCGCGGCATCCGCCGGGTCAAGATCCTGGGCTGCGGCACCTCGTACCACGCGGGCCTGATCGGCGCCGGCCTCATCGAGGGCATGGCCCGCATCCCCGCGGACGCCGAGCCGGCCTCCGAGTTCCGCTACCGCAACCCGGTCGTGGACCCCGACACCCTCTACATCGCGGTCTCCCAGTCGGGTGAGACCTACGACGTGCTCGCGGCCGTGCAGGAGCTCAAGCGCAAGGGCGCCCGCGTCCTCGGCGTCGTCAACGTGGTCGGCTCCGCGATCGCCCGCGAGGCCGACGGCGGCGTGTACGTGCACGCCGGCCCCGAGGTCTGCGTCGTCTCCACCAAGTGCTTCACCAACACGGTCGTGGCCTTCGCGCTGCTCGCCGTGCACCTGGGCCGCATCCGGGACCTCTCGGTCACCGACGGCAAGCGGATCATCGAGGGCCTGCGCAAGCTGCCCGGCCAGATCCAGGAGATCCTCGACGGCGAAGAGGACATCAAGAAGCTCGCGGCCGAGTTCGCCGAGGCCAAGTCGATGATGTTCATCGGCCGGGTCCGCGGCTACCCCGTGGCGCTGGAGGCCTCCCTCAAGCTGAAGGAGATCTCCTACATCCACGCCGAGGCCTACCCGGCCTCCGAGCTCAAGCACGGCCCGCTGGCCCTGATCGAGCCCTCGCTGCCGACGGTCGCGATCGTCCCGGACGACGACCTGCTGGAGAAGAACCGGGCGGCCCTGGAGGAGATCAAGGCCCGCAGCGGCCGGATCCTCGCGGTCGCCCACCGCGAGCAGGAGAAGGCGGACCACACCATCGTGGTCCCGAAGAACGAGGACGAGCTGGACCCGATCCTCATGGGCATCCCGCTCCAGCTGCTGGCGTACCACACCGCCCTGGCCATGGGCCGGGACATCGACAAGCCGCGCAACCTGGCGAAGTCGGTCACCGTCGAGTAGCAGCCCCGGGCTGTCGCCGGACACCCGGGAGACACACGAGAGCCCCCGTGCGCACCGCGCACGGGGGCTCTTGCGTGTCGTGCTCAGCTCGCCGCGACCGCGCCGCTGCGCCCGGCCCTGCCGAAGGCCATCGGCCAGTGCGCCAGGGCCGCCGTGGCCCCGTACCAGGCCAGGAGGCCGCCGACCGCTGCCGCCCAGCCCGCCACCTTGGCCAGCATGCTGTTGTCGGCGAAGGCACCTATCGCCAGGAGCAGCAGGGAGAGGGTGAACAGGCCGTACACGCCCTGGCCGAAGAGACCGCTCGCGGCCCCCACGGTGAGGGTGATGCCGAGGAGGGCGAACAGGACGAGGAACGTTCCGGCGGCATCTGCCGAAACCTTTCCGTCGGCTCCCGCGGCCCAGGTGAACCAGAAGGCTCCGAGGCCCGCGAACGCCGTGCCGTTGAAGCCGTTGCCGCCGCGGAACTCCAGGAGTCCGAGCACGAACAGGGCCAGACCGCCGACGTAGGTGGCGAGCGACACGGAGCTGGCAGCGGTCACACCGTCGATGACACCGGTGTGGCCGATACCGAATGCGAGAAGGGTGAGACCCAGGGCGATGTTCCCGAGGGTCGAAGTCGAGGCCGTGCTTCCCGCAGAGACACCATTGTCCACGGCGGGCTCCCTTCGATCTGCAGTTGTTTGCTGCGTCCCAGCAGCATTTATCTACCCTTTACACGAGGGCACAACCGCACAATCGACTTAACAACCGGTCACGGAATGACAACAACCGGTCGCTGTGCGCGCTTGGCGAGCCGCCCGGCCACCGAGCCGAAGATCCGGCCCACGATCCCGTGCGTGGAGCCGACCACGATGGCGTCGGCCGAATACTCCCGGCCGACCTCCTCCAGCTCATGGCAGATGTCACCACCGCGCTCGACCAGGATCCACGGCACTTCGGCCAGGTAGTCGGCGCAGGCGAGCTCCAGTCCCAGCACCTCGGTGCGGTGGTCCGGCACGTCCACGAAGACGGGCGGCTCGCAGCCGGCCCACACGGTGGTGGGCAGCCGGTTGGCGACATGGACGATGATCAGACCCGATCCGGAGCGGCGGGCCATACCGATCGCGTACGCGAGCGCGCGCTCACTGGACGTCGATCCGTCGAATCCCACAACGACGCCGTGCCGGAAGGCCGGGTCGCAGGGTGAGCGTGTCTGTTCCACCGCGCGCAGCTCGGCGGCCGACGCGGGGTCGGCGAGCCGTTTGCGCTTGCGGTCCGCGGGTTCGGAGAATTCGTGACCGGCCATGGGTATCTCGGCGAAGAGGTCCTTGGAGGAAGCAACAGGGGCGATATCGGCGACGCAGTGTGACGGAGCTCTGTCCGGGAAGCATCTTCCCAAGCCCATACCCACCAGGGTACGGCGACACTCCTGTCCTGCACAGGGCTTGCCGCACTTGGAGAGCGTCCCAGGGAGCATGCCGGAGCGAGCGCGCCTTGGCAATGGCCGCTGTCCCCTACAGCCAGTGACGAGACGGGGAGTTGCCACCCGTGCGCGCAGTGACCGAGCCCCGCCGGGCGGCGTTGGACATGCGTCCGACCGTTCAGGAAGAGCCCGCAGGGAGTACGCCGTGCCCGGCCATCCGGTTCACCCCGTCCAGCCAGCTCAGCCGACCCAGTCCGTCCACTTCCCCGACCCGAGCCCGCACTTCACCGCCTCTCCCCGTCCACCGCTTCACCCGTCCGTGCAGTCTTCCGGGCACCCGCACGACGACCCCGCGGGTGACGTCGTGCGCTGGGCCGCCTTCAGCTGCCTGCTCGTCCCGGTGGTCCTCGTCGTCTACGGAACCTCCTTCGGCGGGGCGGCAGTCGCCACGCTCGGCCTGTTCGTCGTCACGGCCGCCTGCCTGGTCCTGCTGCGGCACTCGGAGCGGACCGCGGCCCGGGTCCGGGCGGAGGAGCGGCTTCCGTCGGCGCCCCGCCGCCGGCACTCGCGCGGCGGCCCCGCGGGCCGCCGGAGCTGCCGCACCTCCGACTCCGCCTCCCCGCACGACTGACTCATTCGCACACCCACACCCGCATATTTTCAGCCAACTTCCCGGCAGGTTGCCCCCCTTGCCGGAATGTCCGCCCGACCCGCCCACCACCAGCGACGACATTCGCCGGGGGGCGTTTTGGCCCTACTGGTACTAGCCACAGCCACGATGCGCGCTTCCCACCCGGGTAGCGGAGTGGAACCCTTCCTGATCGAATGCTTTTCGCCAAGTTGAGAAGTCGACATAGCGCTGCGTGCTGAACTTGTCACGCCGACACCACGGGACGCAGTAGATTCGATCATGTATTTACGGCGGGGGATCCACGTGCAAGGCCGAGGGGAAACGTGCAGGTGCGACCAGACCAAGGAGTCGCGACACCCAAGGGGGGCTTAGCGCCATGAGCCAGGATTCCACCGCCGTCGTCGCAGACGCCGGCAGGAAGCTCGCGGGGCGTCGCCGCAGGGAGATCGTCGCGGTGCTGCTCTTCAGCGGCGGACCGATCTTCGAGAGCTCCATTCCACTATCCGTGTTCGGCATTGACCGGCAGGACGCGGGAGTTCCACGCTACCGACTGCTCGTGTGCGCCGGTGAGGACGGTCCGCTCAGGACCACCGGCGGACTCGAACTGACCGCGCCATACGGGTTGGAGGCGATCGCCCGGGCAGGCACGGTCGTCGTTCCCGCCTGGCGCTCCATCACTTCACCACCGCCTCCGGAGGCGCTCGACGCACTGCGTCTGGCGCACGAGGAGGGAGCCCGGATCGTCGGACTGTGCACCGGGGCCTTCGTGCTCGCGGCCGCCGGTCTGCTGGACGGCCGGCCCGCGACGACGCACTGGATGTACGCGCCGACGCTGGCCAAGCGCTACCCGTCCGTCCACGTCGATCCGCGCGAACTGTTCGTCGACGACGGCGACGTGCTCACGTCCGCGGGCACGGCGGCCGGAATCGACCTCTGCCTGCACATCGTGCGCACCGACCACGGCAGCGAGGCGGCCGGGGCCCTGGCCCGCAGGCTCGTCGTGCCGCCGCGCCGCACGGGAGGCCAGGAGCGCTACCTCGACCGGTCGCTGCCGGAGGAGATCGGCGCCGACCCGCTGGCCGAGGTCGTCGCCTGGGCGCTGGAACACCTCCACGAGCAGTTCGACGTGGAGACGCTGGCCGCCCGCGCCTACATGAGCAGGCGCACCTTCGACCGGCGGTTCCGCTCGCTCACCGGCAGCGCGCCGCTCCAGTGGCTGATCACGCAGCGGGTGCTCCAGGCCCAGCGGCTGCTGGAGACCTCCGACTACTCGGTCGACGAGGTCGCCGGACGCTGCGGGTTCCGCTCGCCGGTCGCCCTGCGCGGTCACTTCCGACGGCAGCTGGGGTCCTCCCCGGCCGCATACCGCTCCGCCTACCGGGCACGCCGGCCGCAGGCCGACGTCGCGCAGGTGGCGGAGATCTCGACGGGACCGGTGCCGCACCAGCGCACTCCGCAGCCCCACCGGGCGGCGGCGGCCCTGGCCGCGGCGGGCCCCACGGTCACGGAGCTGTACGCCCCGAACCGGGTCCTGCGGGAACACGCGTAACCCCCACAACGGGTACGACAGCGAAGGTCCTCCATCGGTCACCGCCGATGGGGGACCTTCCGCATATGCGGTCCGCTCCGCAGGGGACCGCATAAGGTGGGACACATGAACGATCGCATGGTGTGGATCGACTGCGAGATGACCGGGCTCTCGTTGACGGACGACGCACTTATCGAGGTGGCCGCGCTGGTCACCGACTCGGAGCTCAACGTGCTCGGCGAAGGCGTGGACATCGTGATCCGCCCGCCGGACGCGGCCCTGGAGACCATGCCCGACGTGGTCCGCGAGATGCACACCGCCTCCGGACTGCTCGACGAGCTGGCCGCGGGCACCACCCTCGCCGACGCCGAGGCGCAGGTCCTGGCGTACGTGCGGGAGCACGTGAAGGAGCCGCGCAAGGCGCCGCTCTGCGGGAACTCGGTCGGCACCGACCGCGGCTTCCTGCTGCGCGACATGGCCGCGCTGGAGAGCTACCTGCACTACCGGATCGTGGACGTGTCCTCGGTCAAGGAGCTGGCGCGCCGCTGGTACCCGCGGGCGTACTTCAACAGCCCGCCGAAGAACGGCAACCACCGGGCGCTGGCGGACATCAAGGACTCCATCACCGAGCTGCGCTACTACCGCGAGGCGGTCTTCGTGCCGCAGCCCGGGCCCGACTCGGACACGGCCCGCAGCATCGCGGCCAAGCACACGGCGCCGGGCGCGTAGCGGACCTGCCCGATCACTCCGGAGAGGGGTGCGGGGAAACGGTGGAGCGAGCACCCTCCCGAACCCTGTACCCTTTTCTTCGGCCGGTCGGTTTTCCGACCGGACATGGTGGGTGTAGCTCAGTTGGTAGAGCACCTGGTTGTGGTCCAGGTGGCCGCGGGTTCAAGTCCCGTCACTCACCCTGCGGGAAGGCCCCGGTACGCGGAAGCGGACCGGGGCCTTCTGCATGTCGCCGGGCGGGCGTGGTCAGGACGACTCCCGGACCACCAGCCGGTTCGGCAGGACGACCGCCGGCCCGCCCGCCGCCCCGGCGCTCCCCCGCCGGCCCGAGACCCGCTCCAGCAGCATCCTCGCCATGGTCCGGCCCATCTCCTCGATCGGCTGCCGGACGCTGGTCAGCGGCGGGTCCATGTGCCGGGCGACCACCGAGTCGTCGAAGCCGACCAGGGCCACGTCGTGCGGGATCCGGCGCCCGGACGCGCGCAGCTCCCGACGGGCGCCCGCCGCCATCACGTCGGAGGAGGCGAAGACCGCGTCGAGCGAGGGGCTGCGTTCCAGCAGCTCGCGCATGGCCCGGCGGCCGCCCTCCTCGGTGAAGTCGGCGACCGCGACCAGCCTCTCGTCGACGGGGCGGCCCGCGGCGGCCAGGGCCTGCCGGTAGCCGTCGAGCCGGCAGTGGGCTCCGTAGACGTCCAGCGGGCCGGTGATCGTGGCGATCGTACGGCGCCCCCGGTCGAGCAGGTGGCGCACTGCCTCGGCGGCGCCCGCCAGGTTGTCGGAGTCCACGCAGGGCAGCGTCTCGGCCGCCGAGCGCCGGCCGCTGATCACCGTCGGGATGCCCAGCTCCGCCAGCAGCTCCGGGAGCGGGTCCCCGGCGTGGACGGAGACCAGCAGCACGCCGTCGACGCGGTGCCCGGAGAGGTACTGCGCGAGGCGGCGTCGCTCGCGGTCGCTCCCGGCCAGGGTGAGCACGAGCTGGATGTCGGTCTCCGCGAGGGCGGCCCCGACCCCGCGGACCACTTCGGAGAAGTACGGTTCGGCGAAGAACCGGGCCTCGGGCTCGGGGATCACGAGGGCGATGGCGTCGTTGCGGTTGGCCGCTAGGGCGCGGGCCGCGCGGTTCGGCACGTACCCCAGCTCGGTCACGGCCGCCTCGACGGCGGCCTTGGTCTGCTCGCTGACCTTGGAGGACCCGTTGATCACCCGGGAGACGGTGCCGCGCCCGACTCCGGCGCGTACCGCGACCTCTTCCAGGGTCGGCCGTCCCCCGCTGCGCCCGTTCCCGTTCATGGCTTCCTCCCGGTTGTGAATCTACCCCTTGACTACTGTGGGAGCGCTCCCACACTGTGTCACACGACACCCCCACGTTGTCGCCCACCCTTCAGGGAGGAACCCATGCGAGCCCAGTCCCCGGCCCGAGCACGAGCCCGAAGAACCCTCGTCACGGCTGTCGCCACGATGGGCGCCGCCGCGCTGCTGCTCGGGGGGTGCGCACAGGACCCCGAGACGGACCCGAAGGCGGGCCCCTCGGCCGGCGGGAAAGGCCAGACCACCCTGACCGTGGGCGTCTTCGGGGCCTTCGGCCTCCAGGAGGCCGGGCTCTACGACGAGTACATGGCGCAGAACCCGGGGATCCGCATCGAGCAGACCTCCATCGAGCGCAACGAGAACTACTACCCCCAGCTCCTCACGCACCTGGGGACGGGCAGCGGGCTCGCCGACATCCAGGCCGTCGAGGTCAACAACATCGCCGAGATCACCGCGACCCAGGCCGACAAGCTGGTGGACCTGGGCAAGGTGTCCGGCGTGGACAAGGCCGCGTACCTGCCGTGGAAGTGGGCGCAGGGCACGGCGCCGGCGGCGAAGGGCGGGGCCACGGTCGGCCTCGGCACCGACATAGGCCCGCAGGGCATCTGCTACCGCAAGGACCTGTTCGAGGCTGCCGGGCTGCCCTCGGACCGGGAGGCGGTCGGCGCGCTGTGGGCGGGCGACTGGAACAAGTACCTGGAGACGGGCAAGGCCTACAAGGCGAAGGCCGGCGAAGGCAAGTCCTTCGTGGACTCGGCGTCGGGGGTCATGGCCGCGGTGACGGGCAGCAGCGCCCAGCGGTTCTACGACGAGCAGGGCAAGGTCGTCTACAAGACCAACCCGGCGGTGCGCGGAGCCTTCGACCTGGCGGCGTCCTTCGCCACCGAGGGACTCAGCGCGAAGCTGCAGCAGTTCACCCCGGGCTGGGACCAGGGCTTCGCCAACGGCGCCTTCGCAACGGTCTCCTGCCCGGCGTGGATGCTCGGCTACATCCAGGACAAGGCCGGTCCGGCGGGCAAGGACAAGTGGGACGTGGCGCAGGCGCCGAAGCCCAGCAACTGGGGCGGTTCCTTCCTGGTGGTCCCGAAGGCCGGGAAGAACGCCGAGGCGGCGGCGAAGCTGGCGGCCTGGCTGACGGCCCCCGAGCAGCAGGCGAAGCTCTTCGAGAAGCGGGGCAGCTTCCCGAGCGCGAGCGCCGCCTACAAGCTGCCGGCGGTGTCGGGGGCGAAGCACGAGTACTTCGGCGGCGCGCCGATCGGTGAGATCTTCTCGAAGGCGGCGCAGGGGGTGCCGGTGACGGTGGTCGGCCCGAAGGACCTGGTGATCGCGCAGAACCTGGCGGACATCGGGATGCTGCAGGTCGACCAGAAGGGCCGCAGCCCGCAGGAGGGCTGGGAGGCCGCGGTGAAGGCCATCGACAACGCCCTGGACCAGTGAGGCGCCGGTGACGGACGAGACGGCACTCCTGTCCCCCTCCGCCGCCGCCCCGGAGCGGGCGGCGGCGGAGGGGGGCGGCCGGGGCCGGCCGGGCCAGGTGTGGCGCTCGCGCCGCTACCGCTGGGACCTGCGCTGGAGCCCGTACGCCTTCGTGGCGCCCTTCTTCCTCTTCTTCGCCGCCTTCGGGCTGTTCCCGCTGCTTTACACGGGCTGGGCCGCGCTGCACCAGGTGGAGCTGACCGACCCGGACGCCATGACGTGGGTGGGCCTGCGCAACTTCACCCGGCTGTGGGACGACGAGTTCTTCTGGAACGCGCTGCGCAACACGCTCACCATCGGGCTGCTCTCGACGGTGCCGCAGCTGGCGATCGCGCTGGGCGTGGCCCATCTGCTCAACTACCGGCTGCGGGGCTCGGCGTTCTTCCGGGTCGCCGTGCTCACCCCGTACGCCACCTCGGTGGCGGCGGCCACGCTCGTCTTCGTGCTGCTCTTCGGCCGCGACTACGGGATGATCAACTGGGCGCTCTCGGCGGTCGGTTTCGGGGCGGTGGACTGGCAGAACGGCACCTTCGCCTCGCAGTTGGCGGTCTCCACCATCGTGATCTGGCGGTGGACCGGCTACAACGCGCTGATCTACCTGGCGGCCATGCAGGCCGTACCGGGCGAGCTGTACGAGTCGGCCGCACTGGACGGGGCCTCGCGCTGGCAGCAGTTCCTGCACGTCACGGTGCCCTCGTTGCGGCCGACGATCCTCTTCACCTGCGTGGTGTCGACGATCGGGGCGACCCAGCTGTTCGGTGAGCCGCTGCTGTTCAACGGCGGGGCGGGCGCGACGGGCGGCTCGGACCACCAGTTCCAGACACTGGGGCTGTACCTGTACGAGCAGGGCTGGGTGAACCTGCACCTGGGACGGGCCTCGGCGATCGCCTGGGCGATGTTCCTCATCCTGCTGCTGATCGCCGGGGCGGCCCGGCTGCTGCGCGGACGGGGGGACTCGCGATGAGATCGCTGCGCGCGGGACGGCTCACCTATGTGGTGCTCGGCCTCTTCACCGCCGGTTCGCTCTTCCCGCTGGTGTGGACGGCGATCGCGGCCTCCCGTACCAACACGCGCCTGGCCCAGACCCCGCCACCGTTCTGGTTCGGCGGGAACCTGGGACGGAACCTGCAGATCGCCTGGACCGAAGCCAACATGGGCACGGCCCTGCTGAACACGGTGATCGTGGCGGGCACCGTCACCGTCGGGACGGTCCTCTTCTCCACCCTGGCGGGCTTCGCCTTCGCCAAACTCCGTTTCCGCGGACGCCGGATGCTGATGGGGATGGTGGTGGGGACGATGCTGATCCCGCCGCAGCTGAGCGTGGTGCCGCTGTACATGCTGATCGCGAAGCTGTCGTGGACCGACCGGCTCCAGGCGGTGGTCCTGCCCTCCCTGGTGTGCGCCTTCGGCGTGTTCTTCATGCGCCAGTACCTGGTGCACGCGCTGCCGACGGAACTGGTGGAGGCGGCCCGCACGGACGGCGCCAGCTCCCTGCGGGTCATGTGGCACGTGGTCTTCCCGGCGGCCCGGCCGGCGATGGCGGTGCTGGGGATGCTGACCTTCGTCATGTCCTGGAACGACTTCTTCTGGCCGATCGTCGCGCTGACCCAGAACGGCAGCCCGACGGTCCAGGTGGCCCTGACCGGCCTGGGCCGGGGGTACATCCCCGACCAGTCCGTGATCATGGCGGGTGCGCTGCTGGGCACGCTCCCGCTGCTTGTGGTGTTCATCGTCTTCGGCCGCCAGATCGTCGGCGGCATCATGCAGGGAGCGGTAAAGGGATGACTGACACCCCGACGCACACGGCACACACGTCGGACGCGACGGATCCGGGCGGGGAGCTCCGCTTCCCCGACGGGTTCCTGTGGGGCACGGCCACGGCGGCCTTCCAGATCGAGGGCGCGGCCGCACTGCGCGGGCCCTCCATCTGGGACACCTTCTGCCGCACCCCGGGCAAGGTGTACGGCGGCCACACCGGCGACGTCGCCGTCGACCACCACCGGCTGTGGCGCGAGGACGTCGCCCTCATGGCCGAACTGGGGCTGGGCTCCTACCGGTTCTCGGTGTCCTGGCCACGCGTCCTCGCCGGCGGTATCGGCTTCTACGACAAGCTCGTCGACGAGCTGCTCTCCCACGGCATCCGGCCCTGCGTGACCCTCTACCACTGGGACCTCCCGCAGGAGCTGGAGGACGCCGGCGGCTGGCCCGAGCGGGAGACCGCCTACGCCTTCGCCCAGTACGCCGGTCAGGTCGCGGACGCCCTCGCCGACCGCGTGGAGCTCTGGACCACCCTCAACGAGCCCTGGTGCAGCGCCTTCCTCGGCTACGCCTCGGGGGTGCACGCGCCCGGCCGCACCTCGCCCGCCGACTCGCTGCGCGCCGCCCACCACCTCAACCTGGCCCACGGCCTGGCCGCGGCGGCCCTGCCGGCGCGCACCCGGATCGGCATCGCGCTCAACCCCAGCGCGGTACGGCCCCTGACCGGCTCGCCGGCCGACCTGGACGCCGCCCGCCGTATCGACGCACTCGCCAACCGGATCTTCACCGGGCCGCTGCTGCACGGCGCCTACCCGCAGGACCTCCTCGCCGACACCGCCTCCCTGACGGACTGGTCGTTCGTCCGCACCGGCGACGAGGCGCTGATTCGCCAGCCGCTGGACTTCCTCGGCGTGAACTACTACACGCCGGCGGTGGTGTCCGCGGCCCCGGACGGGAACGGCCCGCGCGCCGACGGCCACGGCGCCACCTCCCACTCCCCCTGGCCCGCCGCGGAGACGGTGGCCTTCCACCAGCCGCCGGGCGACCAGACCGACATGGGATGGTCGATCGACCCGACCGGCCTGTACGACCTGCTGATGCGCTTCACCCGCGAGGCACCCGGCCTGCAGCTGATGGTCACGGAGAACGGCGCGGCCTACGCCCCGGACCTGGACGACCCGCAGCGCATCTCCTACCTGGAGGCACACCTCACGGCCATCCACCGCGCGCTGGCGGACGGCGCCCCGGTGGGCGGCTACTTCCTCTGGTCGCTGCTGGACAATTTCGAGTGGTCCTACGGATACAGCAAACGCTTCGGCATCGTGCACGTCGACTACGACACCCAGGTCCGCACGCCGCGCTCCAGCGCCCACTGGTACGCCCGACTGGCCCGAAAGGGGGCCATGTAGCCGCCGCGCCGGCCGAAGTCCGCGGCGGCGGGAGTCCGGTCCGAGGTCACGCGAAGGCGTCCGCGTGGTCCTCGGCCCAGGTCCTGAAGGTGCGGGCGGGGTGGCCGGTGAGCTGCTCGACGGCGCCGGTGAGCTCGACCGGGAGGCCGTCGGTGGAGGCCCAGTAGTCCAGCAGCGCGTCGGCGTAGGGGCCGGGTATGTAGCCGTCGACCTCGGCCTTCCACCGCTCGGCCGAGACGGCCTCGAAGGGTATGGCCCGGCCGAGGACTTCGCCCAGTATCGAGAGCTGGGCAGCGAAGGTCAGCGACTGCGGGCCGGTCAGCGTGTACGCGCGGCCGGCCAGGGCCGGATCGGTGAGGACCGCGAGGGCAGCCTCGGCGAGGTCGGCCTCGTGCACGGGGTCGCAGTGGGCGCCGGGGTGGGGCAGGTGGACCGGTCGGCCCGACCTCAGCGACCAGGCCCAGCCCCGGGCATTGCTCGCGAAGGACCCCGGCCGCAGCAGGGTGGTGCGCAGCGGGGAGGCCGACAGGGCCTGCTCGACCACGAGGTGGGAGGCCGACAGCGGGCTGTCGGCAGCGTCCGGGGCGAGCACCGAGGAGGAGGACAGGAGCACGACGTGCTCCACCCCGGCGGCGACCGCCTCCTTGACGAAGGCTTCGATGCCGGACGCCTCCGCGTAGAGGAAGACGGAGCGGATTCCGGCGAGGGCACCGGGATACGTCGCCGGATCGGTGAGATCGCAGTGGACCGCATCGGGGGTGCCGCGCTCACGGGAACCGAGTCGGTAGGGGATGCCGCGGGCGGCGAGGAGGCCGACGAGACCGCGGGCGACGGCACCGCGGCCGCCGGTCACAAGAATGGACATGACTGGTTCCTCATGCTGGAAGGGTGCGGACTGACGCTAGGATGACTACGCGACACAGATTCTGCACTACACATCCTCTGCGTCACACAGATAAATTTGGAGCACGGAGAATCCGATGTCAACCGATTCCCCCCGTACGGGTGACGAGTGGAGCCGAGCCGAGCTGCTCGCGCGCATCGTCATCGAAAGCCAGCGGCACTACGCCGACTACTCCCTCTTCAACCAGGCGATGGCCGACTCGGTCGGCCTGCACCCCACCGACATGCAGTGCGTCGCCCTCCTCGACATGGAGCCCGGCCCCGTCAGCACCGGCGACATCGCCCGCCTCACCGGCCTGACCTCCGGCTCGGCCACCCGCCTCGTCGACCGGATGGTCAAGGCGGGCATCGTCGAACGCCAGGCCGACCCCCACGACCGCCGCCGCTCCCTCGTCTCCCTCTCGCCCGAGGCCCGCAAGCGCATCGGCGCGGCGTGGGACACCCCGGGCCGCGCCTTCGGCGCCGTTCTGGAGAGCTACTCCGACTCCGAACTCGCCGTCATCGCCGACTACCTGCACCGTGCCGCCGAGGTAGGGCGGGCCCAGGCCAAGCGGCTGACCTCCGGCGAGCCCGGCTGACGCACTGCGGAACGGGCTGCGGAACCGACTGCGGAACGGGCTGCGGAAGGGCTTCCGCGGGGACCGCTGCGGCACTACGGTCCGGGACAACGGGCAACGGCGCGCGCCGGAGAAACGGGAGGGTCGGCGCGCGGTCGGAGGTTGTCCGTGTCCCAGCCCACGCCCTCATCCGCAGCCACCCCTGCGCCCCCGCCCACATCCGCGCCCATCCCGCCACCCGGCTCCCGGGCCGCGCCCGGCGGCCTGCGCGCGGTGTTCGCCCTCGGCGGCAGCGCCCTCCCCCTCCACGCGTTCCTCGCGCGGCTCCCCGCCGCGCTGTGCCCCATCGGAACGCTCACGCTCATCACCGAACGCCACGGCATCGGCGACGCGGGCCCCGTGGCCGCCGCGCTCTGGCTCGGCCAGGCCCTCGGCGGCCCCGTCATCGGCCGGCTCGCCGACCTGCGCGGCCACCGCCCCGTGCTGCTCCTCGCCTGCGCGGCCAACGCCGCCGTCCTGCTCGCCCTCGTCACGGCCGTCCTCGGCGGGCTGCCGCCGGCCGCCCTCCTGGCGCCGGCCGCCGCGGCCGGTCTCACCGTCCCGCAGGTCGGCCCGCTGGCCAGGGCCCGTTGGGCGCGGCTGGCCGGTGGGAACAAGCGGCTGCTCGGATCGGCCCTGTCCTTCGACACCACCCTGGACGAGGTCGGCTTCATGGTCGGCCCCGCGCTGGCCGGCATCCTGGCCGTGACCGTGCACCCTGCCTCGGCTCTCGTCCTCGCGGCCGGGCTGATCCTGGTGTTCGGCACCCTGTTCGCGGTACACCCGACCGCTCCGGGCCCGGCCGCCGGCTCCCCTACCGCCGGCGCCCCGGGCGGGCGGGCCGGCGTACGGCTGTGGTCGCCCCGTCTGGCCCTGCTGTTCACGATGGCCGTGCTGCAGGGGGCCGCGTGGAGCGGGGCCAACACCGGCGTCAACGCGCTCGCCGCGTCACTGGGCGAGGCGGGCGCGGCCGGGCCCGTGTGGGCCGCCATGGCCGTGACCAGCTCGATCGCCGGGTTCGCCACGGTCGCCCGGCCCGGCTCGGCGGACCTGGCCGCGCGACTGCGGTGGACGATTGCCCTCCAGGCCCTGCTCACGCTTCCGCTGCTCGCGGTGTCCGGGCTGTGGGCGGCCGCCTTCGCGGTCGCGGGCATCGGCCTGGCCGTGGCCCCGCACCTGATCGCCCTGTTCGGGCTGGTGGAACGAGCCGGCCCGGCGGAGCGGATGGGCGAGGCCATGACCGTGATCGGCAGCGGCCTCATCCTCGGCCAGGCCCTGGCCGCGGCCGTCGCGGGTCCCCTGGCGGCCGCCCACGGCCACCGGGCAGCCTTCGCCGTCTCCTGCGCCGCGGTCGCCGCCTCCGCGGTCCTCGCCCTGGCCTCGGCCCTGCCGCCACGCGCGAAGAGCCGACGCGGCACCCCGTGACGAACCGGCCGGGGGACCGCGCGTACCCGATGTCCCACGGCAGATGAACAGAATGGCGAGGAAGTGCCTGCTCAGGGGGCCATCAGCGAGGAATGATCCTTGCCCATCAGGTGCTCCGCGAGTCAGGAAACCGGCTGTCCCGCAGCTCTCTCCCGCGGCAGGAACATCATGGCCAAGATCGCATTCACTCTCGCTTGGGGCGTCGTGCTCGTCCTGGCCAACCGGGCCCTGCACGATGTCACCTGGGCGCAATACGTGGCGACGTTCCTCCTGGCCGGAGCCTGCGCACTGGCGCTCAGCAAGGCGCGTTTCCTCCGCGGAGGAAAAGCCGCCGACACGGGCCGGTGAGGCTCCACCTCGGCGAAGCCCGAAGACCCCGTCGGCAGCGGCCGGCAGGGTCTTCCGTGGAGGGGGCGCCCCCTACGCCGAGGACTTCATCGCGGCCAGGCCCTTCACCAGGTCATCGGCGTTCATGACGGGGGCCACCTCGACCTCGGCGTTGAACTCGAAGAAGAGGTCCTCCATCAACGACGGCATCAGCGAGCTGTCCTGGAGGTCGAAGACGATCCAGCAGGAGCGCACGCCCTCGTGCAGCCCGAAGTAGGCCGCCTCCGGCTTCACGCGCTCCATCAGTGTCTGGATGGCCCGGGGGAGGCCGCCGGTCCTTACGGACTCGTTGGTGGCGGCCGTGTCCATGTGCGCCCTGAGCATGACCCTCATGCGTGGCTCCTTCCGTCACGGCCCACCCTCGGCGCGGACCGGGGGCACGGCAACAGGTGCGCCCCCGTACGGGACGGCACAGCGGGACGGGCGCAGCGAGCCGGGCGGCGGCGGGACGGGCGGCGGCGTAGGGCCCGCGTCCCCGTCAGGCGCCCTGGACGTGGAAGTTGAAGTCCGTGTGGCCGAGCGCGCCCATCAGGCGGAGCCAGATCGGCAGCAGCATCTCCGTGCCCCGGGCCGTCTCGATGCCGCCGAGGTCGAGCACGCTCGCCTCCGGCCACCCGAAGGAGTGCAGCAGTTCGCGGACGGCCCGCTTCGCGTCCGCGTCCTCGCCCGAGACGAAGACGTGGTGCTCGCCGGCGACCCGCGCCGGGTCCACCATGATCTGACAGTTCATGGTGTTCAGCGTCTTGACCACCCGCAGCCCCGGGAACGTCCGCTGGATCAGCTCGCCCAGGCTGTCGTCGTTCACCGGGTCCAGGCCCGGTGGAAAGCCGCCGGAGAAGTCCAGCGGGTTCGCGACGTCGATCAGGATCCTGCCGTCCAGGTGGGCGGCGTCCGCCTCCGTCAGCGCGGCGATACTGACCCGCCCGCCCGTGGCGTTGACCAGCACCTCGCCGTCCCGGGCCGCCTCCGCGAGGCCGGCCAGCCCCACCCCCGGGTGGACCTCCTGCCAGTCCGCGTACTCGGCCCGGCCGAGGGTGGCCCCGGGGTCCCGGGTCCCGATGGCGACCCGGTGGCCCAGCGCGTCGAGCCGGGCGGCCACCGTACGGCCGACGATCCCGGTGCCGAGGACTGCGTAGCGCATCTCTGCTTCCTTCCGGTCCGATCCGCAAGAGACGGCCTAGCCCAGGATCCCGATGTCGGAGAAGAACCGGTACCGCTTCGGGGCATCGGGGAGGAACCAGTGGAAGCCCTCCTCCAGGAATACGGCCGCCATGCTCACGACGATGACCGCGCCCAGGAGCCAGAGCGCGAACAGCCCCGCCGTGCGCAGCAGCCCCGGCGCAGTCGCCGGAACACCGTGCTCCGCCGTCGTGTGCGCGGTGGCCAGGGCGATGCCGACGACGACCACCGACACCTGGAAGAGGATCAGCGCCCACACGTACAGGTGCAGGCCGAACACCTCGCCCCCGTACCCCTTGGCGCCCGGCAGGATGTGCAGCGCCGTCTGCCGCCAGGACGCGAAGGAGCCGCCCATGAGCGCGATCAGCGTCAGGCCCCAGCCCGTCATGTAGTGGCGGCCCGTCACCGAGCCGCGCAGCAGCGCCGTACGGATGATGTACGCCGCTCCCAGCGCCGCCAGCAGCATGAACATCCGCTGCACGACGCAGAGCGGGCACGGGAACTCGCGCGCCCCGAACTCGTGGAAGAGGCTGGCGCCCACCACGCCGCTCCAGGCGACGGCGAAGAAGCAGGCGAACCAGTACTGGACCTTGCCCGGCTGGGTGGCCTCGGGCGTGCTCTCCGGGATGAGGCTCTCGATCGTCGCCATGGTCACCAGCTCAGGGTCAGGGCCAGGCTGCCGGTGATGTGGTGTGCCATCAGCAGGGTGACGGCGATGAGCATGGCCCACCACGCCCCGAGCACGACCATCCGGGACGTCTCCCGGTACATGGCGATCAGCGTGGCGAGGAGCCCGCCGAAGATGAGGGTGTCCATGCCGCGGACCGTACCGAGACGAGGACATCCCGCCTGCTAGGCGCGCCCCCGGTCACGGCGTGGCGCGCCCCCGGTTACGTCGGTTGCCGCGTCGGCCGCGCCCGGGCCTGCCCCCGCCCGGGCCGCCCGCGCTCCGGCCGTCCAGGCCGATCCACACGCGGACCTCGGTGCCGCCGAGCACCGAACGCCCCAGCCGTACGTCGCCGCCGGTCGACTCCGCGACCCGGCGCACGATGTCCAGGCCGAGGCCCGTGGACCCGTCCCGGCCGCCGTCGTTGCCGCGCCGCAGGGCGGCGTCCGGGTCGGAGATGCCGGGGCCCGCGTCCGAGACGAGCACGATCACCGCGTCGCCCGCGTCGTGGACGTCCACCGCGAAGGGGGTGCCCTCGGGGGTGTGCCGGAAGACGTTCCCGAGCATGGCGTCGAGGGCGGCGGCGAGTTCGGGCCGCGCCACGGGGATCCGTACCGTACGGTCCACTCCCGCGAGCCGCACCTCGCGGCCCTCGTCCTCCGCCAGCGCCGACCAGAAGTCCATCCGGTCGCGGATCACCTCGGAGGCGTCGCATCCCGCTCCGGCCCCGACCAGGCCGGTGGCCGGGCGCTGCTCCCGGGCGGTGCGGATGATCGTGTCGACCTCGCGCTCCAGCTGCTCCACCGCCGCCCTGGTCTGCTCGGCGGCCGGGCCGTCCCCGAGCGAGGCGGTGTTGAGCCGGAGCACCGTCAGCGGCGTACGCAACCGGTGCGAGAGGTCGGCGGCCAGTTCCCGCTCGTTGGCGAGGAGCTCGACCACCTGGTCCGCCATCGCGTTGAACGCGACGGCCGCGGAGCGCAGCTCCTTCGGGCCGGCCTCCGGCACGCGCGCCCCGAGCCGCCCCTCGCCGAGCTGGTGCGCGGCGTCCGCGAGCCGTTCGGCCGGCCGGACCAGCCGGGCGCCGAGCCGGTCGGCGACCGCGACCGAGCCCACGATCAGGGCCAGTCCGACGCCCGCCAGCACCAGCCAGGCGGTCGCGACGCCGTTGCTGACCTCGCTCTCCGGTACGAAGACCTCCACCACGGCGATGTCCCCGGACCCGAGCGCGGTCGGCTGGAGCAGCGCCGAGCCGCCGCCGGACACCTTGGCCGTCGTGGCCCGCCCCATCCGCCGGGTCTCGGCGACGGCGCGCTCCCCGGCCCGGCCCTCACCGATGCTCACCGGCGGGCTGTCGCCGATCGCGGGCACGTGGACGGCCATCCGGCGGGCGGCGCCCATCTGCGTGGACTCCACCGCCTTGCTCAGCTGCGTCGGGTCGGTGGTGATCGACAGTGTCGGCCCGATGGTGGCGGCCTGCCGCTCGGCGTTGGAGAAGGCCCGGTCGCTGGCCATCTCCTGGACGACGAGCCCGAGCGGTACGGCGAAGGCCACGACCACCATGGCCGTGACCGCGAGGCACACCTTGACCAGGGCCCATCTCATCGCGGCAGCACTGCGATCGCTGCGGTCACCGCGGTCACCGCGGTCACTGCGGTGGCTCCAGCTTCACGCCGACCCCGCGCAGGGTGTGCAGGTACCGGGGCCGGGCCGCCGTCTCGCCGAGTTTGCGGCGCAGCCAGGACAGGTGGACGTCGATGGTCTGGTCGTCGCCGTACGACTGCTGCCAGACCTCGGCGAGCAACTCGCGCCGGGCCACGACCACCCCGGGCCGCCCGGCGAGGAAGGCCAGCAGGTCGAACTCGCGGCGGGTGAGGTCCAGTACGGCCCCGTCGAGCTCGGCCTGGCGGCGCAGCGGGTCGATGGCGAGCCCGCCGACGCGCAGGACGCGCGAGGGCGGTTCGGCGCCGGCGGCGGCCCGGGCGCGGCGCAGGACGGCGGCCATGCGTGCGGAGAGGTGCTCGACGGAGAAGGGTTTGGTCAGGTAGTCGTCGGCGCCGTCGTTGAGCAGCCGGACGATCTCGGCCTCGTCGTCGCGCGCGGTGGCGATGATCACAGGCACGTCGGTGATGCCGCGCAGCATCTTGAGCGCCTCGGACCCGTCCAGGTCGGGCAGGCCGAGGTCGAGGATGACCACGTCGAAGCGGTGGTGCGCGACCTCGCGCAGGGCCTCCAGGGCCGTGCCGACGCTCCGCACGGTGTGCGAGGCCTCGGTCAGGTGCCGGATGAGGGCGGAACGTACGAACTGGTCGTCCTCGACCACGAGCACACTTGCCATGGGCCGCACCGTAGTCCATCCGGGCGACTGCACGGGGTGTCGGGCCACTGTTGTGACGCGTGGTGCAGTATGTGCCCTGATGCGAAGAGGACTTGTGCATGCCATGGCGTGGATGCTCGCGACCGGGGCGGCGGTGACGCTGTGCTGGTGGGGTGTCCACACCGTCATGTCGGGCACGGCCTACGACCGGCCGCTCGCGGTACCGCTGACCGGGCAGCCGCTGTCCTCCTCGACCCAGCGCGCGCAGCCCCAGGGATCCCCTTCGCCGACGCCGTCCGCCTCGGCCTCGCCCTCTCAGTCGCCCGGCCCGAGCGCGTCACCGACCGCCGGAGCCTCCGCCGACACGCCTTCGCCGAAGCCCTCCGCCTCCCCGGACGGCCGGCGGCAGGCGGACGGCCAGGACACGGGGAAGGTGCAGGCCTATCCGGTCTCCGGCGGCCGGGTCACCTTCTCCCTCGGCGCCTCCTCGGCCGAGCTGGTCTCGGCGACGCCGGCGGCCGGCTGGCGGATGCAGGTGTGGAAGCAGGACTTCTGGATCCGGGTCACCTTCACCCGGGACGGCCGTGAGGTGTCGGTGTTCTGCACCTGGCACGACCACCCGCCGATGGTCGAGATCGTCGACCCCTGAGGCGGCCCGGGGGTGCGGCCCTGCAGGGCCGCACCCCCGTTGGCGCCGGCCCTGCTCTGGTCGGCCCCCGGACTCAGAAGCGCGGGTCGAGTTCCGATCCGAAGGTGTGGGTCCCCGACAGCCTCAGCTCGCTGGTGTCGGCCAGGGTGGCCGTCGACGAGCCCGCCTTGGTCAGGTGGGAGTACTGGTTGTAGTACCCGTCGCGGGTGACCAGGCAGTCGTCCCAGGTGTAGGTGCCGGCGGCGAGGTAGATCTCCCGGCTGGGTACGCGCGCGCCGTCGAGGACCTGCGACCACTTGTAGGTCCCGGTCGCCAGGAAGATCTGACGGCTCACGCAGGCGTTGGGCATGCCCGCGGTCGGGTTCGCCGTGAGGGTCAGCTGCCGTGTGTTGTACGCCGCGCCCGCGGCGTCGGCGGGGGCCCCTGCGAGGGCGACGAGAGCGGTCGCGGAAGCCGCCGCGGCGGCGAACGTGCTGAGCTTGCCCATATTCTTTCTGGCTCCTTCGTTTCGAACGTGCTCGACTGACAACACGGACGCTATCGAAGCGACATGGGAAAGATCGACGTAGAGTCTGGACCCAATTCGATAAGCCAGATTTATCGGTGAGGCGGGGGAACGGCATTGGAAATGCGAGACGTGGACGTCTTTTTGACGCTGGCGGACGAGCTCCACTTCGGGCGGACGGCCGAGCGCCTGCACCTCTCCCAGGCCCGGGTCAGCCAGGTCGTCCGCAAGCTGGAACGGGCCATCGGGGCGGCGCTGTTCGAGCGCACCACCCGCACGGTGAGCCTCACCCCCGTCGGCAGCGGCCTGCGCGAGGACCTCACGCACGCGCGGGACCTGTTCCGGACGGCGATCGAAAGGGCACAGGCAGCGGCCCGCGGAACGGGCGGGGTATTGCGGGTCGGCTTCCTCGGAGCCCTGGGGCATGAGATCCGGCCGTTGATCGAGGAATTCCGGTCACGCCATCAGAACATTTCCGTCGCGCTGGTGGAGTCCCGGCTTTCCGATCCGCTCGGCCCCCTCCGCGCCCATGAGGTGGACGCGCAGATCCTCTGGCTGCCGGTCACCGAATCCGACCTCACCGTCGGCCCCGTGGTGCTGACCGAGGAGCGCGTCCTCGCCGTCCCGGCCGGGTCCTGCATGGCCGGCCTCGGCTCCGTCGCGTGGGAGGAACTGGGCGGCTACCGGGTCGCCGACCTCGGCTCCCTGGCGCCGTCCTACTGGGTGGAGTCGCTGACACCGAGACGCACACCGGCCGGACGCCTCGTCAAACGCGGGCCGACCGCGCGCACCCTGCAGGAGGTCCTCGCCCTCGTCGGCGACGGCCAGGTCGTCAGCCCCCTGCACCAGCACTCCACCCGGTACTTCCCCTACCCCGACATCACCTACCTCCCCATCCGCGACGCCCCGGCCGCCCAGTGGGCGCTGGTGTGGCCCAGTGAGGACCGCAACGAGCTGGTGCGCGCCTTCGCCCAGGTCGTACGGGAGCTGCGGCCGTGCCGGGCGGAGACCGCCTAGTGCTGTGACCGGAAAGGTTCACCGTGTCGCGACGCCCGGCACGGCACCTCGCCGCGTTGTCGAACCACGCAAGTACGTCCGGTACGGGCCGTGGCCCTCCGCCTCGCGGTCCACCGCACCGGACACCGCGACCCGGCAAACCTGCCCGGCCACAGCACTAGCGGAAGACGGAGGACGGCGGCTGCGGCGAGGCCACCGCGGAGGCGTCGGCGACCGGGGCCGCGCCGCCCGCGAAGGCCGCGAGCGCCCGGCCGTGCTCGACCCGGCCCGGATGCGGGTCGCTCGCGACCCGCCGGGTGAATTCCGCGACGGGCAGTTCCCGGTCCGCCGCCACCAGCACGGCATTGCCGAAACGTTTCCCCCGCCACACCACCGGGTCCGCGGCCAGCGCCAGCTCCGTGAAGCGGGACGCCGCCGTCGCGATCTGGCCGCGCAGGTGGGTCAGCGGCGGCCCGTCCGCAAGGTTCGCCACGTACCACCCGGTGGGGGCCAGGGCCCTGCGTACGTCGTCCAGGAACTCGGTGCTCGTCAGGTGCGCCGGGGTCCGCGCCCCGCCGAACACGTCCGCGATCACCAGGTCCGCCCAGCCGTCCGGCACCTTGGCCAGGCCGGCCCGCGCGTCCACCGCCCGGACCCGGACCCGCGCCTGCGGGTCCAGCGGCAGGTGCTCCCGCACGAAGGCCACCAGGGCGGCGTCGATCTCCACGACCTGCTGCGTGGAGCGGGGGCGGGACGCCGCGGTGTAGCGGGCGAGGGTGAAGGCGCCGCCGCCCAGGTGCACCACGTTCAGGGGCTGGCGGGCGGGCGCGACGAGATCGATGAGGTGGCCGATCCGCCGCTGGTAGGAGAAGTCCAGGTACGCGGGATCGTCGAGGTCGACGTGCGACTGCGGGGCGCCGTCGATCAGCAGGGTCCAGGCGCCGGGGCGCTCGCGGTCCGGCTCCAGCTCCGCCCGGCCGCCGTCCACCTGCCCGACGACCGCCTCCGCGCCGCCTCGCCCGCGCTGCCTGCCCTTGTTCCTGTCCTTGCCTGCCACCACCCCATTGTGCGGGCCGGCTGGCCGGGAGCGGTCAGCGGCAGTTGTCCGCGGCCTCGATCAGCCGGGCCGCCTCGCCGAGCGCCGCGCGCAGCACCTCGGGGTCGGTGACCGGCCCGACCGCCTCCGGCGGGAGCAGCCAGCCCGTGGCGCCCGCGGTGGGCGAGACGGCGTCGCCGAAGCGCATCCCCCGGCCGTCGGACTGCGTACACGCGCTGCCCGGGAGGTCCCAGGCGTCGGCGGTGCCGGGCGGGACGAGGAAGCCGAGGGTGTCGCCGGACCCGTCGTGCAGGACGGGCCCCACCGGGCCGGACCGGCCGGCGGAGCGGCGGATGATGTCCACCGCCTCCAGGCCCTGCCGCGCGGGCACGGTCACCAGGTCCAGGTCCGGGGCCGCGCCGGGCCCGGGCGCGGTGTTCGTTCCAGTGCTCTCCATGCCGGCCTCCACCAAGGGGAACCCCTCCTCGATCCGTATCCGCATGGGTTCAACGCACGGGAACGTCAACGGGTGCGGCACCAAGACGCCGCAAAGGATGGCAGTTCATGGCGGATCGCGGGTGAGATATCCGTTTTGTAGCTAAACATCGCGTGAACACCCCGTCGCTGGCGGTACGTTCATGCGCGCCGGGCCCAACTGCACCAGCCACCGCACCGGCGCTGGGTTCCTTGCCAGAGAGGTCACGTCCATGGCGGCGTTCCCCCACTCACCCAACTCCACGTTCCGGCGGCTGCGCGGGCAGCACTCCCCTGCCGAGTTCGCGGCCCTGGTACGACGGGCGGCGAAGGAGATCGGAGAAACGGTTTCCTGCGACGCGCGCTACATCGGCCGGGTCGAGTCCGGCGAGATCCGCTGCCCCAACTACGCCTACGAGCGGGTCTTCCTCCACATGTTCCCCGGCCGCGCCCTGGCCGACCTGGGCTTCTCCCCCCGCGAGAGCGTCCGCGGGCGCGCCGCGCAACGCGGCCCGGGCCCCGCCGCCCTCTCCGTCCCCGTCCCCCGTTCCCCATCCAGTGCCAAGGAGAGCGACGTGCTGCGTCGCGCGTTCATGGCGGGCGGCTCCGCGACCGTGGCGGCCGCGACGCTCGGCCTCACCCTGCTCGGCGACAACCGCCGGCTGCCCGCGCGCGCCGGCGAGTCCGAGGCCGCCGCCGTCGAGGACGCCGTACGCCGGATCCGGCTGCTGGACGACCGGCACGGCGCGGACGCCCTGTACCGCCGGGCCTCCGAGCCCCTGCGCACCGCCTACGCCCTGCTCGACGCCGGGGCCACCCGGCAGTCCACCGAGGACAGGCTGCACTCGGGCGCCGGTGAACTGGCCGTCTCGGTCGGCTGGCTGGCCCACGACTCCGGCCGCTTCGACGACGCCCGCTCGCACTACGCGGAGGCCCTGGCCACGGCCCGGGTGGCGCGGGACGCGGGCCTGGAGGCGCACGCCTTCAGCAACATGTCCTTCCTGGCCCGCGACACCGGTCGCGCCCGCGAGGCGGTACGCGCGGCCCAGGCGGGGCGGCGCGCCGCGTCCTCCCTCGGCTCGCCCCGGCTCCTGGCGCTGCTGGCGCTGCGGGAGGCGGGCGGTTGGGCGGGGCTGGACGACCGCAAGGCCTGCGAGGAGTCGCTGGCGCGGGCGCACCGGGAGTTCTCCCGGGGACCGGCGGAGGCCGACCCCGAGTGGATGTCCTTCTTCGGCGAGGCGGAGCTGGAGTCGCTGGAGGCCCGCTGCTGGGCGGCGCTCGGGGAACACGCCCGCGCGGCGCGGCACGCGCGGCGGGCGGCCGACCTCCAGGATCCGCACTTCGCCCGGAACGTGGCCCTCTACACCGCCGAGCTGGCCGGTGACCTGGCGCGGGCGGACGCCCCCGACGAGGCCGCGTGGGCCGGCGGGCGGGTACTGGACCTCTTGGGCGAGGTCCAGTCGACGCGGGTCCGCGCGATGCTCGCGGAGACGGCCACGGCCCTGGTCCCCCACCAGCGGTCGCCCCGGGTCGGCGCGTTCCTGACCCGCCACGCCTCTGCCTGAGGCTCGGCCCTTCGGCTCCCGCCGGGGTTGCGGGTTTCCGCGGGGCGGACGGTTCGGCCGGGGGTGCCCCGCCGAGGTATCCCCTCGGGTCGGCCGGTGTTCCCGGGGCTCCGCCCCGTACCCCGCGCCTCAATCGCCGGCGAGGCTGATTTCGGCTTCCCCTTCGGCTCCCACCGGGGTGGCCGGGTTTCTGCGGGCCGGGGCCGGAACGGTTCGGCTCCCGCCGGGGTGGCAGGTTGTCGCGGGGCAGGGCCGGAACGGTTCGGCTCCCGCCGGGGTGGCCGGGTTTCTGCGGGCCGGGGCCGGAACGGTTCGGCTCCCGCCGGGGTGGCAGGTTGTCGCGGGGCGGGGCCGGAACGGTTCGGCTCCCGCCGGGGGTGGGCAGGTTTTCGCGGGGCGGGGCCGGACCTGGTAGGGCGGTGCCCCGGCGGAGTATCTCCTCGGCTCGGCGCCCTTCGGCTCCCGCCGGGGGTGGCAGGATTCCGCGGGACGGGGCCGGAAAGGTTCGGCTCCCGCCGGGGGTGGGCAGGTTTTCGCGGGCCGGGGCCGGACTTGGTAGGGCGGTGCCCCGGCGGAGTATCTCCTCGGC
>NZ_SSBM01000032.1:0-70115 GCF_004795115.1 Streptomyces sp. A0592
GTTGCCCTGGTAGCAGGCGTCGAAGACGACCTCGCCGCCGATGTTGGGCAGGCCCAGGCAGTTGCCGTAGCCGCCGATGCCCGCGACGACGCCCGGCAGGACGCGCTTGGTGTCGGGGTGGTCGGCCTCGCCGAAGCGCAGCGGGTCGACCACCGCGACCGGGCGGGCGCCCATGGCGAGGATGTCGCGGACGATCCCGCCGATGCCGGTGGCCGCACCCTGATACGGCTCGATGTAGCTCGGGTGGTTGTGCGACTCCACCTTGAACGTGACCGCATAGCCCTGGCCGACGTCCACGACGCCGGCGTTCTCACCGATCCCCACCAGCAGGGCATTGTTCTTCGGGGCCTTCTCACCGAACTGCTTCAGATGCACCTTGCTGCTCTTGTACGAGCAGTGCTCGGACCACATGACCGAGTACATGGCGAGCTCGGCGCCGGTGGGACGGCGGCCGAGGATCTCCCGGATCCGGGCGTACTCGTCCTCCTTGAGGCCGAGCTCCTGCCAGGGCTGCTCGCTGTCCGGCGTCCCGCTCGCGTGCTTGACGGTATCGAGAGTCATCAGGCGTTGACCAGCTTCTTGAGAATCGACGTGAAGAAACCCAGCCCGTCCGTCTTCCCCGTACCGACCAGCGGCTCGACCGCGTGCTCGGGGTGCGGCATAAGACCGACGACATTGCCCGCGGCGTTGGTGATGCCCGCGATGTCCCGCAGCGAGCCGTTGGGGTTGACGTCCAGGTAGCGAAACGCCACCCGCCCCTCCGCCTCCAGCTCATCCAGCGTCCGCTCGTCGGCCACGTACCGGCCGTCGATGTTCTTGAGCGGGACCTCGATCTCCTGCCCCCGGGCGTAGTCCGAGGTCCAGGCGGTCTGCGCGTTCTCCACCCGCAGCTTCTGATCACGGCAGACGAAGTGCAGATGGTTGTTGCGGAGCATCGCCCCCGGCAGCAGATGCGACTCGGTCAGCACCTGGAAACCGTTGCAGATCCCCAGAACCGGCATCCCGGCCCGCGCCTGCGCGACGACCGCCTCCATCACCGGCGAGAACCTGGAGATCGCGCCGGCCCGCAGATAGTCGCCGTAGGAGAAGCCGCCCGGCAGCACGACAGCGTCGACCTGCTTCAGATCCCTGTCCCGGTGCCACAGCGGCACCGGCTCCGCGCCCGCCAGCCGCACCGCCCGCAGGGCGTCCCGGTCGTCCAGCGTCCCCGGAAAGGTCACGACCCCGATCCGAGCGGTCACGACTCGACCCTCACGACGAAGTCCTCGATGACGGTGTTGGCGAGGAACGTCTCGGCCATCTCATGGATACGGGCACGGGCGGCGTCATCCACCGGCCCCTCCACATCCAGCTCGAAACGTTTCCCCTGACGGACATCCGCGATCCCCTCGAAGCCCAGGCGCGGCAGTGCACGCTGCACCGCCTGGCCCTGCGGGTCGAGGATCTCCGGCTTGAGCATGACGTCGACCACGACGCGTGCCACTGGCACTCCTAACGCGAGAGTTCTTCAGCAGGTTCAATCGGAAGAGGAAAAGTGATGCAATTCACTCTTCGCCGAAGCCTGGAGGTTGCCATTAGGCGGAGGCCGGCACCGGGAAGTCAAGCTTCTGCCGGGCATCCGCCCCTCGCTTCAAAGTCCTTGAAAGTCACTGGAGTCGGGCCGGAGACGTGCGGCACGCTTCATGCATCCGACGTCGCACGGTGTGCGTGGCGTAGGTCATGAAAGCAACGGGGGAATTGACGCACATGGCAGAACCACAGAACGATTCACGTCCGGTCGCAGTGATCGGAGCAGGGCCTTCCGGTCTGGCTTCACTGAAGAGCCTCACCGATCTCGGCATTTCCTGCGTGGCCTACGAGTCCCACTCCGGTGTCGGTGGCATCTGGGACATCGGCAACGCGCGAAGCTCGGTGTACCGGAACACGCACACCATCACGTCCCGGGAGGTGACCGGGTACGCGGACCTCCCGATGGACCGGGGGCTCCCGGCGTATCCCCGCCACGATCAGGTGCTCGGGTACCTCCGCCAGTACGCGGAGCGGTTCGACCTGCTGAAGCTGATCCGGTTCAACTCCGACGTCACCGGCGTCGAGCGGCTCACCGACGGCTGGCGGGTCACGACCGGCGACGGCGAGGAGCACGAGCACAGCGCACTGATCATCGCCAACGGCCACAACTGGCACCCCTATCTCCCCGCCTTCTCAGGGAAGTTCGACGGGGAGCTCCTGCACAGTCGCGACTACACCGACGCGGCGGCGCTCACCGGCAAGCGCGTGCTGGTCGTCGGCGCCGGCAACTCCGGTTGCGACATCGCCGTCGAGGCCGCCGGGGTCGCGGACCACGTCGCCATCAGCATGCGTCGCGGCTACCACTTCTTCCCCAAGTTCATCTTCGGGAAGCCGGCGGACCAGGTCTCCGAGTCGAGCCAGCACCTGCGCCTGCCGCCCCCGGTGGCGCGCGCGGTGTACCGCACCATGCTCAAGCTGAGCATCGGGCGGCCGGAGCAGTTCGGGCTGCCGAAGCCCGACCACGAGCCGCTGGAATCGCCGCCGATCGTCAACTCGCTGCTGCCGTACTACTGCGCGCACGGCCGGGTGAAGGTCCGCAAGGCGCCCGTGCGTTTCGACGGGAAGTTCGTCGAATTCTCCGACGGGACCTCGGAGGAATACGACACCATCATTCTCGCCACCGGTTTCCGGATTCACATTCCGTTCGTCGGCGAGGAACACCTCGACTGGGTCAAGGAGCGTCCGGACTTCTACCTCCTGGCCTTCTCGCCGCGCTACGACGACCTGTTCATCGCCGGTATGACCGACGGTACGGGAGGTCATTTCCCCACCGTGGAAATCCAGTCGCGCGTGATAGCCGGATATCTGGCGGCACGGAGGCGGAATCCCGAGGCAGCCCGCCGGTTCGACGATCTGAAGCGCAGCCGGAGCGTGGACATCACCGGCGGCATCAACTTCCTCGACTCCCGGCGCAACCTCACCCAGTTCGAACTCACCACGTATCTGCGCATCCTGCGCGACCACCTGGCGGTGCTGGGTGGCCAGGACACCACGTACGCACGACGGCCCTCGATGCTCCAGCAGGCGGCCGCGCTCCTCCAGGGAGGTCGCAAGTGAACACCGTCGGTGCGGCGCTGCTGAGCGACGTGCAGAAGGAAGTCCTCGACGAGGTCCTCGTGGGCGTCCCCTACAACAGCGCCTCCCAGTTCCACGAGTACTTCGGCACCAAGGCCGCCCCGCCGCGCTTCGGCCTGTCCTGCGCCTGGCAGTCCTTCACGGCCGGACGCATGGTCATGGAGCGCTCCGGCATCACCGCCGAGTACCTGATCGACGGCCGCCATGTGGCCGCCGTCTACCGCACGCCGGACGGCCTGATCATCCTCGACCCCTACCTGCTGCACGGTGAACCGCTGCGGCTCGACCGGGCCGCGGCCGTCGACGGCAGCGTACGGACGACGGTCGACGCCTACCCCTTCCGTGTGAAGGCGGACGGCACCCCCGCGCCGAGCCGGGTGCGGGCCACCTGGAACCTGGCCGACGACTCCATCCGCCTCGACTACCTGCGGTACAGCCCGAGCCGCGGCCACAACACGGCCTCCCGGTCCTTCCTGCTGCGCCCCGAGTCCCGGCTCGACACGGTGCCGCCGGCGGCCGACTTCGTACGGCGGCTGCTGGTCCACCCGGAGCAGCACAGCGTCTCCATCCGGGTCCTGCACCCGGTCACCCGCGGGATGGCCGAGTTGGTCCTCCCGCTGGCGGGACGCCCCGCGGGCGTCGCCGAGGACAGCGGCCTGATGCTGACCAAGGACAACCAGGGTGCCGTCGCCCCCCACGGCGACGCCCGCTTCCAGCGCGACCTGGAGGTCGTCGCGGACGCCGTCGCGGCCTCCACCGACGACGTGGTCGCCTTCCTGCTGGAGGCGGCGGCCATCCACCGCGCCGCCGCCCCCGCGGGGCTCGACCTGGCCCCGTACTCCCTGGAGGACGAGTGACCGCCCTCGAGGCGCCGGGCGCGCCCCCACTGACCCGTTCGTACTTCCTCGCGGGCACCATGCAGGGCGCCCGCACCGGATCGGACCTCGTCGACCAGACCTACCGCGAGCGGCTGACCGCGGCCCTGCTGGCCCGCCGGCCCGGAGCCGTCGTCAACGACCCGGGCGTGGTGATGGCCGAGTGGCTGGCCGCACACCCCGGCGCCCGACCCGCACACGCGGCGCTCGCGGACCGCGCGGTGCTGCACCACGACCGGCTCGCCCCCGAACTGCGCGAGCTGACCGTGCTGTTCCACCGGCTCACCGAGCTGGCCGCCGCCAGCGACGTGTGCGTGGCGTGGCTGCCGGGCCACGAGGCCAGCATGGGCACCGCGGCCGAGATGCTGTCGGCCCACCGCGCCGGGCGCACGGTCGTCTCGATCACCGACATGCGCCAGAACCTGGCGGTGCTCTCCTGCTCGACGGTCATCCTGCCGGATCTGGACGCCTTCACCGACTGGCTCGACGCGGGCGGGGACACGTCGTGAACGGCGACCATACGGACGCGGACAAGCCCAGGGAAGCCTGCGGAGTCGCGGGCGTCTGGGGCCCCGCGGGCCACCATGCCGCCGTGGTGCGGGAGATGCTCGTCGCGCTCCAGCACCGCGGGCAGGAGAGCGCGGGCATCGCCGTCGGCACCGGGGACGCCCTGGTCGCCCGGCACGGAGCCGGGACCGTCGCCGAGGCCCTGCCGGACCTCGATGGGCTGCCCCTCGGCCCGGTGGCGGTCGGCCACGTCCGGTACGCCACCCACGGCACGCGCGACGCGCTGGCCGGGGCGCAGCCGGTCGTGCTCGACCGGCCGCCGCTGGCCCTCGCCCACAACGGCACGCTTGTCGACCCGCACACCGCGCCGGGGGCGGACGCCGTCGACCTGGGTGAGTGGTTCACCGACAGCGAGCTGCTGACCCGCCTGCTGCTGGCCGCCCGCGCGGAGAAGGGCCTCGACACCGTGGCCGCGCTCCACGCCGTGCTCCCCGGGCTGAAGGGTGCGTACGCCCTTGTGGTGTCCGACGGGCACCGGTTGTACGGCGTCCGCGACCCGCACGGCTTCCGGCCGCTCGCGGTGGGCCGGCGGGGCGACACCTGGCTGCTGGCCTCGGAGACCGCCGCGATCACCGCTGTCGGCGGCGACGTGGTGCGGGAACTGGAGCCGGGCGAGGTGCTGTCGATCGGCCCGCAGGGCACGGCGAGCAGCCGGCTCGAGGTGCCCGACGCCAAGACCGCCGCCTGCCTCTTCGAGTACGTGTACTTCGCCCGCGCCGACTCCCACCTGTCCGGGCGCAGCGTCTACCAGGCGCGCTTCCGGGCCGGCCAGGCGCTCGCGGACCACGCCCCGGTGGACGGCTCGCCGCGGCCGGTGGTCGTGGCCACCCCGGAGACCGCGCGCGTCGCGGCCGACGGGTACGCCGAGCGCGCCGGACTGACCGTCGTCCAGGGGCTGTTGCGCCCCGGCCCGGGCGGGCGCAGCTTCATCGCCCGCGACCAGGAGGCCCGCCACCACCTCGTACGGCGGAAGCTCAGCCCCGTCCCGGCGGCGGTCGCCGGCCGCCGGGTGGTCCTGGTGGACGACTCGCTGGTCCGCGGCACCACCATGCGCACCGTGGCGCGGATGCTCCGCGACGCCGGGGCGCTGGAGGTCCACCTGCGCGTCGCCTCACCGCCGTACCGCTGGCCCTGCTTCTACGGCATCGACACCGGGCGACCCGAGGAGCTGCTCGCCGCCCGGCTGTCGATGACGGAGCTGGCCGGGCAACTGGACTGCGACAGCGTGGCGTTCCTGTCGCTGGACCGGTTGCTCGAGACCGCCGGGGGCGACCGCTCCGGCTACTGCACCGCCTGCCTGACCGGCCGCTACCCGACCGCCACCCCCGCCGGGGCCTTCCCCGCACCGGCCTGCGCCACCGGGTCGGCAGCCGCCGCGCCGGGCGCCGGCACCACCACCGCCCTTGCATCCCAAGGCACCGCCGAATGAGGAGAACCGCAGCAGTGAACACGCCCACCGAGGCGACCGCCACCCGCGCGCCGGCCGAGGCGCACACCGGCCGGGATGCCCGCACCATCGTCGAAGCCCTCATCGCCCGCGCCCAGGGACCGGACGCCGACCGCGCCCTGGTCACCGCCCTCGATGCGGCCGGCCAAGTGATCGAGGCCCTGACCCCCGTCGAACTCGACCGGCACGCCCGCGCACTCGCCGCCGCACTGCGCCGGACCGGCCGCCCCGGCGACCGGGTGATCGTCCCCGCCCTGCCGGGGCTCGACTTCCACATCGGCTTCCTGGGCTGCCTGTACGCCGGCATGATCGCCGTACCGGTGCCCGCCTTCCGCGCCGCGGCCCGGACCGGCACCACCTCCCGCGCCGAGCGGCTCTCCGCGATCTGCGGCGACTGCACGCCGTGCGCGGTGCTCGTCTCCACCCAGCAGGACGCCGAGGACGCCGGCGACGATCTGGCGCCCGGCGTGGAGTGGATCGCCGTGCGCCGCCCGGAGGGCGAGGCGGGTGACACCGCCGCCCTGCCCGACCCGCTGGCGCTCGACCCGGCGGCCACCGCGCTCCTCCAGTACACCTCCGGATCCACCGGCGACCCGCGCGGTGTCGTCGTCGGCCACGGCAACCTGGTGGCGAACCAGGCCGCCATGCGCGACCGCTGCGAGGTGGACCCCACCACCACCATCGTCAGCTGGCTGCCGTTCTTCCACGACATGGGCCTGTGCACGGCGGTCGTCCTGCCGCTGGTGTCCGGTGCCACCACCGTCACCATGGAACCGGCCACCTTCGTGCGCGACCCCCGGGTGTGGCTGCGCGCCATCTCCGCCGAGGACGACGTCTTCACCGCCGCGCCCGACTTCGCGTACGACATCTGCGTCAACCGGATACCGGCGAAGGAGCGCGCCGCGATCGATCTGTCGACCTGGCGGGTCGCCGTCAACGGCTCCGAGCCCGTGCGCGCCGCCACCCAGCGCCGGTTCGCCGAGGCGTTCCGGCCGAGCTTCTTCCGCGAGGAGGTCTTCTCGCCCGGCTTCGGCCTCGCCGAGTGCACTCTCGCGGTGAGTCTGACGCCCTCGCTGGTCCCGACCGTCGTGGGCCTCTACGACCGAGAGGCGCTCGCCGAGGGCAAGGCGGTGGTGACCACCGTCGCGGACGAGGGCATCGAGCTCGTCGGCTGCGGGACAGTGGTGGACGACGTGCGCGTCGCCATCGTGGACCCGGAGACGCACCGGCCGCTGGCCGGCCGGGTCGTCGGCGAGATCTGGGTGGACTCCCCGGGCAACTGCGGAGGCTACTGGCGCCGCGAGGAGGAGTCGGCAGAAATCTTCGCCGCCCGCCTCGCCGGTACGGACGGTGAAGAGTCCGGCCGGACCTACGTCCGCACCGGCGACCTCGGGTTCCTCGACGGCGGCGAGCTGTTCATCACCGGCCGGATCAAGGACGTGCTGATCATCGGCGGCGAGAACTACTTCCCGCAGGACGCCGAGGCCGTCGCGCTGGACGCGCACCCCGCCTTCGCCCAGCAGCGGGCCGCCGCCTGGCCGTTGAGCGAGGACGACAAGGGCGTGGCGGTGGTCGTGGAGACCATCGAGCGCGACCCGGAGGCCCTGGCCGTCGCCGTACGGGCGGCCGGCATCGCCGTGGCGAAGGTCCTGCCCACCGCAGTCAGCGTCTACGCCGTACCGCGCAACAAGGTGCCCCGCACCACCAGTGGCAAGATCCGCCGGCGGGCCTGCGCCGAGCAGGTGACGTCCGGCCTCCTGCAGCCCCTGGCCCAGTGGTCCAGCCGGCGCACGGGCGGTGCCGCGTGAGCGCCGTACAGAGCACCGCGCGGGAGGCGCTCACCCGGGAGGCCGTGACGGAGCGGCTGAAGCAGCTGCTGGGCGAGCTGCTGGAGATGGAGCCCTCGGACCTCGACGACGAGGTGCCGCTGAGCGCCTTCGGCATCGACTCCATGACCAGCTCCGTCCTCGTCTCCGGCGTGGAGAAGTGGTGCGGCGCACAGTTGGAGAGCGCCGGCGCACTGGGCAGCCTGACCCTGACCGAAGTGGCAGACGAGGTCGTGGCCCTGCTTCGACCTCTTCCCGAAAGGAATTGACACCATGGCACTCGACTCATTCGGGTTCCTCTTCACCGGACGCGGGCTCGACCCGGACCGCGACCGCACGGTGATCGAGCGGGACGGGTTCCGTGCCGTGATCGTCGGTATGGCCGACCCGGCACGGGGGCCCGAGGTCGCGGCCGCGCTGGTGGACGAGGGCATCCAGCTCATCGAGCTGTGCGGTGGCTTCGGGCCCGTGTGGACGGCCAAGGTCATCGAGGCCACCAAGTCCCGGATCCCGGTCGGTTCGGTCGGGTACGGACCGGAGTCCATCGACGGCATGGCCGCGCTCTTCCCGCCGCAGACCGGCTGAACCAGGCCGCACACCCGCCCCGGGGCGGCGCCCACGCGCACGCCCCGGGGCCGGGCACCGGCACCGGCACCGGCACCGCCACCGGGGGGACCCGCCCACGCGCCCCCCGCGCCGCCCGGCCGCACCGGAGCCGCCGCGCCCGGCCCACCCGGCCCGCCCTGCCTCCACCCGGACCGCCCGCTCCTGCCGGTCGGCCCGGCCTCCCCGTACCGCGGGGACGCCCCGGACCCGGGGGCCCGATCTCCTGCCGGACCTCCTCCACGCGACCTTCCCCCGGGCCCCGGAGGAGGCCCGGCAGGCCCTTCGCCGTGTCCGCCGTCCCGCGCAACGACGAGATGGATCACCATGAACCGCGCCGAATTCCACGAGCTGCGCGTGCTGGCAGCCAGCCGTCCCGTACTGCCTCTGCTGCTGCACGCCGGCCGAATGGCCCGCCCCCTGAAACACATCCCGCGCATCGGCTGGGTGACCGCCGACGCGGCGACGGCGCGGTCCGTCCTCACCGACCCCGAGCACTTCACCGTCCTGGACCGCGGCGGCGTCGGCCGGCTGTGGGCCCAGCTCCTCGGCGACTGGGTCGACGACCTCTTCGACGGCGAAGGACACCGTGCCCTGCGCACCGCCACCCGCGACCTCTTCGGCGAGACGACCGCCCGCGCCCTGGTGGACCGCGTCATCGGAGCCCGGCTCGCCGAGACCCGTATCCGGCTCGCCTCCGGCCGCCCCGTCGACGTCGCCGCCCTGGGCCGTACGCTCGTCGGCCGCATCGTCACCGAGCTGCTGCGGGTCCCCGTGACCGGCACCGACGACGCCGCGTACGAGAAGGTCTTCGCCACCGCCCGCGAACTCGCCGCCATCTCCATGGAGGCCGCCGGCGGTGGCGACCTCACCGACGAGACCGTCGCCCGGGGCCGCCGCGTCGTCGCCCGCCTCACCGGACACGTCGAGCACGAGTGGCGCACAGGCTCCACCGAGCACCTCGTCGGCCGCTGCCGCGAAGCCGGCCTGGACGCCCACCAGACCGCCGGGATGGCCGCCCTCGTCGGGGTCGCCGCGACCGAGACGGCGGCCAGCGCCATCACCCGCACCGTCGCCCTGCTGCACGACACCGACGAGCAGCACCGCCTGCTCGCCTCACCCGAACTCGTCCCCGACGCGGTCCGCGAAGGACTGCGCGTGACGGCCCCCGCTCCCGTCATCGGCAGAACCGTACGCGGCGACGTCCGCCTCGCCGGCCGCACGCTCCGGGCCGGAGAACGCATCACCCTGCTCAATTACACCGCCAACAGCCTCACCGGAGGCTTCCGGCTCGGTCGGCCACCGGAGCCGGCCAACCGGGAGCTGTGGTTCGGCGCCGGACGGCACCGCTGCCTCGGCTCCGCGATCGCCCAGGCGGAGATCGGCCGGACGCTCGAGACCCTCGCCGCCGTCGGCCGTCCCTGGCGGATCGTCGAGCGACGCTACAGCCGCCGCGTGGTCATCCCCACGTACGAGCGGCTCACCGTGACACTCGTCTGACGGGAGACCAGTCCATGCCCGCACCCCACGCCCGGCTCGCCGGAGTCGCCGTACACCTGCCGGAGACCCTGCGCACCGTGGCCGACACCGAGAGCCTCGTCGCCGCCGCCTCCACCGGCTTCCGCCCGCCGCCCGGCCTCGTCACCCGGCTGACCGGCGTACGGCAGACCCACGTCATGCCCGACGACTGGCAGGCGTCCGACGTCGCCGCCGCCGCCGCGCGCAAGCTGCTCGCCGACACCGGCACCGACCCCGGCGACATCGACCTGCTCCTGTTCGCCGCAGCCAGCCAGGACATGATCGAGCCCGCCACCTCGCACATGACCGCCGACCGCCTCGGCCTGCGCTGCCCCGCCTTCGACGTCAAGAACGCCTGCAACAGTGTGCTCAACGCGCTGGAGACCGCGCACGCGCTCATCGCCCAGGGCCGCTACCGCCGCATCCTCATCGCCTGCGGCGAGTCCCCCTCCCGGGCGGTGCGCTGGTCGGTGCCCGACCTGCGCACCTACCTCACCTCGATACCGGGCTACACCCTGTCCGACGCGGGCGCCGCCCTCCTCGTCGAGGCGTCCGCCGAACCGGGCATCATCGGCTGCGGGTTCGCCGCCGACTCCGCCTCCTGGAGCGTCGGCACCCTGCCCTCCGGGGGCTCCGCCCACCCGCGCGGCGAGGAGCACACCTACTTCCGCCTCGACGGCGTGGGCCTGCGCCGCGCCTTCGAACGGCTCGGCTCCCAGGTCCTCGACGACACCCTGGAGCGGCTCGGTCTCGGCTGGCACGACATGGCCGCCATCTGCGTCCACCAGGTGTCCGAGCCGTACCTCGAACAGCTCGCCGACCGGTTCGGCCTGCCCCTCGACAAGATCCCCGTCACCATCACCGAGCACGGCAACGCCGCCTCCGCGAGCCTGCCCCTCCAGCTGCTACGGGCGCGCGAGAGCGGCCGGGCCGCCCCCGGCGACCTGGTCGCCCTGGTGGGCCTCGCCGGCGGCATCAGCATGGGAATGAGCGTGATCCGGCTGTGAATCTCTGGGTGGTGGTCCCCGCGTACAACGAGGCCCACGGCATCACGGCGACGCTCCGCGCGCTCGCGTCCCAGACCGACGTGGACTTCTCCCTCGTCGTCGTGGACAACAACTCCACGGACGGCACCGCCGATGTCGTCCGCTCCTTCCCGTTCCCCGGCGACGTGCACGTCGTCCACGAGACCCGGAAAGGCACCGGCGCCGCGGCCGACACCGGCATGCGGTACGCCATCGCCCACGGCGCCACGCACCTCGCCCGCACCGACGCCGACTGCCTTCCGGCGTCCGACTGGACCGCCCGCATCCGCGTCGCCTTCGGCACCGGACTGCAGCTGATCGCAGGGCAGTTGAGGCCCCGCACCGACGAGTCGCCGCTGCCCCCGCTGCACCGCACCGCGCTCGTCGCCGCCACCGAGGTCGCCGCCCTGTTCGGCCGGTTCCGGCCCGGGAACCGGGGCGCCGGCTACCTCGGCCCGTACATCATGGCCCCCGGCTGCAACATGGCGATCACCGCCCGGCTGTACGTCCGCGCCGGAGGCTTCCCCCGCACCGCCATCGAGGAGGTCCACGAGGACCGGGCCCTGGTCAACGCGGTACGGCTGCTGACGACGGCGTACGGCCTGCGCAGGGACGTACGGGTCCGGGGCTCCGCCCGCCGGGTGCGCGAATGGGGCCTGCGCCGGACCCTGGGCTGGTACGCGGACCACCGCTACCGCCCCGAGGTGGTGGACATCCGTTGACCACGCTCGCCACCCTCCCCGACGCCGACTGGCAGCGGTGGGAGCACCGGGTGCAGACCTCAGCCCACCCGGTCGCCTACCGCCTGCTCCGCTCCATCGCCGCCCGCGGCCCGGTGGTGCGCGTCCCGCGCGTCGGCGTCGTCGTCAGCGACGCGGCCCTCGCACGCGACGTCCTCTGCGACACCACGCACTTCACCAAGACCGGGCCCGGCTCCCCGTCCGACCTGTGGACCCCGGTCCTCGGGCCCGCCGTGCTGCTCAACATGGAGGGGGCCGACCACACCGCGCTGCGCCGCCGCCTCTCGGGCCTCTTCACCCCCGGGTACGTCACCGGGCTCTGCGAGCGGGTGCTGGCCCAGCCGCTCGCCGGCCTCACCCGGCGGCTCGCGGCGGGCGAGGAGGCCGACCTCGTCGCCGTCGCCAAGTCCTGCGCGGGCGCCGCCATCTGCGAGATCACCGGCATGCCGGCCGACCCGGAGCGGTTCGCCGCCGCCCACGCGGACGCCTCGGAGGTCACCAAGGCGGTACGGCTCTGGCGGCACTCCCTGCCCCCGCGGCAGATCCTGCACGCCCGCGAGGTGCTGGGGCGCCTCACCGCCTCCGCCGTGGACGCCTACCGGCGCGGGGGCGACGAGACCCTGCCCGGCCGGCTGCGCGGCCTCGGCCTCACCGAGGAGGAGGCGCGCGGCGCGGTCGGCGCGTTCCTGCTCACCGGCACCGAGACCCTGGTGTCCTTCATCCCCCGGCTCATCGCGATCTGCCACGACACCGGCCTCCTCGACCGGCTCCGCGACGGCACGGCCGACACCGCCGCCGTGATCGAGGAGGCCCTCCGGGTCACCGTCCCCTCGCCTGTGATGCTCCGCAGCGTCGCCCGGGCCACCGAGGTCGGCGGAGTGCCCGTGGCCCCCGGCGACCGGGTCGTCGTCGCGACCCTGTTGTGCGCCGCCGCGTACGGAGGGTTCGACCCCGGCCGGCCCCACCCGCCGGAGCTGCGCCGGCTGTGGTTCGGCGCCGGACCCCACTTCTGCATCGGCATGCCGCTGGCCATGGCGCAGATCCGCGCGGTGCTGGACGCGGTCCTCGCCGCCGGGCCGGTCGTGGTCGCCGGCCGCCGCACCGCCCGCCGGGTGCTGATCCCCGGATACGCCCGGCTCACCCTGACCCGACGGAGCGCGCCGTGACCGACACCCCGCACGCCACCGGCCCCGGCAGCACCGATGTGCTCACCGCGCTGATGGACACCGCCCGGCGGCGCGGCGACGCCCCGGCGCTCACCGGCCCCGGCGGGCCCACGCTCAGCCACCGTCGGTTCGCCGACGCCGTGCTGGCCACCGCGCACGGGCTGCGCGGGGCGGGCATGGCACCGGGGGATCGGGTGCTGTTCTCCGTACGCCCCGGTCCCGAGGGCGTCGTCCTCGCCCTGGGCATCATCGCGGCGGGCGCCACCGTCGTCTTCATCGACCCGGGCGCCGGGCCCGAACTGTTCGCCGCCCGCAAGGAGCTGGCCGCCCCCCGCTGGGCCGCCGCCGAGTCACTGCTGTACGCCGCCGCCCGCTACGGCCGCCCGCTGGCCCGCCGCCGGGGACTGCTGCTGCCGGACTATCACCGGCTCGGCCTGCGCCACATCCACGCCGGCCGCAGGCTGCCCGGCGTGCCCGCCGGAGCGCTCTCCGCGCGGCGGCTCGCCGCCGGACCGGCCGGGGCCTTCCGGCCGCGGCCCGCGCCCGGCCAGGAGGCGCTGGTCGTCTTCACCTCGGGCACCACCGGCGCCCCCAAGGCCGTGGTGCACACCCGCGGTTCCCTCGGCGCCGGCCTGGCCGGCTGCGGACACGCCCTGCGGATGGGTGACGGCGACACCGTGCACACCGACCAGCTGATGCTGGGCATCCCCGCCCTCATCACCGGCGCCCACTGGACCATGCCCCCGTACGGCTTCGCGCCCGCCGCCGACCCCGTGCGGTACGCCGCCGGGCTGCACGGCGCCACCCACACCTTCTGCGTACCGGCCGACCTGCCCACCGTCCTCGACGCCGTCGAGCGGGGCGAGGCGACCGTGCCCACGACCCTCCGGTACCTGGTCCTCGGCGGCGCCCCGGTCCTTCCCGGGCTGCTCCGCCGCGCCGCCCGCACCCTGCCGGGCGTCACCGTCCTCGCCGTGTACGGCATGACCGAGATCCTGCCCGTCGCCGTCGCCACCGGTGCGGAGAAGCTCGCCCACGACGGCCCCGGTGACCTGCTCGGCACCCCGCTGTCCTCGGTGACCGTCCGCACCGCCCCGGACGGCGAACTGCTGGTGTCCGGACCGAACCTGTGCCGCGGCTATCTTGGCCGTCCCCCGATGGAGCAGCACGCCACCGGCGACCTCGCCCGGCTGGAGGACGGCCGACTGGTCCTGCACGGCCGCAAGAAGGACATGCTCATCCGGGGCCGCACCAACATCTACCCCGGCCTGTACGAACCCGCCATCACCGCCCTTCCCGGGGTGGCCGAGGCGGTCATCGTCGGTGTTCCCGACGACTACGGCGACGAACGCGTCGTCCTCGTCCTCGTCCCCGAACGGCCGGGCACCGCACCGGAGTCGCTCGCCGAGCGGGTCCGCAGCCGGCTCCCCGCGCTGCTCGACGCCGCCGTGCTCCCCGACGACGTGGTGGTCCTGGACCGCGTCCCCGTCGCCGGGCGCTCCCGCAAACCGGACCGCGACGCGCTCCGCGACCGGCTGCGCCGCGACGCCGCCCGGGGGACGGAGCCGGTGCGATGAGGATCGCCGTCACCGGCGCACGCGGCTTCGTCGGCGGCGCGGTCTGCCGCGCGGCGGCCGAGCGCGGCTGGGCCGTCCACGCCCTCACCCGCGCCGACTGGGACCTCACCGCCGGCCGGTGGGCCGGCGCCCCCCGGGTCGACGCGGTGGTGCACGCGGCGGCTGCCGTGAGCGACTGGGGTGCCCCCGGCCCGGTGTGGCGGGCCAACCTCGCCGGCACCCGGCACGTCGCCGCGTCCTTCCCCGGCACCCGGCTGGTCCACATCTCCACCGCAAGCGTGTACGACCCTTTCCGTCCGACTGTTCACGCCGACGAGTCCGAGGCCCCCGTCCGCCGCTACCTCACCCCGTACGCCGCGTCCAAAGCCGCCGCCGAACGCGCCCTCGACGGGCGCCCCGACACCGTGGTGCTGCGCCCGCACGCCGTGTACGGCCCGGGCGACCGGACCCTGCTCCCCCGGGTGCTCGGCGCCGTGCGCGGCGGCTCCCTGTTCCTGCCCGGCGACGGCACGGCCCCGCAGTCCCTCACGCACATCGGCAACCTCACCGCCGCCGCGCTGCGTGCCTGCGACCCCGCCGCCCCGCCCGGCACCTACAACATCGCGGACGCCGAGCCGGTACCCGTGGGGGAGGCGCTGCGCGAGCTGCTGGCCGCGCGCGGCATCCGGGTACGCCTGCGATGCCTGCCCGCCCGGGCCGCCGACGTCGCCGCCGTGGCAGCCGAGACCGCGTGGCGGCTCGCCCGGCGGCCCCGCCCGCCGCGGCTCACCCGCTACGCGATCAGCCACCTCGCGGTGGAACGCACCCTCGCCCTGGGCGCCGCGCGCCGGGACCTCGGCTTCGACCCGGCGCCCACCTCCTTCGACGGCGCCGGCGCGTGGTGACCGGCCGTCCCGCACTCCTCCGAAAGGCATGACCGTGACCTCTGACACCGGTGCGAGCTACGCGGCCGCGGGCGTCGACATCGAAGCGGGCGACCGCGCCGTCGAACTGATGAAGGAGTGGGTGAGGAAGGCCGACCGCCCCGAAGTCCAGGGCGGTCTGGGTGGGTTCGCCGGGCTCTTCGACGCCTCCGCCCTGAAGCGTTACGAGCGTCCGCTGCTGGCGTCGGCGACCGACGGGGTGGGGACGAAGGTCGACATCGCCCGCCGGATGGGGGTGTACGACACCATCGGCCGTGACCTGGTGGCGATGGTGATGGACGACATCGTGGTGTGCGGCGCGGAGCCGCTGTTCATGACCGACTACATCTGTGTCGGCAAGGTCCACCCGGAGCGGGTCGCGGCGATCGTCAAGGGCATCGCGGAGGGCTGTGTGCTGGCCGGCTGCGCGTTGGTGGGCGGGGAGACGGCCGAGCACCCGGGGCTGCTGGGGCCGGACGACTTCGACGTCGCCGGTGCGGGCACGGGTGTGGTGGAGGCGGACCGGCTGCTGGGCGCCGATCGCATCCGTACGGGGGACGCGGTGATCGCGATGGCGGCCTCCGGTCTTCACTCCAACGGGTACTCGCTGGTGCGGCACGTGCTGCTGGAGCGGGCGGGGATGCGTCTGGAGCAGCGGGTGGAGGAGTTCGGGCGGACGCTGGGCGAGGAGCTGCTGGAACCGACGAAGATCTACTCGCTGGACTGCCTGGCGCTGACGCGGACGGCCGAGGTGCACGCGTTCAGCCACATCACCGGTGGTGGTCTGGCGGCGAACCTGGCCCGGGTGGTCCCGGACGGGCTGCACGCGCGGGTGGACCGTTCGACGTGGGCGCCCGGTGCGGTGTTCGACCTGGTCGGCAGGGCCGGGCAGGTGGAGCGACCGGAGCTGGAGAAGACCCTGAACATGGGGGTCGGCATGATCGCGGTGGTGCCGGCCGGATCGGTCGGCGTCGCGCTGACCACGCTGGCGGACCGGGGCGTCGAGGCCTGGGTCGCGGGCGAGATCACCGAGCGCGGCGACCACACCGTCGGAGCGACCCTCACCGGCGCCCACCCGGCCTGACGCGAATCGCCGCGGGGAGATGCCCCGCACACTTCGTCAGTTACCCGACGGCAGGCGATGTTGGCGGGCAATTGTCCGCGGCCGAGCGCGTACGGCCCGTCGAGGCGCGGCTGAACGCCGTCCAGGTGCACATCGCCGGCCACGGCAGCGCGGCCTTCCCCCGAGGGCGGCGCGGCGGCACGCGCCCTTCACCCGGCAGATCAGCGATATGACGCCATGTGACCCACTACACGTGGAAGCGGAACTCCAGCACAACAGGCCTGACCTGCGGTTATGCGGGCGCGTCCCAGCACCATCCCAGAACCGGAGTCTCGACAAAGTACAAGAAGACTCAAAGCCAAGACACTGCCCGACGCCTGCGGGACCTGGCGCGCGTTTCCGACTCAGTCGGCGGTGCCTGGCTCTACGACCCACTCGGCCTGCAGCCCGCTCACCGAAGCAATCATGTCGAAGTCGCCGTCGTAGTGCAGGACCGTGGCTCGATGCCGCTCGGCGGTTGCCGCGATGAGAACGTCGGCCAGCGACAACGCCCGGTGAAAGCCGGCATTCAGGGCCAGGGCCTGGATCTCGAGCGCCCGCTCGAACTCTTCGTCGCTGCAGGGCCGGTAGTCGAACCCACGGAGCAGAGTGCGGAGCCGCAGCGCCTCGGGCTTTCCGCGTGCCGAGTACAGCACCTCGTACTCGGTCGGAGCGCACACCGCCAGGAGTCCATCGCGGTCCAGCGCGCCCAGCCGCGCTCGCACCGCCGGTTTACCCAGGCGGGCCAGCGCGGACTTGTCGATGAGGTAGGGCCCCTTCACGCCGCCGAGGCCCCGCCTTCGCGCTTCAGGGAGCCGTCCGGATTCCGCGGCCCCGTCTGTGAGCGGATCTCCGCGAACACGTCCTCGAACTCGCCGTCGTGCATGGCTTCGAACAGTTCCCGGCGCAGCCGCAGCTTCACCCCCTCCTCCATGGCCGCCCGCACTGCGGCGGCCTTGGTCTTCACGCCGTACACCCGCATCGCCTGCTCGACGATCTCCTCGTCCAGATCGATCACAGTCCTGGCCATCAGTTATCCCTCCGCAGCCCGACGACACAACAACGATATCAATCGATTCGCGAAAATGACATCGAAATGCGGAGGCGAGCCGAGGGCGTCCTGCTGCGGGCAGTGACGCGGCCCGGCGGGTGGACCACCAGCCGGACCGTTCGACTGCGGCTCGACGCCTTACCAGGACTCCGAGCTAAAGGTCCACCTGCTGATCGACTGCTGCTTCGTAGAAGGCGTCCGCGAGGGCGATGATGATCGCGTTGATGGCCGGCCCGTCGGTGAAGAAGTAGTCGGCCATCGTGTTGTGGGCGTCCAGAGACAGCAGCCGCCGTCCCATGGTTCAGCCATGGCCCCTCAGCTGCTCTTCCGATCAGCCCACCTGACTGCCGGTCGCGGCAGACTGCCCTCCACGACGATCGAATCGTGATCACGGAGGGGTGCTCGCCGCAGTGGAATCCAGTACCAGCAACCCATCCACATCCCAGCACCATCCCAGCACGGGAAACACCAAGGGGTCCGGCCCCAGAAAGCCGAACCCCTCCTGAGCTGCATGTTTGCCAGATCAGCGACGTGGTGGTGCTTCACCCACTACACGTTGAAGCGGAACTCCACCACGTCGCCGTCCTGCATGACGTATTCCTTGCCCTCCATGCGGGCCTTGCCCTTGGCGCGGGCTTCGGCCACCGAGCCGCAGTCGACCAGGTCCGCGAAGGAGATGACCTCGGCCTTGATGAAGCCGCGCTGGAAGTCGGTGTGGATCACGCCGGCCGCCTCCGGGGCCGTCGCGCCCTGCTTGATGGTCCAGGCGCGGGTTTCCTTCGGGCCGGCCGTCAGGTAGGTCTGCAGGCCCAGCGTGGCGAAGCCGACGCGGCCGAGGGTGGCGAGGCCGGGCTCGTCCTGGCCGACCGACTGGAGGAGTTCGAGGGCCTCCTCGTCGTCCAGCTCGGAGAGGTCCTGCTCCAGCTTGGCGTTGAGGAAGATCGCCTCGGCCGGGGCGACCAGCGCCGACTGCTCCGCCTTGAAGGCGTCGTCCGTCAGCTCGTCCTCGTCCACGTTGAAGACGTAGAGGAAGGGCTTGGTGGTGAGCAGGTGGAGCTCGTGGAGGAGGTCGCCCAGCTCGGTGCCCTTGGTGATGCCCTTGGAGAAGAGGGTGTCGCCGGCTTCGAGGATCTTCTTGGCCTCGACGACGGCCGCGAGGACCGCGACCTTCTCCTTCTGGAGGCGGGACTCCTTCGTCAGGCGCGGCTCCGCCTTCTCGATCGACTGGAGGTCGGCGAGGATCAGCTCGGTGTTGATCGTCTCGATGTCGTCCTTCGGCGAGACCTTGCCGTCGACGTGGACGACGTTCTCGTCCTTGAAGGCGCGGATGACCTGGCAGATGGCGTCCGACTCGCGGATGTTCGCGAGAAACTTGTTGCCCAGGCCCTCGCCCTCGGAGGCGCCGCGCACGATGCCCGCGATGTCGACGAAGTCGACCGTCGCCGGGAGGACCTTCGCCGAGCCGAAGATGCCCGCGAGGACGGCCAGGCGCGGGTCCGGGACGCCGACGACGCCGACGTTCGGCTCGATGGTGGCGAACGGGTAGTTGGCCGCCAGCACGTCGTTCTTGGTCAGGGCGTTGAACAGGGTCGACTTGCCGACATTCGGCAGGCCGACGATTCCGATCGTGAGCGACACGTTGGCGACTTCCCGTAGCTGGAGGGGGCGGCGGCCCGGGAGTGGGCCACCGGACAGTTTACTTTCCGATGAGTGGCGGTCGATGTACGCGTGTCCGGGCCCGGATCCGGCCGCCCTCCCGCCTAATTTGGTGGGGTGGAGCAATACAGGACGCGACCGGCCCCTCACCCGCAGCGACCCCCGGCCCAGCGCCGGGGCCCGCGGCCCACGGGCGTGCCCGCCCAGGGGGGCGGCACCCCGCGGCCCGCGCCCGCGCGGCGGATGCCCCGCCCCCGGCTGACCGGCCTGGGCGGCGGGCTCTTCGCGTGCACCGCCATGGTGCTCGTCGCCGGGATCTGCTGGCTGCTCTTCGGCTCCTCGCTGTTCGTCTACGGGCTGCTCTTCCCGCCCGTAGCAGCCGCCACCGCGCTCTGGGTCCGGCCGGCCGACCTGATCACCGCGCCGATCGGCGTCCCCATCGCCTTCGCGGCGGGAGTGTGGCCCATCTCGGGCGGCTCCGGCGGCTTCGGCGGACAGCTGATGGGGCTGGTGTCCGCGCTGTCCCTGCACGCCGGCTGGCTGTACGCGGGCACGCTCGTGGCCGCCCTCATCGCACTGGTCCGCAAGGCCGTGCTCATCGGACGGCGCCGCCTCCCCCGCCGCGTCGCCTGACCACTCGGCCGGTACGGCTCCTCTACCCCTTCGCCGCCATCGCCGCCCCGACGATGCCCGCGTTGTTCTGCAGCCGGGCCGGGACGATCTCGGCCCGCACACCCTCGATCAGGGGCAGGAACTTCTCCGGTTTGCGGCTGACGCCGCCGCCGATGACGAAGAGGTCCGGGGAGAAGAGCATCTCCACGTGCTGCATGTACCTGCTCAGCCGGTGCGCCCAGCGCTCCCAGGTGAGGTCCCCGTCCTCCTTGGCCTTGACCGACGCCCGCGTCTCCGCGTCGTGGCCCTTCAGCTCCAAGTGGCCCAGCTCCGTGTTCGGGACCAGCCGCCCGTCCGTGAAGAGGGCGCTCCCGATGCCCGTGCCCAGGGTGAGCAGGAGGACCGTGCCGCCCCGCCCGCGCCCGGCCCCGTACGTCATCTCCGCGACGCCCGCCGCGTCCGCGTCGTTCAGCACCGTGACGGGCCGGCCGCCGAGCTCGCGCGAGAGCAGCGCCGCCGTGTCGACACCGATCCAGGACTTGTCCATATTGGCCGCCGTGCGGGTGACGCCGCCCGTGACCACGCCGGGGAAGGTCACCCCGACCGGGCCGTCCCAGTCGAAGTGGCGCACCACCTCGACGACACAGCCGGCCACCCCGTCGGGGGTGGCCGGCTGCGGTGTCAGCACCTTGTGGCGCTCCTGAGCCAGGTCGCCGCGCTCCAGGTCCACGGGAGCGCCCTTGATCCCTGATCCGCCGATGTCCACGCCGAAGATCTGCATGGACATACCGTACGAAACGAGTTACTTGTCGGCGACCAGTTCCGCGGCTTCGGCCCGCAGGTCGCGGCGGAGCTCCTTGGGCAGGGAGAAGGTGATGTGCTCCTCCGCCGTCTTGACGATCTCCACGTCCGCGTAGCCGCGCGCGGCGAGCCACTCCAGGACCTCCTCGACCAGGACCTCCGGCACCGAGGCGCCCGAGGTGAGGCCGACGGTGGTGACGCCCTCCAGCCAGGCCTCGTCGATCTCGCTCGCGAAGTCGACGAGGTGCGCGGCCTTCGCGCCGGCGTCCTTGGCGACCTCGACCAGCCGGATCGAGTTCGAGGAGTTCTTCGAGCCGACGACGATGACCAGGTCGGAGTCGGCGCCCATCACCTTGACGGCGGCCTGCCGGTTCGAGGTGGCGTAGCAGATGTCGTCGCTCGGCGGCGAGACGAGCAGCGGGAACTTCGTCTTCAGCGCGTCGACGGTCTCCATGGTCTCGTCGACCGACAGCGTGGTCTGCGAGAGCCAGACGACCTTCGACTCGTCGCGGACGGTGACCTTGTCCACGTCGTGCGGGCCGTCGACGATGGTGATGTGGTCCGGGGCCTCGCCGGAGGTGCCGATGACCTCCTCGTGACCTTCGTGGCCGATGAGGAGGATGTCGAAGTCCTCGTTCGCGTACCGGATGGCTTCCTTGTGCACCTTGGTGACCAGCGGGCAGGTGGCGTCGATCGTCGCGAGCTTGCCGCGCGCCGCCTCCTCGTGCACGACGGGGGCCACACCGTGCGCGGAGAACATCACGATGCTGCCCTCGGGCACCTCCTCCGTCCGCTCGACGAAGATGGCGCCCTTCCGCTCCAGCGTCTGGACGACGTACTTGTTGTGCACGATCTCGTGGCGGACGTACACCGGCGCCCCGTACTGCTCGAGGGCTTTCTCGACGGCGATCACGGCTCGGTCCACGCCCGCGCAGTAGCCGCGGGGCGCGGCGAGCAGGACACGGCGGGAAGCGGGAGCAGGGGCAGGAGCAGTCATAGCCTCCATCGTACGGGGGTCTCCAGCAGGCCGAACGTCGCCCGCTGCGCACAGACTGGCCGGGAGGTCCCGCGACGACGTCCCGCAGCGGGGTCCCGAGAACGTCCCACCCGTCACCCGGAGGACTGATGGTGTCCGCGACGGATTCCGGCAGGGCCCCGGCGCCCGCGGCACTGCGGCGCAGTCTCGGCTTCCGGGACTTGGTCGTCTACGGGCTGCTGTTCATCGCCCCGATGGCCCCGGTCGGGGTCTTCGGCACGCTCGACGCCAAGTCGCACGGCGCCGTCGCGCTGGTGTACCTCGTGGCGACCGTCGCGATGGCCTTCACGGCCTTCTCCTACGCGCAGATGGTGCGGGTGGCCCCGCAGGCCGGTTCGGTCTTCACCTACGCCCGCAAGGGTCTGGGCGAGGGGCCGGGGCTGATCGCCGGGTGGATGGCGATGCTGGACTACCTGCTGATCCCGGCGGTCGCGTACCTCTTCTCCGGGATCGCGATGAACGCGCTGGTTCCCGAGGTCTCCCCGTGGGTGTGGACGGCCCTGGCCGTCGTGGTGACCACCGCGCTCAACCTGTGGGGCGTACGGGCGGCCGCGCGGGTGGGTTTCGCCGTGCTGGTCATGGAGGTGCTGGTCCTGCTGGTGTTCGTGGTGGCCGCGGCGGTCGTGCTGGTCCAGGACGGCCCCCGGCGCGGCTGGCTCTCGCCGCTGACCGGGGACGGCTCGCTCGGCTTCAGCACGGCCGCGGTGCTGGGCGCGGTGTCGGTGGCGGTGCTGTCCTACCTCGGCTTCGACGCCATCGCCTCCTTCGCCGAGGAGGTGACGGGCGGATCGGAGCGCGTCGCGCGGGCGCTGCTGTTCTGCCTGGCGCTGGCCGGGACGCTGTTCGTCGTCCAGAGCTACCTGGCGGCGCTGCTGATGCCGGTGTCCGCGGCGGAGCTGGCGGCGGATCCGGTGCGGCAGGGCCCGGCCTTCTACACCGCGGCGGAGGCCTCGGTGGGCTTCTGGCTGCACGACCTGGTGGCGATCAGCAAGGCGGTCGGGGCGGCCTTCGCCGCCCTGGCGGGGCAGGCGGCGGCCGGCCGGCTGGTGTTCGCGATGGCCCGGGAGCGGCGGCTGCCGCGGGCGCTGGCGCGGACCTCGGACGGCACCCCGCGGGCCGCCCTGCTGGTGGCGGCGACCGTGACGCTGGTCGCCGCGGTGTGGGCGGCCCGGCGCGACGACGGGCTCGACCACCTGGTGTCGGTGGTGGACGTCGGGGCGCTGGTGGCCTTCACCCTGCTGCACGCCTCGGTGGTGGGCTGGTTCGTGGTCCGGCGCCGGGAGGGGCCGCCGAATTGGGGCAAGCACCTCGTCGTCCCGGTGCTCGGGGCGGCAGTGACCGTCACGGTGATCGTCGAGGCGTCCCCGACGGCCCAGCTGGTGGGCGCGGTCTGGCTGGCGGTGGGCCTGGCGGTGCTTTTCGCGCAGCGGGGCCGGCGGGACCTGCCCGGCGACACCGGCGGCGGGGCCTGACGCACTGTCGGCGGCGGCGGATAGCCTGCGCACATGGGTCTGAATACGTCGGCCGAGGCGCCGCTGCCGGTGGGTCAGGTGTCCCGGCTCATCGGGGGCTGGATCGAGCGCCTGGGCCAGGTGTGGGTGGAGGGGCAGATCACGCAGCTCTCGCGGCGGCCGGGAGCGGGGGTGGTCTTCCTGACGCTGCGCGACCCCTCGCACGACATCTCGGTCAGCGTGACCTGCTTCCGCCAGGTCTACGACGAGGTCGCGGACGTCGTGTCGGAGGGCGCGCGGGTCGTCCTGCTGGCCAAGCCCGAGTGGTACGCCCCGCGCGGGCAGCTGTCCCTGCGGGCGACGGAGATAAGGCCGGTCGGCATCGGCGAGCTGCTGGCGCGGCTGGAGCGGCTCAAGCGGTCCCTGGCTGCCGAGGGCCTCTTCGCCCTGGAACGCAAGAAGCCGCTGCCGTTCCTGCCGCAGCTGATCGGGCTGGTGGTCGGGCGGGCCTCGGCGGCCGAGCGCGACGTACTGGAGAACGCGCGGCGCCGCTGGCCGGCGGTCCGCTTCGAGGTGCGCAACGTCGCCGTGCAGGGCGTGCACGCCGTGCCGCAGGTGGTCCGGGCGGTCAAGGAGCTCGACGCCCTGGACGAGGTCGACGTGATCATCGTGGCGCGCGGCGGCGGCAGTGTGGAGGACCTGCTGCCCTTCTCCGACGAGGAGGTCGTACGGGCGGTCGCCGCGGCCCGCACCCCGGTGGTGTCGGCGATCGGCCACGAGCCGGACTCCCCGCTGCTGGACCTGGTCGCCGACCTGAGGGCGTCCACGCCCACGGACGCGGCGAAGAAGGTGGTCCCGGACGTCGGCGAGGAGCTGGAGCGGGTGAGGCAGCTGCAGGGCCGGGGGCTGCGCGCGGTGAACTCCCTGCTCGACCGGGAGGAGCGGGGGCTCGCGCACGCCCTGGCCCGGCCGGTCTTCGTCCATCCGCAGCGCATGGTGGAGATGCGGGAGGACGAGCTGGACGCGCTGCTGGCGCGCAGCAGGCGCACGCTGGGGCACCTGCTGGACCGGGCGGACTCGGAGCTCGCCCACACGCTGGCCCGGGTGGTGGCGCTGTCGCCGGCCGCGACGCTGGAGCGCGGGTACGCCGTACTGCAGCGGGCGGACGGTCACGTGGTGCGCTCGCCGCAGGAGGTGTCGGCGGGTGAGGTGCTGCGCGCCAGGGTCGCGGAGGGCACGTTCTCCGTGGAGGTCCCCCCGCAGGACGCGGAGGCGGCCGAGGCTTCGCAGTAGCGCCATACGGCCGCAATCACGCGGTCGCACGACACACAGAGGATGGATACGGGAATGACAGAGGCCGGAACGGCGCTGGGGTACGAGCAGGCCCGCGACGAGCTCATCGAGGTCGTCCGCAAGCTGGAGGCCGGCGGGACCTCGCTGGAGGACTCCCTCGCGCTCTGGGAGCGCGGTGAGGAGCTGGCGAAGGTGTGCCGGCACTGGCTGGAGGGGGCCCGGGCCCGGCTGGACTCGGCGCTGGCCGCGCGCGAGGCCGCCGAGGAGGAGTGATCCCGATCACGAGCACGCCGATTTAGTTGAAGATTCATCTATCTCGGCCGTAAAGTCATGGACATCGCTTCACCTCCGCATGGAAGAAGGCTTTCCCGATGTCTCTCGTTCTCGACCCCGCCGCTCAGGACCTGCTGTTCCGCGAGGCCCGCACCGCCAACGCGTTCTCCGAGGAGCCGGTCACCGAGGAGCAGGTCCAGGCGATTTACGACCTGGTGAAGTTCGGCCCGACCGCCTTCAACCAGACCCCGCTGCGCATCACCCTGGTCCGCTCCCCCGAGGCCCGCGAGCGCCTCGTGAAGCACATGGCCACGGGCAACGACGCCAAGACCGCGACCGCCCCGCTGGTCGCGATCCTCTCGGCGGACAACGAGTTCCACGAGGAGCTCCCGCAGCTGTTCCCGCACTTCCCGGCGGCCAAGGACGCGTTCTTCTCCGAGCGCCCGGTCCGCGAGCAGTCCGCCCTGCTGAACTCCGCCCTGCAGGCCGCCTACTTCATCATCGGCATCCGCGCCGCCGGTCTGGCCGCGGGCCCGATGACCGGCGCCGACTTCGGCGGCATCCAGAAGGAGTTCCTGGACGCCGACCACACCCCGATCATGGTCATCAACATCGGCAGGCCGGCCGCCGAGGGTGCCTGGTTCGACCGCTCCCCGCGCCTGGCCTTCGACGAGGTCATCACCACCGTCTGAGCGCCGCCGCAGGCACGCGGAACGGGCCGTGGCCCCCGGATCACCGGGGGCCACGGCCCTTCGCGTACGTCCGGCCGGCCGGCCGTACGCCCGTCGGCCCCGTCGGCCCCGCCCGCCCGTCTGGTCCGTACCGGCGGATCCGGGGCGGCGACGGCGTGGGACGGGCGCGGCGGACGCGATTGCTGCCACCCTCGTCGTCCATGGACGTCAGCACCTTCTACGCCCTGTTCTCCGCCACCTGCTTCACCCTGGTCGGCCTGTGGTGGAACGTCGTCCAGAGCCACCACGACTGGATGCGCGACCCCGCCCTGCGGCGCGTCGTCGGCGGGATCTACCTGTCGTTCCTGCTGCCCGCCCTGATGGGCCTGTTCGCCCAGATCGGCGGCACCGAGCAGCCGCAGGTCTGGCGGGCGGCCTTCGTCGTCCTCGCGGTGGTCGGCTGCGTCTGCACCCTGCGGCTGCTGGCCCGGGCGCGCGGCGACCGGTTCCTCATCTGGCAGCAGGCCGCCGCCGCAGTGCTCTACGCCCTGATCGCGGTGGTCGGGGCCTTCCCCGAGCTCGCCGAGCCGTTCGGGCTGCGGCCGATCCAGGCCGAAGCGCTGATGCTGATCGGCCTGATCGCGCTGGGGCACGCCCTCGTCTGGCGGTTCATGGCCGGCGAGGGCCGGGCCGACGAGGACGGGGCCACGGCCACCGGGGACCGGGCCGACGAGGACGGGGCCACGGCCACCGGGGACCGGGCCGTCGGACCCCCTAGCGGCCCTGCTTGAACTCCAGCGACGCCGCCAACGTGCCGAGCTGCTCGAACGAGGCGGTGCCGGTCACCACCGTGACGTAGCCCTGCTCCCGCCGCACGAGGGCGTCGTACTTCTCGCCGTCCCAGCGTTCCCAGGCCGTGTCGCCGACCTGCTGCGTCTGCCCGGAGGCCGTGGCCTTGTGGGTGACCCGCTCCAGGTACTTCACGGAGGTGTCGGTGGACTGCTCGACCGCGACGTACTGCTGCTCCGGGTCGAGGAAGCCCAGGTGCCAGGCGTCGGCCTTCTTGCGCTCGTACGTCACCGAGGTCGCGCGCCACTGCTCCGGGAGGCCCACGGGGGCGGCCACCGGGTACGGGGCCGCGCGCCGGGCCGTGATGGTCTCCACCCGGTAGTCGACCGTGCGCGTGGGATCGGCCTTGTCGTCATGCGGGACGAAGAGGTAGATCCCGGCGACGACGACGCCGATCACCGCCAGCGACCGGACCATGTCCCAGATCGTCTGCTTGCCTTTCATACCTGCCACGGCACCATCGTCCCGCATCACCGGGGGGCGATCACCGCCGGGGTCGCGCGGGCGCGGCGCGCGGCGCACCCTTGACTCGCCCCACCCGCTCCGGCCCGGCGCCGCCCGGTGCCCCGCCCGGGCGCAAGGCGTCCGCTCAGGACAATCGAATGACCGATATTCCGCTCATACGTGACCCGCCCTGCTCAATATGTCGACGTACCGATAGAGTTCCAGCACCCTCACTTCCCGGCCGTCGCCGTACAGAAAGGTGCGCTCCGATGACCGAGCACAACCTGCCGCCCCAGCTCGAAGTCTCTCCGGAGGCCCCCGACCGCAACCTCGCGCTCGAACTCGTACGGGTCACCGAGGCGGCCGCCATGGCCGCCGGCCGGTGGGTCGGCCGCGGCGACAAGATCGGCGCGGACGGCGCCGCGGTCAACGCGATGAGGACCCTGATCTCCACCGTCTCGATGAACGGCGTCGTCGTCATCGGCGAGGGCGAGAAGGACGAAGCCCCGATGCTCTTCAACGGGGAGCAGGTCGGCGACGGCACGGGTGCCGAGGTCGACATCGCCGTCGACCCGATCGACGGCACCACCCTGAACGCCAAGGGCATGCCGAACGCCATCGCCGTCCTGGCGGCCGCCGACCGCGGCACGATGTTCGACCCGTCCGCCGTGTTCTACATGGACAAGCTGGTCACCGGCCCCGAGGCCGCCGACTTCGTCGACATCAACGCCCCGGTCTCGGTGAACATCCGCCGGGTCGCCAAGGCCAAGGGCATGCACGCCGAGGACGTCACGGTCGTCATCCTGGACCGCCCCCGCCACGAGGGCATCGTCCGGGAGATCCGCGAGACCGGCGCGCGCATCAAGTTCATCTCCGACGGTGATGTCGCCGGCTCCATCATGGCCGCCCGCGAGGGCACCGGCGTGGACCTGCTCCTCGGCATCGGCGGTACCCCCGAGGGCATCATCTCGGCCTGCGCGATCAAGTGCCTGGGCGGCGTGATCCAGGGCAAGCTGTGGCCGAAGGACGACGCCGAGCGCCAGAAGGCCCTCGACGCCGGACACGACCTGGACCGCGTGCTCACCACGACCGACCTGGTCTCGGGCGACAACGTCTTCTTCGTCGCCACCGGCATCACCGACGGCGAGCTGCTGCGCGGCGTGCACTACCGCTCGGAGACCGCGACGACGTCCTCGCTGGTCATGCGCTCCAAGTCCGGCACCATCCGGAAGATCGACTCCACGCACCGCCTGTCGAAGCTGCGCGCGTACAGCGCGATCGACTTCGACCGCGCCCAGTAGCAGGCGGGGGCACAACGCGAGAGGGGCGGTCACCCTGTGCGGGGGTGACCGCCCCTCTCGCGTGTCCGCGTACGAGGCATGGAGGGCGGGGGACGCCGAGGGCGCCCGTGGCTGCCCACCGACCGTCCGTGGCGGTCCATGGCCATCCATGGCCATCCATGGCCGTCCATGACGTGCGACGCGGACCGCGGCCCGCCCGGTCGGCGACCGGCTCGGCCGGCAGGGACGACCGGCTCAGCCCGCCGCGGCTATGGAACCCGCGCCGGGGGCCTGCCGCAGCTCGGCGGAACGGCGCCGCATCCGGGCCAGTACCACCCGGCGCTCGGCCGCGGTGAGCCCGCCCCAGACCCCGTACGGCTCGGGCTGGAGCAGCGCGTGCTCACGGCAGGCGACCATCACCGGGCAGCGGGCGCAGACCCGCTTGGCGGCGTCCTCGCGGGAGAGGCGGGCGGCGGTGGGCTCCTTGGACGGCGCGAAGAACAGGCCCGCCTCGTCGCGGCGACACACCGCCTCCGCGTGCCAGGGGCCGTCCTCCGCCCTGGCCGGCACCCGCGGCTGCGGCACGGCCGATGGGCGTGCCCCAGGACCCTGAAGGCTCTTCACGGCGGCTACCTGCAGGGACTGATGCGGCGGATGCGGCACGGTCTACTCCTGACGACGTATACGTGAGCGAGAGACGACGCACCTGTCCCTACCCGCTGTACGCGCCCCTATGCACTGGGTGCCACCGGGCGCCCGGGGTTCGTCCGAAACGAGACCCTCCGCATCCGGATGCGCCGCCGCCCCGCCCCCGGCCGCCGTCTCAGCCGTCGAGGTGCTTGCGCAGCTTGCGCGCCAGGTCGACCAGGCGGGCGCCCAGCTTGGGCCGCGCCTCGATGTTGCCGAGCAGGGAGAAGCCCCGGACGATCACCACCGGCGCCTGCGGGTCGGTCTCGCCGCGGCCCTCGCCGCGCACCTCGAAGTTGCCGAGGACCCCGCTGCCGTAGCCGCGCAGGGTGACGTTCTCCGGGACCAGGACCTCGACGTTGCCGAGGACGCACGTCACGTTGATCTCGGTGACCTGCTGCTCGAAGACCGCCTGGGTGAGGTCGATGGTGATGTCGCCCATCACCGAGACCGCGCGGGTGTGCGCGCCCGGCCGCCAGCGGCCCTTGCGGCTGGAGCTGCTGCACACGGCGACGATGGTCTCGGCGGCCGGGCCGGCGGCCCCCGCGTACGCGGACGCGACCGGGGTGTGGACGCCGCCGGGCGCGGGCAGATCCCGTACGAGCTGTTCCAGCTCGCCGACGGTCTTGACCGCATACAGCGTGTCCAGGCGCTCGGAGTGCTCCTCGGCGGTCAGCCTGCCTTCGGCGAGGGCATCGCCGAGGATCTGCGCGATCCGGTCCCGGTCGGCGTCGGAGGCGCGCAGCGCGGCGGGGCCGGGCGCGGGGGCGGGGGCGGCGGGGTGCTTTTCCAGGTCCACGACGCCAGCATAGCGAGACACGATAGATCGCGATACTACCGAGTCCGGCCGACTGAGCCTTACCTCACAAACACACGCCGGGCGGGAGGTTCTACGCTGGTGGACTGCGCTGCCAATTTGGTCGTCAGTGCTGTCTGCCGAGTGAGGAATGGCCCCAATGCCGGAGTTCGCGTACACCGACCTGCTGCCCCTGGGTGAGGACACCACCCCCTACCGGCTGGTGACCGCCGAGGGTGTGTCCACCTTCGAGGCTGACGGCCGTACGTTCCTCAAGGTCGAGCCGGAGGCGCTGCGCAAGCTCGCCGAGGAGGCCATCCACGACATCCAGCACTTCCTGCGCCCCGCGCACCTCGCGCAGCTGCGCCGGATCATCGACGACCCCGAGGCCTCCTCGAACGACAAGTTCGTGGCGCTCGACCTCCTCAAGAACGCGAACATCGCGGCGGCCGGCGTCCTGCCGATGTGCCAGGACACGGGCACGGCGATCGTCATGGGCAAGCGCGGCCAGAACGTGCTGACCGAGGGCGGGGACGAGGCGGCGCTCTCGCGCGGCATCTACGACGCCTACACGCGGCTGAACCTGCGCTACTCGCAGATGGCCCCGATCACCATGTGGGAGGAGAAGAACACCGGCTCGAACCTGCCCGCGCAGATCGAGCTGTACGCGACCGACGGCGGCGCGTACAAGTTCCTCTTCATGGCCAAGGGCGGCGGCTCGGCCAACAAGTCCTTCCTCTACCAGGAGACGAAGGCGGTCCTCAACGAGGCCTCCATGATGAAGTTCCTGGAGGAGAAGATCCGCTCGCTCGGTACGGCGGCCTGCCCGCCCTACCACCTGGCGATCGTGGTCGGCGGCACCTCCGCCGAGCACGCGCTCAAGACCGCCAAGTACGCCTCCGCGCACTACCTGGACGAGCTGCCCCGTGAGGGCTCGCCGCTGGGCCACGGCTTCCGCGACGAGGCCCTGGAGCAGCAGGTCTTCGAGCTGACCCAGAAGATCGGCATCGGCGCGCAGTTCGGCGGCAAGTACTTCTGCCACGACGTCCGCGTCGTGCGCCTGCCCCGCCACGGCGCCTCCCTGCCCGTCGCGATCGCCGTGTCCTGCTCGGCGGACCGCCAGGCCACCGCGAAGATCACCGCCGAGGGCGTCTTCCTGGAGCAGCTGGAGACGGACCCGGCGCGCTTCCTGCCGGAGACCACGGACGAGCACCTGTCGGAGGCCTCGGACGTCGTCTCCATCGACCTGAACCAGCCGATGGACGACATCCTGGCGACCCTGACCAAGCACCCGGTCAAGACCCGCCTGTCGCTGACCGGCCCGCTGGTCGTGGCGCGCGACATCGCGCACGCCAAGATCAAGGAACTGCTGGACTCGGGCGCGGAGATGCCGCAGTACCTGAAGGACCACCCGGTCTACTACGCCGGCCCCGCGAAGACCCCCGAGGGCTACGCGTCGGGCTCCTTCGGCCCGACCACGGCCGGCCGCATGGACTCCTACGTGGAGCAGTTCCAGGCGGCGGGCGGCTCGAAGGTCATGCTGGCCAAGGGCAACCGCTCGCAGCAGGTGACGGACGCGTGCGGCGCGCACGGCGGCTTCTACCTGGGCTCGATCGGCGGCCCCGCGGCCCGCCTGGCCCAGGACTGCATCAAGAAGGTCGAGGTCCTGGAGTACGAGGAGCTCGGCATGGAGGCCGTCTGGAAGATCGAGGTCGAGGACTTCCCGGCCTTCATCGTGGTGGACGACAAGGGCAACGACTTCTTCCAGAATCCGGCCCCCGAGCCGACGTTCACCCACATTCCGGTGCGCGGTCCGGGCCTGTAGCACCGCTCTTGCGACGAGGGGTCCTCTGCCGATCGGCAGAGGACCCCTCGGGCGTTTGTGCCGATCGGCAGATGGAGCCGGGGGCGTCGGACGACGAGGCTCTTCCCGTAACCAAAATCGCTTTGGAGCAAGGGAGTTCACGATGAAGAACCGCACGCGCGCCCTGGCTGTCGCCGGATCCGCCGCCCTGCTGGGCACCCTGATGGCGGCCGCCCCCGCGCCGGCGGCCCCGGCCGCGCCGAAGGTCGCCTCGGTGCACGGCGGCGGCACGGTGCACTACCCCTACGTGCCCGCCTCGCACGACATCCGCTTCACGGTCGACGCCGAGTCGGTGCCGTGGAGCAGGCCCCTGAAGGGCGAGAACCTGGAGCAGGGCCTGCCGACGGACGCACGCGGCCGGGTGACCGTCTACCACGCGATGCCGGAAGAGAACTTCACCGCCGTCGCCGAGGCCGAGGTGGACTGCTTGGTGACGGGCGGCAGGACGGCGACGGTCACCGCGGTGGTCAAGAGCGCGAACGTCGACGGCTGGGTGGGCAGGCGGATCGGCCTCAGCGTCCAGGACGGCGAGCGCGGCGGGCCCGACCGCGTCGGCTTCTCGTGGGGCATCGTGAACGTCGACGCGAAGCCCGACGGCTCGGTCGCCCAGCCGACGGTGGGCACCTGCATGGCCCCGGCGCCCTTCACCGAGGTCACCAAGGGCGGCTACAAGGTCACCCCGGCCCCGCTGGCCCCCCGGCCGAAGCCTCAGCCGTAGTCACGGCGCCGCGGCCGTGAGGTACCGGGCCTCTACGGGGGTGGCCCGGTACCCCTCCGCCCGCGCGGCGACGACCTCGGCGATGCTGAGCCCGTACACCCGGCGCAGCAGCGCGATCGGCACCCCGTCGGGCCCGCCGACGGGCAGGCGGACGGTGCCCTCCCGGGCGAGGACGCGCTCCCGGATCCAGGGCGGGGGGACGCCCCGGCCGCGCTCGCAGGCCTGGAAGGGGTGGCGCGTGCAGGCTTCGTAGGCCTCCCGGCGCAGCTCGCCGTCCACGATGGACTGCCATTCCTCCCGGACGCATTCCTCACAGGGCTCGCAGTGCAGGACCGCGTACATCTGCTGTTCCGCCATCCGGGCAGCATGCGGTACCGGGGCGTCGGGCGCATGCGGATAACGTCGGGGGCATGACGCACACGCACCTCCGCACCGACCGCGCCGTCCGGGTCGTCGCCCATCGCGGGGCCTCCCACGAGCACCCCGAGCACACGCTGGCCGCCTACCGGCAGGCCATCGCGGACGGTGCCGACGCCCTCGAATGCGACGTACGGCTGACCGCCGACCGCAAGCTGGTCTGCGTCCACGACCGGCGGGTGGAGCGGACCTCCGACGGGCGCGGGGTGGTGTCGGAGATGACGTACGAGGAACTGTCCGCCCTGGACTTCGGCAGGTGGAAGGGCGAGGAGCACCACGGGGCGCAGGTGCTGCTCTTCGAGGACCTGCTGAAGGAGGCGCTGGCAGCCGGCCGGCCCGTCGGGCTGGCCGTGGAGACCAAGCACCCCACCCGTGCCGGTGGCCGCCTGGAGGCCGAGCTCGTACGGGTCCTGGGGGACCACGGGCTGGCGGACGGCTCGGCGGGCCTGGTCGAGGTGATGAGCTTCTCGCGCAACGCCCTGATCAGGCTGAACCGGCTGGCGCCCGGTCTGCCCGCCGTCTACCTGATCGAGCGGCGGCTGCGGCCGTTCCGGCCGCCGTTCGCGGGGCATGCCGGGCCGGGTATCGACCTGGTGCGCAAGGATCCGGGGCTGGTGGGGCGGCTGAAGGCCAAGGGGCTGCGGGTGCGGGTGTGGACGGTCGACGAGCCGGAGGACGTGGAGCTGTGCGTGCGGCTCGGCGTGGACACCCTGATCACCAACCGGCCGCGCGAGGTGCGGGTGTACCTGGACTCCCTGTGACCGCTGCCGCGAGGGCTACGGCCACGGCCACGGGAACACCCGGCCGGGGTGCGCCGGCCGGGCGTGGGGGGTCTGGTGGTGCGGGGCGGTTATGTGAAGCGCTGGTGCGCGGATCCGTTGCAGCTCTGCAGGCGCAGCGGTTCGTGGGCGGCGGCCACGGTCAGGCACATGCCGGGGGCGGCGGCGGGGCGCAGGGTGGCGCCGTCGCGGACGAACTGCTGGTTGGCTCCGCCGTGGCAGTTCCAGATGATCAGGCCGGTGCCGGAGCCGTAGTTGGCGCCGGGGGCGTCGAGGCAGCGGTCCTGGGTCAGTTCGATGTGGACGGACTTGCGGGCGGTGTCGTACCACCAGCCCTGGTTGCGGCCGCCGTGGCAGTCCCAGCCGACGATCTTCGTCTCGTTGGCGCTGGAGCCGCCGAAGGAGTCGAGGCAGTTGCCGGTGGCCTGGTTCCTGAGCGGTGTGAACCTGTCGTCCCAGGCGCCGGCCTGGAGGACGGGCCTGCCGGTGCTCGCGGGGTCGGCGCAGGAGGCCTCGCGCAGGCCCGAGTCGTAGAGCTGGGTCAGGCAGGACGCGAAGGCCCCGTGGCCGCGGTAGTTGGGGTGGAAGGACTGGCGGGCGGTGTTCTCGTCCCAAGGGAAGTGGTCCCCGAGGTCCAGGTAGAGCCCGCGGGCCCAGGTGTCCTCCATGCAGACCTCGTGGCCGTGGAAGAGCCGCGAGTTGTCGAGGTAGATCGCGCCGGAGGCCAGGGCCGCGGCGCGCATGCCCTTCTCGAAGGTGGGGACGGCGTAGTTGCGGCCCCAGGTGGCGTCCGAGTCGTAGCCGGCGCAGCCTCCGGGCAGCTTCCCGGGGAAGTTCGGGTTGTCGTGGAAGTCGGGGCCGATGGGGCTGGGGTAGCCCATCACGACGAGCTTGTAGTCGGCGTCGGCGTAGCCGGCGTCGCGCATGACCGTCCTGAGGTCCGCGACCGTCGCTTCCACCTTGGGCCTCAGGCCGTCGACGCGGGCCTGCCAGCCGGGGGCGTACTTGGGCTCGCAGGTGCCCTGGCTGAGGATCCAGCGGGTGACGCAGTCGGTCATGACCGGGCCGAACTGCAGGTCGTCGTTGGCCCCTGCGACCAGCAGGACCATCTTGATCCTGGTGTTGCGGGCCTTGATGGCGAGGCTGTCGCTCTGCACCAGTTCGTCGGCGTACTGCTTGCTGCCGCCGATCCTGATGTTGCCGGTGTAGCCGCCGGAGCAGGCGACGTTGAAGGTGAGGTCGGCCGGGATGCCGGTGCGGTGGATCGCGGCGTCGGGCGAGCGGTGGCACTGGTTGTTCGGCGTGTTGGTCGCCGGGTCGTAGTTGCCGACGCCCTCGCCGGAGATCTCGCTGTCGCCCAGCGAGATCAGGCCGGTCCTGCGGTCGGCCTGGGGGCGCACGGCGGGGTCGCCGTAGATCTTGACGGCTTCGGCGGCGCGGATCGCCTCCAGTTCGGGCGAGAGGGGCGTGACGACCCCGGAGGTGGTGGCCGCCTGGGCCATGGGGGTGCCGGCGGTGACGCCCCCCAGGGCGGCCGCGAACGCCGCGACGGCGGCGAAGGTAGATCTGAGCATGGGTTTCGTGCGGGCACGTGCCATGGACGCCTCCCCGGATATCGGTGTTACCCACGGTATTTACTGGTCAGTAGGGGAGTTGGGAACACTTACAACAAGAGAATTGCTCAACTTTTTTAGGAGGCAACAGACATGACAGACGATCAACAGACCGACGGTTTCCGGACGGAACACGACTCCATGGGCGACGTACGGGTGCCGGTGCACGCCAAGTGGCGCGCACAGACCCAGCGCGCGGTGGAGAACTTCCCCCTCTCGGGCCAGCGGCTGGAGCGCGCCCACATCGGGGCCCTGGCCCGGATCAAGGCCGCGGCGGCCCTCGTGAACGCACGCCTCGGCGTGGTGGACCAGGACGTCGCCGACGCCATCCGGTCCGCCGCCGCCGAGGTCGCGGACGGGCGCTGGGACGACCACTTCCCCGTGGACGTCTTCCAGACCGGGTCGGGGACCTCTTCCAACATGAACACCAACGAGGTCATCGCCACCCTGGCCACCGAGCGCCTGGGCCGGGACGTGCACCCCAACGACCACGTCAACGCCTCGCAGAGCTCCAACGACGTCTTCCCGTCGTCCATCCACATCGCCGCCACCGCCGCCGTCGCGAACGACCTGGTCCCGGCGCTGGAACACCTCGCCGCCGCGCTGGAGCGCAAGGCGGTCGAGTTCGACCGGGTGGTCAAGGCCGGCCGGACCCACCTGATGGACGCCACGCCGGTCACCCTCGGCCAGGAGTTCGGCGGCTACGCGGCCCAGATCCGCTACGGCGTCGAACGGCTGCGCTCGTCCCTGCCCCGCCTCGCCGAACTCCCCCTGGGCGGGACCGCGGTGGGCACCGGCATCAACACCCCGCCCGGCTTCTCGGCGGCGGTGATCGCCGAGGTGGCGGTCGCCACCGGGCTGCCTCTGACGGAGGCGCGCAACCACTTCGAGGCCCAGGGTGCGCGGGACGCCCTGGTGGAGACCTCGGGGATGCTCCGCACGGTCGCCGTCTCGCTCACGAAGATCTGCAACGACCTGCGCTGGATGGCCTCCGGCCCGCGGACCGGATTGGCCGAAATCAGCCTCCCGGACCTCCAGCCCGGCTCCTCGATCATGCCCGGGAAGGTCAATCCGGTGGTCCCGGAGGCCGTCCTGATGGTCGCCGCTCAGGTCATGGGCAACGACGCCACCGTCGCGGTGGCGGGCGCGGCCGGCAACTTCGAGCTCAACGTGATGCTCCCCGTGATGGCCAGGAACCTCCTCGAATCGATCCGGCTGCTGGCCGGCGCCGGCCGCCTGCTGGCCGACCGCACGATCGACGGGATCACCGCCGACGAGGCCCGGGCCAGGGAGTACGCCGAGTCCTCGCCCTCCGTGGTGACCCCGCTCAACCGCTACATCGGCTACGAGGAGGCCGCGAAGGTCGCCAAGAGGTCTCTCGCCGAGCGCAGGACGATCAGGGAGGTCGTCCTGGAGTCCGGCTACGTGGAGCGTGGCGACCTCACCCTGGAGCAGCTCGACGAGGCCCTGGACGTCCTGCGCATGACGCGTCCCTGACCGGCCGTCGCCGCCCCCGGGGCGGGGGCCGGATCCGGTCGTTCGTCGTCCACGAACCGCTCCGTGACCTGCACCGCAGCGGGCGTACGGGCCCCCGCCCTAAGATCTGCGCATGACAGGTACCTTCAAGCCCGGGAGCGGCCGGGCGCCGGGCGCGCAGCCGAGTCCCGCGCGCGGCACGCGCTGGGCGCCCGGGGACCAGATCCTGTGGCGCTACCGCGACCACGCCCCGGGGCCGAAGGGCGCGGTGCACATCTGCCGCCCGGTGACCGTGGTGCAGGACACGGACGAGATGCTCGCCGTCTGGATGGCCCCCGGCACCGAATGCGTCAAGCCGGTCCTGGCCGACGGCACCCCCGTCCACGAGGAACCGCTCGCCACGCGGTACACCGCGCCGCGCACGACCGTGCGTTCGCGCTGGTTCGGCGGCGGCGTCCTGAAACTGGCCCGTCCCGGGGACCCCTGGTCGGTCTGGCTGTTCTGGGGACCGGGCTGGACGTTCAAGAACTGGTACGTGAACCTGGAGGAGCCGCGGTCGAGATGGGCCGGTGGAGTGGATTCCGAGGACCACTTCCTGGACATCGCCGTCTACCCCGACCGCAGCTGGAAGTGGCTGGACGAGGACGAGTTCGCCGAGGCCCAGCGGTCCGGCCTGATGGACCGTGAGCAGGCCGGGCGGGTGCGGGAAGCAGGCCGTGCGGCGGTCGCGGTGATCGAGGAATGGGGTGTTCCGTTCTCGGCCGGATGGCAGGACTGGCGGCCGGATCCGGCCTGGAGAATTCCGGTCCTGCCCGAGGACTGGGACCGCACCCCGGCGCATATGACCTCATGAGACCCTTGATGCGCCCCCGGGGTTCAAACGTAGGATCGTCCTCCGCGAGGTCGCGCACGCGGGACGGTGCGGTCGGGACGCGCATCGACAAGTGTCTTTCTGTACACGGGATCTGACCGGAGGTCGGCACACGAGGAGTAGCGACGAGGGGGCGGGGGTCCGCCCGGGGAGCTCCCGGCCTCAGGTCGGGGAGAAGTTCGAGCGAGGAACCTCTGGGTGATGGTGCCCGGGCCGCTGAGCGGGTATACCGCGACTGACCGAGTTGAGTGCAGCGCACATCGAGCGCAAACGGACGGAATTCCACGCGTGACGGAGTACCCCACCTCCCAGGAGGGCCCGCAGCCCGTCGCCTCCGGCGGAGGTACGGACGAGGCCGGCCACGGCAAGGCGCCCATCGCCGCCACCGAGGCCGTACGCACGCATGCCGCGGGCGGCGGCGCCGGCCCGGCGGCCGAGCCGGGCGCCGCGGCCGCGGCGGCGGCTTCCGACGTACGGGCCGCGCGCTCGGCGGCGGGCTCCGCCTCGGGACTTCCCCGGCCGCGCGGAGCGGCGTCGGCGGAGGTTCCGGCCGCCGCGGGCTCGGGCCCGGGCCAGGACCACGACAACGCCCGTCCCCGGGAGGCCGAGGACGCCCACGGCGCCACCGCCGCGCCCGCGGGGCCCGGGCCGGGCCCGGCGGGCGGCGGGAGCGGCCCGGCGGGCCTCCAGGGGGCCGGCGGGTCCGCGCCGGCGGGCGGGGGCGGTCCGGACGTGACCGCCGCGCGCCGCGAGGGGGACCGGCTGCGCTTCGTCGGCGCCGCCACCCGGCGGATCGCCCGCGGCATCGACCTCGACGAGATCGTGCTCGGCCTGTGCCGGGCCACCGTCCCGACCTTCTCCGACGCCATCCTCGTCTACCTGCGCGATCCGCTCCCGGTGGGCGACGAACGGCCCGTCGGCCCGGTCGTTTTAAGGCTGCGCCGCACCGACCGGCTCCGGCCGATCGACGACCTCACCGACATCAGCAGCACCATCGGCGCGGGGATGGACCTCGCCGGGGCCGCGGGGGCCACCGGCGAGCTCGACTTCAGCCAGCTGCCGCTGGTCGGACCGCAGGGCGACCTGCCCGCGGCCGAGCTGTGCGAGATCCGGCCCGGCGGTGCGCTCGCCGAGGTGCTGCGCGGCGTACGGCCCGTCTTCGGGTCCTCCGCCGCCGCCCGGGCCGCGCTGCCCGAGCTGCTCGGCCTGGACCATCCGCTGCCGCGCGGCAACCGGGCGGTCCTCGCGCCGCTGCGCGGCCGCCGCCGGGTGATCGGCGCCGCCGTCTTCCTGCGCAGCCCCGAGCGTCCGGCCTTCGAGCAGAACGACCTGCTGGTCGCCGCCCAGCTGGCCACCCACACCGCGCTCGGCATCGACAAGGCGGTCCTCTACGGCCGCGAGGCGTACATCGCCGACGAGCTCCAGCGCACCATGCTGCCCGACAGCCTGCCGCAGCCCACCGGGGTGCGGCTGGCCTCCCGCTACCTGCCCGCGGCCGAGACCGCCCGGGTCGGCGGCGACTGGTACGACGCCATACCGCTGCCCGGCAGCCGGGTCGCGCTCGTCGTCGGCGACGTCATGGGCCACTCGATGACCTCCGCCGCGATCATGGGCCAGCTCCGCACCACCGCCCAGACGCTGGCGCAGCTCGACCTGCCGCCCGCCGAGGTGCTGCACCACCTGGACGAACAGGCGCAGCGGCTCGGTACGGACCGCATGGCCACCTGCATGTACGCCGTGTACGACCCCGTCGCGCACCGGATCACCATCGCCAACGCCGGCCATCCGCCGCCGGTGCTGCTGCACCTGGGCGGCCGGGCCGAGGTGCTGCGCGTACCGCCCGGCGCCCCCATCGGCGTCGGCGGTGTGGACTTCGAGGCCGTGGAGCTGGACGCGCCCGCTGGGGCCACCCTGCTGCTCTACACCGACGGCCTGGTGGAGTCGCGCCTGCGGGACGTGTGGACCGGCATCGAGCAGCTCCGCGAGCGCCTGGCCACCACCGCGCAGCTGACCGGCCTGGACCACCCGCCGCCGCTGGAGGCCCTCTGCGACGACGTGCTGGACATGCTGGGCCCGGGCGACCGGGACGACGACATCGCGCTGCTCGCGGCCCGGTTCGACGGCATCGCGCCCAGTGACGTCGCGTACTGGTTCCTGGACCCGGAGGAGACCGCACCTGGCCGGGCCCGGCGGTTCGCCCGCCGGGCGCTGACCCGGTGGGGCCTGGAGGAGCTGAGCGACTCCTTGGAGCTTCTGGTGAGCGAGGTCGTCACCAATGCCGTCCGGTACGCGGAGCGGCCCGTGACGCTGCGCCTGCTGCGTACGGACGTGCTGCGCTGCGAGGTCGGCGACGACTCCCCGCAGCTGCCCCGCCAGCGCCGCGCGCGGGACACCGACGAGGGCGGCCGCGGCCTGTTCCTGGTCAACCGGCTGGCCCGGCGCTGGGGCGCGACGCGGCTCAGCAGCGGAAAGGTCGTCTGGTTCGAACTCCCGCTGCCGGGGTCGGGCGAGCGGCGCTGACCGCCCGCGGTCCGAACCTGTGAAACGCCGCCGCCCCGCAGCCGAAGAAGGCTGCGGGGCGGCGGCGTTTTTCAGTTGTTGCCCGGGTCCTGGCCCAGGATCGGCGGGTCCGGCGGCTTGGGGCCGTTGGTCTTGGTGGCCGTGGCCGTCGGGGACGTCGTCCCGGTGGGCGTGCCGCCCGTCTTGGTCGTGGTGGGGGTCGGCGACGTCTGCGTCGGCGACTGCGTCGGGCTGTTGGTGACGGCCGGCGGGCTGGAGGACTGGCTCGGCGAGGCGGACGGCGAGGCGCTGCGGGACGGCGTCTGCACGGCGCCCATGTCGGCCTCGGTCAGCTGGAACTTGCCGGCGCTGCCGCCCTTGAGGGCCGCGGTGGTGTACGCCTTCCAGATCAAGGAGGGGAAGCTGGAACCGCCCAGACGGCCGAGGCCGGCGGTGCCGGTCAGGGTGACCTGCTTGGCGGTGCCGGGCTCCTCGCCGAAGATCGCGACGACGGTGACCAGCTCGGGGGTGTAGCCGGCGAACCAGCCGGAGAAGTTGTTCTCGGTGGTACCGGTCTTGCCCGCTGCCTCATAGGCGCTGCTGCGGACCTTGCTGCCGGAGCCGTTCTCGTCGTTGACGACGCCCGTGAGCACCTTGGTGACGGTGTCGGCGGTGCGGCGGCTGATGGCCTGCGTGCCGATGGGCTGGACGGGCTCGACCTCGCGGTCCTTGTGCTCGGCCTTCTTGACGATGGTCGGCGTGACCTTCTTGCCGTGGTTGTCGAGGGTGGCGTAGACGGCCGCCATCTCCACGGTGTTGGCGCTCATGGTGCCCAGCGCCATGGCCGGCTTGTCCGCGGGCCAGCCCTCGCGGTCCTTCATACCGATCTGGAGCGCCGTCTTCTTCACGTTGGGCGGCTCGACGTCGACGATCATCTGCGCGTAGACGGAGTTCACCGAGGAGTTGGTGGCGTCCTGGACCGTCATCATCGGCTCGCCGAAGTTCTTGTTCTCCTGGTTCTGCGGGGCGAACGGGATGTCGCTGCCGACGACGGGGCGCTTGCTGGTGCCGTCGTAGAGCGCGTGCGGGGTGATCGGCTTGCCGTCCTGGGTCTTCGACCCGTTCTCCAGGGCGGAGGCCAGCACGATCGGCTTGAAGGTCGAGCCCGGTTGGTAGTCCTTGCGCAGGGCGTTGCTGGACCAGTGGTCCTTCAGGCCGGTGCCGCCGTACATGGCGACGATGTGGCCGGTCTTCGGGTCCACGGAGGTCGCGCCGGCCTGCACGCTCTGGTCCTGGGGCCGTCCCTTGGTGTCCTTGCGGTCGAGCTTGGACTCCAGCTCCTCCTGGACGGCCGCCTCGAGCGCTTCCTGCTTCTTCGGGTCGATGTTGAGCGTGAACGTCCAGCCGCCCGCGTCGATCAGCTTCTTCTCGACGCCCTGGGCGTTCAGCTCGGCCTCGGCGGCCTGGACCAGGTAGCCCTTCTGGCCGTCCATGCCGGCCGGCGGCTGGGGCTGCATCGGCTCCGCGAACGCCATCTGCTGGCGCTTGGCCTCGTCCAGCTTCTTCATGTCGACCATGTTGACGAGGGTCGCGTCGTAGCGGATCTTGATGCGCTTCTTGGTCTCGTCGCTGGCGGTCGACCAGTCGTACTGGCTGGGCGCCTGGACGAGGGTGGCCAGGTAGGCGCCCTGTTCCAGCGTCAGCTTCTCGGCGTCGACGCCGTAGTAGGCCTGGGCCGCGGCCTGGATGCCGTAGGCGCCGCGCCCGAAGTAGCTCGTGTTGAGGTAACCCGCGAGGATCTCGGGCTTCTTCATGCGCTGGTCGACCTTGAGGGAGATCACCAGTTCCTTGAGCTTGCGGGTCGGTGTCTGATCCTGCGTCAAGTAGTAGTTCTTGACGTACTGCTGGGTGATCGTGGAGCCACCGGCCTTGCCGCGCCCGGACGCGGTGTTCCACAGACCGCGGGCCAGACCCTTGAAGTCGACGCCGCCGTCGCTGCGGAAGGACTTGTTCTCGATCGCGATGAACGCCTCCTGGACGTCCATCGGGATCTTGTCGATCGGCAGGATCTCGCGGTTGACCTTGCCCTTGGTGGCCATGATCGTGCCGTCGGAGTACTTGTAGACGTTGCTCTGCTGCAGCGCCTGCTTGTTCGGGTCCGGCTCTTCCACGTAGAAGTACAGGGCGACCAGCGCGCCCATGCCGAGCAGGGCCAGCGTGAAGAACGTGCCCAGGATCTTCTTCCAGGTGAAGAAGCGGCGTATGCCGGTGCGCTTGCCGGTACCCCCGCTCCCCTTGGCGCCCTTCGCGCGTCCGCTCGGCGCCCGCCGCGCACCGCGCTGCTGCGCCTTACGCACTTCTGCTCGGCCCATCGCTCCCGCTCCGCTCGATTACCCCCCCGACGTCAACTCAGAAAGCTAACACCGCAGGCTGTGACAAAGATTGGCCAATTAGGACTATTACCGGTCATTTCGGACGTGAGAATCAGCACCCGCGTCACAGGAACCGACGCTCACATAAGCCGATGGGTTGCCTATACGCAAAAAAGTGATATCACTTTGCTAAGCGGTCCGACCGGCCGCGCGCAGAGAAACGGGGCGAACCATGACGAATCACATAGCCAACCCGGACGGCGTACGGGAGTTCGCGGCGCGCAGCGTCGGCGGCGGACTGGCACTGCTGCTCGGACTCGCCGGTCTGCTCGCCGGCGCGGGTCTGGTGGTGGCCGGCGCGGTGGCGGCGGCGACCGCGGCCAAGGTGGCCCTGATCGCGACCGGCGTGCTCCTCGGCCTCGCCTCCGTGATCGCGATGAGCGGCCTCAACACGGTGGCGCCGGGCGAGGCCCGGGTCGTCCAGCTCTTCGGCCGCTACCGCGGCACCATCCGCGCCGACGGACTGCGCTGGGTCAACCCGCTGACCTCGCGCGAGAAGATCTCCACCCGGGTGCGCAACCACGAGACGGCCGTCCTGAAGGTCAACGACGCCTACGGCAACCCGATCGAGCTGGCGGCGGTCGTGGTGTGGCGGGTCGAGGACACGGCGCGGGCCGTCTTCGAGGTCGAGGACTTCACCGAGTTCGTCGAGACGCAGACCGAGGCCGCGGTCCGGCACATCGCCATCGAGTACCCGTACGACGCGCACGAGGAGGGCGGCCTGTCACTGCGCGGGAACGCCGAGGAGATCACCGAGAAGCTCGCGGTCGAACTGCACGCCCGGGTGGAGGCCGCCGGCGTGCAGATCATCGAGTCCCGGTTCACGCATCTCGCGTACGCTCCTGAGATCGCCTCCGCGATGCTCCAGCGCCAGCAGGCGGGCGCCGTCGTGGCGGCCCGCAAGCAGATCGTGGAGGGCGCGGTGGGCATGGTCGAGCTCGCCCTGACCCGTCTGGCGGAGGAGGACATCGTGGACCTCGACTCGGAGCGCAAGGCGGCCATGGTCTCGAACCTGATGGTCGTCCTGTGCGGGGACCGCGCCGCCCAGCCGGTGCTCAACACGGGCACCCTCTACCAGTGACCCCCTCCGGCGAGGAGAAGCCGACGGGCCGCCAGGCGCGCAAGCAGGTGCTCCTGCGACTCGACCCGCAGGTGTACGACGCGCTGGCCCGCTGGGCGGGCGAGGAACTGCGCAGCACCAACGCGCAGATCGAGTTCCTGCTCCGCCGGGCCCTCGCCGAGGCCGGCCGGCTCCCCGCGGCCCCGGGCCCCATTCCCCGTCGGGGCCGTCCGCCCAAGCCCACGAACTGACGGCGGCCGAGAAGCCGCTCCCGTGCTGCGCACGGGAGCGGCTTTCGCGTTTCCGCAGGCCGGGCACCTATACACAGTGCGTATACACGCGATGTATAGTCGCTGCCATGTCCATCGGTCACACCCTCCTGGGCCTCCTTGAGGCCGGCCCGCGCCATGGCTACGACCTGAAGCGGGCCTTCGACGAGAAGTTCGGCCACGACCGCCCCCTCGCCTACGGGCAGGTCTACTCGACCATGTCCCGCCTCCTGAAGAACGGCCTCGTCGAGGTCGAGGGCATAGAGGCGGGCGGCGGCCCCGACCGCAAGCGGTACTCCATCACGGACGCCGGCATCACCGACGTCGAGGCCTGGCTCTCCCAGCCCGAGAAGCCGGAGCCTTACCTCCACTCGACCCTCTACACCAAGGTCGTCCTCGCCCTGCTCACCGGGCGCCGCGCCGACGAGCTGCTGGACACCCAGCGGGCCGAGCACCTGCGCCTCATGCGCATCCTCACCCAGCGCAAGCGCAAGGGCGACATCGCCGACCAGCTCATCTGCGACCACGCCCTGTTCCACCTCGAAGCGGACCTGCGGTGGCTGGAGCTCACCGCCGCCCGCCTCGACCAGCTCGCGCGGGAGGTCCGCCGATGACCGCCCCGGCCGGTTCCCTGCTCGCCGCCACGGACCTGCGCAAGGCGTACGGGACCACGAACGCCCTCGACGGCGCCGAGTTCTCCATCCATGCCGGCGAGGTGGTCGCCGTCATGGGCCCCTCCGGCTCCGGCAAGTCCACCCTGCTGCACTGCCTCGCCGGGATCGTCCCACCCGACTCCGGCTCCATCGTCTACGCCGGCCGCGAGCTCACCGCCATGAGCGACGCCGAGCGCAGCGAACTGCGCCGCACCGAGTTCGGCTTCGTCTTCCAGTTCGGGCAGCTCGTACCGGAGCTGACCTGTGTGGAGAACGTCGCCCTCCCGCTGCGCCTGACCGGCGTCAAGCGCAAGGAGGCCGAACGCACCGCCCTGCACTGGATGGAGCAGCTCCAGGTGGACGACCTCGGCGCCAAGCGGCCCGGCGAGATATCCGGCGGCCAGGGACAGCGCGTGGCCGTCGCCCGCGCCCTCGTCACCGGCCCTCGGGTGATCTTCGCCGACGAACCCACCGGAGCGCTCGACTCCCTCAACGGCGAACTCGTCATGCAGCTCCTCACGGAGGCCGCCCGGTCCGCGAACGCCGCCGTCGTGCTCGTCACGCACGAGACGCGCGTGGCCGCCTACTCCGACCGCGAGATCGTCGTACGCGACGGCAGGTCCCGCGACATGGAGCGGATCGTATGAGCCGGCTCCAGGCATGGGCCCGGGACCTCGGCATGGGCGCCCGCTTCGCCTTCGGCGGCGGCCGCGAGGGCTGGATCCGCACCCTGCTCACCGGTGTCGGCGTCGGCCTCGGCGTCGCGCTGCTGCTGATCAGCACCGCCATCCCCGGCGCCCTGACCGCCCGGTACGAGCGCGGCGACGCACGGTCGACGATGAGCTCCGAGCGTGCCGACGCCCCCGGGCCCGACACCCTGCTGTACGCCCGGATCGGGCAGACGTACCACCACAAGGACATCGAGGGGCACGTGCTGCGGGCCGAGGGCCCGGACGCCCCGCTGCCGCCCGGCCTGAAGAAGATCCCGGGCCCCGGCGAGATGGCCCTCTCCCCCGCCCTGGCCGAGCTGCTGAAGTCCTCCGAGGGCGCCCTGCTCCGCGAACGGCTCGACGCCCCGGTCAGCGAGATCGTCGGCGACCAGGGCCTGGTCGGCCCCGGCGAACTGCTCTTCTACCTGGGCAGCGACACCCTCCGCAAGAACGGCCCCGAGGACCACCGCGTCGAGCGCATCACCGGCTTCGGCTACGAGGCGGACCGCGACGGCCTCGACCCCGTGCTCATGCTGATGGTCGTCCTGACGTTCGTCGCCCTGCTGATGCCCGTCGCCGTGTTCATCGCCACCGCCGTCCGCTTCGGCGGGGAGCGGCGCGACCGGCGGCTCGCCGCGCTGCGGCTGGTCGGCGCGGACAGCAGGATGGTGCGCCGCATCGCGGCCGGCGAAGCACTGGCCGGCTCCCTCGTCGGGCTGGTCCTGGGCGCCGGCTTCTTCGCCGTCGGCCGCTCCCTGGTCGGCAGCGTCAGCCTCCGGCAGCGCAGCGTCTTCCCCGCCGACCTCGACCCGGCCCCCTGGCTGGCCGTCCTGGTCGCCCTCGCGGTGCCCGCGGCGGCCGTGGCCGTGACCCTGTTCGCGCTGCGCGGCGTGGTCATCGAGCCGCTCGGCGTCGTCCGTACGGCCAAGCCCTCCCGGCGGCGCATCTGGTGGCGGCTGCTCCTGCCGCTCGTCGGCATCGGCCTGCTCCTGCCCATGGGCGGCCGCGGCAACGACCACGGCCGGTTCAACCAGTGGCAGGTCAGCGCCGGCGTGGTGCTGCTGCTCGTCGGGATCACCGTCCTGCTGCCCTGGCTGCTGGAGCGCTTCGTCGGGAGGATGTCCGGCGGCCCGGTCTCCTGGCAGCTGGCCGTACGCCGGCTCCAGGTCAGCAGCGGCAGCGCCGCCCGCCTGGTCAACGGCATCGCCGTGGCCGTCGCCGGCGCCATCGCCCTGCAGATGCTCTTCGCGGGCGTCGAGGGCGACTACACCAGGTCGACCGGCCAGGACCCCTCCAGGGCGGCCGTCGCCGTCCTGGTCAACCGCGAGTCGGACGCCCCGCTCGACGACCTCGCGCAGCGGATCGCCGCCGTCCGGGGCGTCACCCGAGCGGTCCCGCTGACCTCCACGCAGGCCGCCCACAAGATGCCCGCGGAGGAGGAAGCCGTCCAGGTCACCGTCGGCACCTGCGACGCGCTCGGGGAGGTCGCCGTGATCGACTCCTGCGCGGAGGGCGACGCCTTCGTCCTGACCGGCCCGTCCTCCACAGGGATCTACGGGGGCACGGCGAAGCCCGGCGACGAGCTGTTCGTCGGCAACATCCGGCGCTACGCCTCCGAGCCGGACGACCGGCCCGGTCCGGCGAAGTGGCAGGTCCCCGCGGGCGCCCGTACGGTCCCCGCCCGGGAGGACCCCGCCGGGCAGCTGCGCACCGGCCTGCTGGTGACCCCGTCGGTCGCGCCGAAGGAACTGGGCGACTTCCCGGACGCGCGGATCTTCGTGCAGGTCGACGAGTCCGGTCCGGACGCTCTGGACCGGGCGCGCAACGCCGTCTTCAGGACGGACCCGTTCGTCACGGCGATGACGCTGCGCGACACCGAGCAGGCGGCCGGCTTCTCCTCGATCCGCACGGGGCTGTTCTTCGGTGCCGCCGCCGTGCTGGTCCTGATCGGCGGCAGCCTGTTCGTCTCGCAGCTGGAGCAGCTGCGCGAGCGCCGCCGGCTGCTGTCCTCGCTGGTCGCCTTCGGCACCAGGCGCTCGACGCTGAGCCTGTCGGTGCTGTGGCAGACGGCCGTGCCGATCGCGCTGGGCCTGGTCCTGGCGGCCGCGGTGGGTACCGGGCTGGGCGCCGTGCTGATGTCGATGGCCGCCCAGCCGGTCCGGATCGACTGGCCGTCGGTCCTCGGGATGACCGGTGTCGGCGCGGGCGTCGTCGCCGCCGTCACCCTGCTCAGCCTGCCGCCGCTGCTGCGGCTGATGCGCCCGGACGGCCTGCGTACGGAGTGACGCCCGTACGCCCCCGACCCCGTACGCCCGGTTCCCGGCCGGCCCCCCGACTCCCGCTAGTCGGTGGGCCAGACGGGGAGCGGGCGTACGGCTTCGCGGAGGGCGGCGGCGATCGCCGCGAACTCCTCCTGGCGGGCGGTCCCCGTGCGCATGGCCAGGGCGATCCGCCGCGAGGGCGCGGGTTCGGCGAAGTAGCCGGTGGAGAGGTACTCGTTGCGGGCGGTCTCCAGCCGCAGCGCGGTACGCGGCAACAGCGTCACCCCCAGTCCCCCGGCGACCAGTTGTACGAGCGTGGACAGCCCGGCGGCGGTCGTGGTGACGTCCGCCCCGGTGGTCCGTCCGGCCTCCCGGCAGATGTCGAGGGCCTGATCCCGCAGGCAGTGGCCCTCGTCGAGCAACAGCAGCTGCAGGTCCCGTAGTTCGTCGAGGGGGATGTCGCGGCGTCCGGCCAGTGCGTGCTCGCGGGGCGCGAGCAGGACGAAGTCCTCGTCGAAGAGGGGAAGTTCGGTCACGCCGGGCACGCCGAGCGGCACCGCCAGCAGGAGCAGGTCCAGGCGCCCGCCGGCCAGCCCCTCCAGCAGCGAGCCGGTCTGCTCCTCGTGCACCTGGAGGTCCATCCGCGGGTAGCGCCGGTGGAACAGCCCGAGGACGGTCGGCAGCAGGTAGGGCGCCACGGTGGGGATCACCCCGAGCCGCAGCATCCCGGTGAAGGGGGCCCGCACCGCCTCGGCCTCCTCCAGCAGTCCGCCGACGGCGTCGAGCACGACCCGCGCCCGGGCGGCGATCCGCTCGCCCGCCGGGGAGAGCAGCACCTTGCGGGTGGTGCGCTCCAGCAGCTGCACGCCGAGGGCCTCCTCCAGTGCGGAGACGGCGCCGGAGAGCGCCGGCTGGCTCATGCCGATGGCGGCGGCCGCGTCGCGGAAGTGCAGGTGCTCGGCGACGGCCGCGAAGGCGCGCAGCTGAGCGAGGGTCGGTTGCTTCGTTCCCCTATTACCGACAGCCACTGATAGGTACCTCCGATCACCCACAGCAAGACTAGCTATTTCCATAATCAATGCAGGTTGTGCCAGCATGTGAGACACGTCCAACCCCATCGGAAAGCCCCCAAAAGGGGTCTCTTCCCCTTGAACAAGGAGAGCGCGTGCTCACTGTTGGTGACAAGTTCCCCGCCTTCGACCTGACCGCCTGCGTTTCGCTGGAGGCCGGTTCCGAGTTCGCGCAGATCGACCACAAGACCTACGAGGGCAAGTGGAAGGTCATCTTCGCGTGGCCGCTGGACTTCACCTTCGTGTGCCCGACGGAGATCGCCGCCTTCGGCAAGCTGAACGACGAGTTCGCCGACCGCGACGCGCAGATCCTCGGCTTCTCGCTCGACTCCGAGTACGTGCACCACGCCTGGCGCAAGGACCACGCCGACCTGCGTGACCTGCCCTTCCCGATGATGTCGGACATCAAGCGCGAGCTCTCCGCCGAGCTGGGCATCCTGGGCGAGGACGGCCTGCCGATGCGCGCCGTGTTCGTCGTCGACCCGAACAACGAGATCCAGTTCTCGATGGTGACCGCCGGTTCCGTGGGCCGTAACCCCAAGGAGGTCCTGCGGGTCCTCGACGCCCTGCAGACCGACGAGCTGTGCCCCTGCAACTGGAACAAGGGCGAGGCCACGATCGACGCCGGCGCGCTGCTGGCCGGTGAGTGACGGATGTCCCTCGACTCCCTGAAGGCGTCCGTCCCGGACTTCGCCAAGGACCTGAAGCTGAACCTCGGCTCGGTCATAGGCAACAGCGACCTGCCGCAGCAGCAGCTGTGGGGCACGGTCCTGTCCTGCGCGATCGCCGCCCGCTCCCCGCGCGTCCTGCGTGAGCTGGAGCCCGAGGCGAAGGCGAACCTCTCGCCGGAGGCGTACACCGCCGCCAAGTCCGCCGCCGCGGTCATGGCGATGAACAACGTCTTCTACCGCACGCGGCACCTGCTCACCGACCCGGAGTACGGCACCCTGCGCGCGGGCCTGCGGATGAACGTCATCGGCAACCCGGGCGTGGAGAAGGTCGACTTCGAGCTGTGGTCGCTCGCCGTCTCCGCGATCAACGGCTGCGGCCAGTGCCTGGACTCGCACGAGCAGGTCCTGCGCAAGGCCGGCGTCGACCGCGAGACGATCCAGGAGGCCTTCAAGATCGCCTCGGTGATCCAGGCCGTCGCGGTCACCCTCGACGCCGAGGCCGCCATCGCCGGCGAGTAACGGCACCCCGTACGCCCGTACGACGGCAGGGGCCCTGCGACCGTTTCCGGTCGCGGGGCCCCTGCCGTTCGTCAGCCCTTCCGCAGCGCGGCCATCAGCGCCCGCGCGTCCTCGACCGCCGCCGCCGTCAGCGCCCCGTGGTCGGGCCGGGCCGCGGGCGCGGCCCTCGGACCGGCCTCCGCGTCCAGCCGGTCGAAGAACATCACCTCGAAGAGGAACACCGCGCCGCCGTCGCGCACGCGCAGCTGGAGACCGTCACCCTCCGCGGGCGAGCGGACCAGGGCCTGTTCCCCCAGGCCGGGCATCTCCTCCCACTGGACCTCGCCGCCGAAGATGCGGTCGTACTGAGAGCCCAGCGCGAACTCGGGCGCCGGATCGCTCTTCCTGTGCAGCTCGACCATGGCCGAGACGGAGTACCCGCCCCACCCGGCCGCCTGTTGGCCCTCGTGGCTGCACGCCGCCCAGTCCAACGCCGGATCCCGGCCGCCCTTCTGCGGTGCGGAGATCGTGAAGCCGCCCAGGGCCCCCGCGAGGGCCGGCGCCTTGAACTGCCCGCACAGGTCGTCCGTGACCGCGTACCGGACCTCCGGCTCCGCGGCCGGCAGCTCCCCGAAGGCATACAGCCCGCCCGCCCACAGCGCGGAGGTGGCCGCGACCGCCGCCGCCACCCAGCGCCACGGCCGTAGCGGCCCCCGCGCGGGCACGGCGTCGTCCTGCGCGACCTCGGCCGGGCGCGCCGACTCCCACGCCCCGTCCAGCTCCGGCTCGCTGATCACCGCGCCCCCTACTTCTTCAGCGCCGCCAACAGCGCGCGACCGTCCTCGATCATCGCCGCCCGGAGCGCGGCGGTGTCGGCCGGGGTGTTGGGCTCGCCACCGATGCCGTCGGCCTGGACCGTGAACACCGCACCGCCGTGCAGCACTTTGAGCTCCACCGAGGTGTCCCTGGGGCCCACGAGGAGCAGGGCGCGCTCGCCGAGCCCCCGGACCTCCTCCGTGCGCCCCGCGCCCGCCTCCGCGGGGGACCAGGCCGACGGCACGTCGAACTCGGGTCCGGGATCCGTCTTCCGGTGCAGGTCGACCTGCGCCCGCACGGTGAGCGTGGACACGCTCTCACCGTTCTGCAGCGTGCAGAACGCCCGCCGCACGGCCGGGTGGTCGCTCTGCCGGTTCGCCGGACGGTAGCGGTGGAGGTCCCCCGCGATCCTGCTCAGCGCCCGCGCCTCGAAGTCCTGGCACAGGTTCTCCGTGGCCCGGTACGAGAGCTGCGGCGCGGCGAGCCGGTCCCCCAGGGCGTACAGCCCGCCCGCCCACACCGCCGAGGCGAGCGCGGCCCCGACCAGGGCCCACAGCCACGGTCGTCGCGCCCCCGCCCCGGCGGCCTCCCGTCCGCGCGGTGGCGACTCCTCCGTCCGCGCCGCCGGCTGCGCGGGGCGGGTCTCCCCCGCCCCGTCGAGCTCCGGATCGCTGATCATGCGTGTCCCCCCGGTCGTTGCCGTCCCCGAACACCTCGATCATGGCAGCCGGGATCGCCGAAACGTTCGACTCCGATCGCGCGCGATTCGGCCATGCACGGCCCGGCCGGGTCTACGGCCTGGCGTGTACCTCGTCGTCGTCGGGCCCCACGCCCAGCGCCGTCGAGCCGTGCGGGGCCGGGCCGATCATCCCGGTCCCGAGGTGGTGCTGTTCCCGCGAGTACGCCTTCAGGTAGCCCACCACCGTGTTCGTGACGGCCACCAGCGGAACGGCCACCACCGCTCCGCCGATGCCCGCGATCATGCCGCCGGCGGCCACCGCGAGCACCACCGCGAGCGGGTGGACCCGTACCGCCCGGCCGAGGATGAAGGGCTGGAGCACATGGCCCTCGATCTGCTGCACCGCGAGGACCACCAGCAGCGCCATCAGGGCGGTGAACACCCCCTGGGTCACGAGCGCCACGACCACCGCGAGCGCGCCCGAGATCACCGCGCCGACCAGCGGGATGAAGGCGAACAGGAAGATGAAGACGGCCAGCGGCACCGCCATCGGAACGTCGAGGAAGTAGAGCCCGAGACCGATGAAGATGGCGTCGATGAGCGCGACGATGACCGTGCCGCGCACGTACGCGGTCAGCGTGCGCCAGGCGCGCGGACCGGCGCCGGCGACACCGGCGCGGGCGGCCGCCGGGACCAGGCCGAGCGCCCAGTTCCAGATGCGCTTGCCGTCGTAGAGCAGGAAGAGCGTCGAGAACATCGCGAGCAGCATGCCTGTGAGGATCTCGACGAGGACCGTCACGCCCTGGAGGCCGGCGGTGGTGATCTGCTCGGTGTTGGTGCCGATGGTCTCGCTGAGGTTCTTCGCGATGTCGTTGATCTGCTTCTCGGTCACGTGGAACGGACTGTCCAGTGCCCAGAGTTTGAGCTCGTTGATGCCGTCGCGGACCCGGTCGGAGAGGTCGTCGAGGTTCTCCATGACCTGCCAGACCACGAACCAGCCGACGAGCCCGATGACGACGAAGCCGAGGACCGCCGTGACGGCCGTGGCCAGGCCGCGCGGCAGACCCAGTCTGCGCAGCCGGACGACGAAGGGCTGGAGCATCGCGGTGACGAGCATGGCGGCCGCGAAGGCGAGGACGACCAGGCGGACTTCGCTGATCACCTTCATCAGCACCCAGAGCATCCCGGCGAGCAGCAGCAGCCGCCAGCTGGCCTCGGCGGCGACGCGCATCCCCCACGGGACCACGCTCGCCGGATCGGGCCGCTCGGGCCGCTGGTGGCGCTCGGCGGCGGCCGCCCTGAGCGCGTGCTCCTGCGCCGGAGCGTCGGACCGCGCGGGCACCGCCGGGGCCGCCGCGGCCTGCCGCGCCGGCTCGGGCAGTTCGCCTCCGGTCTCGGCCTCGACCTCGGCGCGCCGTGCGTTGAGGCGCGCCTCCATCTCGGTCAGCCTGTTGCCCAGCCGGCCGAGCCAGCCTTCCCTCTTCGCCATGTCGCTTCCTTCCCCCGCCCCCCGTCTACGGGCACCCCGATGACCGTACACGCGAGGAGCCCCGCACCGTACGACGGTGCGGGGCTCCCCGGGGTTGAGCGGTGGCGCCGCGGTGCGGCGGCGGCCGTCAGTACCAGCCGTTGGCCTGGTGGAAGGTCCACGCGGCGCAGGGGCTGCCGTAGCGGTCTTCCATGTAGTTCAGGCCCCACTTGATCTGCGTGGCGGGGTTGGTGCGCCAGTCCGCGCCGGCCGAGGCCATCTTCGAACCGGGCAGCGCCTGGACCAGACCGTAGGCCCCGGAGGACTTGTTCACGGCCAGGTAGTTCCAGGTGGATTCCTGGTTGATGATCTTCGAGAAGCACTGGAACTGCCCGGCCGGGACCATCTGCTGGGCGATGGCCTTGACCTGGGCGACCGTGTAGGAGCTCTGGACTGCGAAGTCACCGGCGTCGCGGGCGGCGGAGCGGCTCGCGACCTCCTTCTCCTCGCGTTCCTTCTTCGCCTTCTCGTCGGCGGCCTTCTGCGCCTCGGCCTTCTTGCTCTTGGCGTCCTCGGCGGCCTGGACGCGGGCGGCCTCCTCGGCCGAGCGCTTGGCGTCGGCGTCGGCGGCGTGCGCGATGGTGTCGGCCTGCTGCGTCAGGGACGCGCTCTGCACCTGCGCCTGGTCGCCGACCGGGATGTCTGCGAGGAGGGTCGCCCCGGACGCGGTCGTCTCGAGATCGTTCGTGGGGTCGCCGGTGGCAACGCCCACGACTGCGCCGACGGTGGTGACCGCGGTGGCCGAAGCCACTGCGAACCCCCGGACCGAGATCCGGCTCACACGGTGTCCTTCCAGCAGCGTCCGCAGTGACCGCGCGGGCGCAAAAGTGCCCTCGACTCTGGCCTCCGTGGTTCGACGGTCACTGGAGGCGCGGGCCCGTGGGCAACTCCCCTGCGGGGGCTGCCGCGTGAAGCTCGGGCGGCATACGGCCATCGGCTGTGGAGTTGTGGTGCTGCGCGTACCTCACGGGAGATACAGGTGTGCCGTATGCGGGGCCTGACGGAAACCAGACTCTGCCGGACCTCCGCACCGCAAGGCAATTCCCCCTTGCGTGTGAAAGATCACACCTGGCATGTCGTCGTCGATTTCATCAATGCACTGTGCAGCACGACGCCGCCCGGCTAGGCTCTCGGGCCTTTGCCGGGCGGCGCCAACTCACCTTCCCGCTATGAGGTTTTTGACCGTTTCGACCGCCGGGCGGACGGCCTCGCCGGGCTCACCCGCGTCAGAGGGTCTCCAGCATCTCGGTGACCAGAGCGGCGATCGGGGAGCGCTCGGATCGCGTCAACGTGATGTGCGCGAAGAGCGGATGCCCCTTCAGCTTCTCGACCACGGCGACCACTCCGTCGTACCGCCCGACCCGCAGGTTGTCCCGCTGGGCGACGTCGTGGGTCAGAACGACCCGCGAATTGGCCCCGATCCGGGACAGAACGGTCAACAGGACGTTCCGCTCCAGCGACTGCGCCTCGTCCACGATCACGAAGGCGTCGTGCAGCGAGCGGCCGCGGATGTGCGTGAGCGGCAGGACTTCCAGCATCCCGCGGTTCAGCACCTCCTCGATGACCTCGCGGCCGGCGACCGACGAGAGCGTGTCGAAGACCGCCTGGGCCCAGGGGCTCATCTTCTCGGAGGCGTCACCGGGCAGGTAGCCGAGGTCCTGGCCGCCCACCGCGTACAGCGGCCGGAAGACCATCACCTTCTGGTGCTGCCTGCGCTCCAGCACCGCCTCCAGGCCGGCGCACAGCGCCAGCGCGGACTTGCCGGTTCCGGCCCGGCCGCCCATCGAGATGATCCCGATCTCGGGGTCGAGGAGGAGGTCCAGCGCGATCCGCTGCTCGGCGCTGCGCCCGTGCAGCCCGAAGGCGTCGCGGTCACCCCGTACGAGCCTGACGTTGCCGTCCGCCGTGACCCGGCCCAGGGCCTTGCCGCGCTCGGACTGCAGGACCAGCCCGGTGTGCACGGGCAGTTCCGCGGCCTCCGGAACGTAGAGCCGCTCCTCCGAGTAGAGGAGGTCGACCTGCTCCCCGGAGAGGCCGATCTCGCTCATGCCGGTCCAGCCGCCGTCGGTGATGGCGAGCTCGGCGCGGTACTCCTCCGCGATCAGGCCCACGGAGGAGGCCTTGATGCGCAGGGGGAGGTCCTTCGAGACGACCGTGACGTCGTAGCCCTCGGCCTGGAGGTTGCGGGCTACGGCGAGGATCCGCGAGTCGTTGTCCCCCAGCCTGAAGCCCGCGGGAAGGACGCCGGGGTCTGAGTGGTTGAGCTCGACGCGCAGGGTGCCGCCCAGATCGCCCAGCGGGATGGGTGCGTCGAGGCGACCGTTGCGAACCCGGAAGTCGTCGAGCAGGCGAAGGGCCTGGCGAGCGAAGTAGCCGAGTTCGGGATGGTGCCTCTTTGCCTCCAGCTCGGTGATCACCACGATCGGGAGCACGACCTCGTGCTCGTCGAAACGGGAGATCGCGTTGGGGTCTGCCAGCAGGACGCTGGTGTCGAGGACGTAGGTCCGCCTGTCGGGCAGGCGGCGCTTTGTGCTGGTCACCACGGAAGGACGTACCCCCTCGGAAGAGGTCGGGCCATGAAGACCGGACCGGTCATCGGCACCCATGCCAGGGCCGATTTCCGGCCCTCCACTTCGTCCGTGCGAACCGCACGTGCGTCCTGGTGCAAAGGGCCTCCCGGGCGGACGACCCCATGCCGTCCGCTGAGACTCGACACCCGTGGATCGGGCATCGACCTGAAAGGGATATTCCCCGATCAGGCCAGGCCATGCCATGGCATATGACGGACGCTCGGTGAATCCCTGGTGAAGGCTTCGAGGGGAGGGGAGGACGGGGCCGAGGGGGCACCGGAACGGGCGGAACCTCTCAAGGCGCCCCCTCAGGAGGCGTCAGGTGCCGTAGCGCCGGTGGCGGGCCGCGTAGTCGCGCAGGGCGCGAAGGAAGTCGACCTTGCGGAAGGCCGGCCAGAAGACCTCGCAGAAGTAGTACTCGGAGTGCGCGCTCTGCCACAGCATGAATCCGGACAGCCGCTGCTCGCCGCTGGTGCGGATCACGAGGTCCGGGTCGGGCTGGCCGCGCGTGTAGAGGTGCTCGGCGATGTGGTCGATGTCGAGGATCTCGGCGAGCTCCTCGAAGGAGGTGCCCTTGCGCGCGTGCTCCAGGAGCAGCGAGCGCACCGCGTCGGCGATCTCCTGGCGGCCGCCGTAGCCGACCGCGACGTTGACGAGTATCCCGTCGACATCGTGCGTGGCCTGCTCGGCCTCCTTGAGGACCGTCTGCGTCCCCGCGGGCAGGATGTCCAGGTTGCCGACGTGGTGGACCCGCCAGCGGCCGTCCGCGGCGAGGCCCCGCACGGTGTTCTCGATGATGTTGAGCAGCGGGCGGAGCTCGACCTCGGGCCGGTCCAGGTTGTCCGTGGAGAGCATCCACAGGGTGACGACCTCGACGTCCGTCTCCGTGCACCAGCCGAGCATCTCGGAGATCTTGTCGGCTCCGGCCTGATGGCCCTGCTCCGTCGTACCTCCGGACGCCTTCGCCCAGCGGCGGTTCCCGTCCAGGATGACGCCGATGTGCTTGGGCGCCGCATCATGGTCGAGGCGGCCTTCCACCCGGCGTGCGTAAAGCCTGTACACCAGGTCGCGCAGCTTCACGATCTTCCAGCCCCTCCGTGCCTTGCCCCCGTGCGAAATGCGGTCCCTCCCCCGAGTCCGCCACATTACTGCGCGGCGGGATCGGGTACCCAACTCGGTCTGTCACAACTCCGTGATAGGGAGGACAACGTGACTGATACCAATCCCTATCGGGCAGAGCCCTCGCGCTACGACTCCATGGAGTACCGGCGCACCGGCCACAGCGGCCTCAAGCTCCCCGCCGTCTCCCTCGGCCTCTGGCACAACTTCGGTGACGACAGAACCCTGGAGTCCCAGCGGGCGATCCTGCGCCGCGCCTTCGACCTCGGCGTCACCCACTTCGACCTCGCGAACAACTACGGGCCGCCGCCCGGCTCGGCCGAGCTGAATTTCGGCAAGATCTTTGCGCAGGACTTCGCGTCCCACCGCGACGAGCTGATCCTCTCGACCAAGGCCGGCTACCTGATGCACCCCGGGCCGTACGGCGAGTGGGGCAGCCGCAAGTACCTGCTCAGCTCGCTCGACGCCTCGCTCAAGCGGATGGGCGTGGACTACGTCGACATCTTCTACTCGCACCGCTTCGACCCGCAGACCCCGCTGGAGGAGACCATGGGCGCCCTCGCGTCCGCGGTGCAGCAGGGCAAGGCGCTCTACGTCGGCGTCTCCTCCTACACGGCCGAGCAGACGGCCGAGGCCGTGCGGATCCTGCGCGGGATGGGCGTGCGCCCGCTCATCCACCAGCCCTCCTACTCCATGATCAACCGCTGGACGGAGGAGGACGGCCTGCTGGACGCCCTGGAGGACGCCGGCATGGGGTGCATCTCCTTCGCACCGCTCGCGCAGGGCCTGCTGACCGACAAGTACCTCAAGGGGATCCCGGCCGACTCGCGCGCCGCCCAGGGCAAGTCCCTCAACCCCGACCTGCTCTCGGACGACGTGCTGCGCCGGCTGGCCGGTCTGAACGAGATCGCGTCCCGCCGCGGCCAGTCCCTGGCCCAGCTGGCGCTCACGTGGGTGCTGCGCGACGAGCGGATGACCTCGGCCCTGATCGGCGCGTCGAGCGTCCGGCAGCTGGAGCAGAATGTGGCCGCCCTGGCCGGCGCGCCCCTCTCCGAGGAGGAGCTGAAGGAGATCGATTCCTTCGCGGTGTCCACGCCCGGCACGAACATCTGGGCCCAGCGCGGCTGACCTGCATTTTCACCCCAACACCCGCGCGGGGAACGGGTGAACAAAAAACGGGCCGGTCCGTGGGGGGGATACGGACCGGCCCGAGGGGGGGGTTCCACCATAACCCTTCGTAAAGCATGCTGCGTGCATCGGCGCGCCATGATTACGCTCCGAAACCACCCAGCAGCACTCCGGTGAGTGCTCCGGCCGCCATGAAGGGGCCGAAGGCGAAGCCCTGGTCACGGGTCGCGGAGCCGCGCAGGAGCAGCGCCAGGCCGTACAGCGCGCCGTAGAGGAGGCCCAGGAAGGCCCCCGAGGCCCATACCCCCCACCCGTACCACCCAAGAGCGACCCCCAGCGAGAGCGCCAGCTTGACGTCGCCGAGGCCCATGCCTGCGGGGTTGATCAGATGGAGCACCAGGTACGCCGCCCCGAGCGCTCCCCCGCCCAGCAGGGCGAGCCGCCAGGACCCGGCCGAACCGGGCAGCAGGGCGGCCGTCCCGAGCAGCGCGGCCGCCCCGGCCGCGAGCGGCAGGGTCAGTACGTCGGGCAGGCGGTGCACGGCCCGGTCGACGAGGGCGAGCAGGACGAGGAGCGGGGCCAGCCCCGCGTACGCCGCCGTCTCGGGCCGTACCCCGACGGCCACCGCGATCAGGGCGCAGACCGCTCCGGTCAGGACGGCCGGGAGCACGGCCCGGGGCCCGTACGTGTGCGCGGGCCGGGGCCCGGCGGGCTCCGCCCGGATCGGGCGGCAGCGGGCCGGGCCGAGCCAGCCGCGCAGCCGGTGCCCCTGCGGGCAGCTCTCCCGCCAGGGATCCCCAGGGTCCACGGACAGCCGGTAGGCCGCGCGCGGCAGCAGCAGCCCGGCGGCCACGCCGTACCCGGCGGCGAGAAGGACCACGACCACACCCATCCGGGCAAGGTAGCGGTCGCCCGGCGCGGCTCGGAGGCGATCGGGCCGGATCAGGCCGCCGGGGCACGCGGGCCCGGCCTGCCCGCCCCGATCCGCCGGACACGGCCTAGGGTGACCGCCATGGCGCACTGGCATGACGGGCCCGCCACGTTGCGGGTCGGATCCGACCCCGCACCGATCCCGCTGGAGGTCGCCGCCTCGTACCGGGCGAGAACGCGCGGGCTGCTCGGGCGGGACGGGATCGACGGGGCGATGCTGCTGACCCCCGCGGCGAGCGTGCACACCTTCCGGATGCGGTTCGCGATCGACGTGGCGTACCTGGACCGGAACCTGCGCGTGCTCGACGTGGTCACCATGGCTCCCGGCCGGCTCGGACTCCCCCGGCCGCGCGCCCGGCACGTCCTGGAGGCCGCGGCGGGAGCCATGGCCGGCTGGGGTCTGGCGGCCGGGACCACGCTGGAAGTGGACACCGCCTAGGAGGAGCCCGCCGCCGGCAGTAGGTTGGGGCGGTTGAGCTGGGGCAACAGGGGAGCGGCATGACGGAGAACGCGCGGATCAAGGCGCTGGAGCAGATCATGCCGGCGACGCACGGCGCCGACGAGGACGTCGACTGGCCCGCGGCCGAGACGGCGTGGGGCACCCAGTTCCCGGCGGACTTCATCGCGTTCATGGGCCGGTTCGGCGCCGGCTCCATCAACGGCGAGGCGAGCATCCTGCTGCCGATGCCCAAGCCCGGGCTGCAGTGGGATCCGGCCGAGATGGCCGAGGAGACGGAGAACGCCCGGCAGATGTGGGTCGCGGAGGGCGGCCGTTCCGCCTTCGACGTGGACCCGGAGGCGATCATCGCCTGGGGTGTCACGGGCGGCTCGGACATCCTGTGCTGGTTGACCTCCGACCCCGATCCGAACCGCTGGCCGGTGCTGGTGTGCGGCCGGCACACCGCCGACTCCTTCGCCGTGTACCCGTACGGCATGGCCGAGTTCCTCCACCGGCTCTGCTCCGACGAGTTCGACGTGAGCCCGGTCAGCATCACCTTCTGGGACGGCGGCCACCTGAGCTTCGTGCACTGGCGCAAGGCCCAGCGCCGCTGGCAGGAGGGCCGCAACCCGGAGACGGGCGAGCCCGACCCCTACGCGGGCGATTTCGCCGACTGACCGACCGGTCCCGACCCCGGCCTCAACCCCGACTCCGGCCCCGCCACCGCCACCTCCCGCTGCCCACCGGCCCGTTCCCCGAGGGGAAACGGGCTTTTCGGCATGTCTACGCGCGTCTACTTTCCCGATCACATATCGGAAAACACCAGCCGGAAAAGAGCCGGTTGGAGCATTCACCACAAGTACGGCCCCAATGGAAAAACCACCCCTCGCGCAGGAGAGAATTCCGGCCAACGGGCCATCGAGGGATCACCCGGCTCGGAGCAACCCATAAGTAATAACGAGACGCAAAAGAAATTCAGGGGAATACACCCGTGCGACGGAGAATTTTCGGCACGACCGCCACCGCGACCGTGCTCGGCCTGCTGATACCGCTGGCCGGATGTGGCGGTTCAGGAGACGACGCAGGTGACGGAGGCACGCTGCAACTGGTCGCCGCCGAATACGGCGACAGTCCGGCGACCAGTTCCAAGCCCTTCTGGGACAAGGTGACGGAGGATTTCACCGAGGAGAATCCGGGAATCAAGGTCGAGGTCAAGCTCCTGCCGTGGGCCGACATCGACCGCGAGGTCTCCCGTATGGTCAAGGCCGGCAAGGCGCCGGACATCGCGCTCATGGGCTCCTACTCGGACTTCGCCGCCCAGGGGCAGCTCTATCCCGCGGACGAACTCCTCTCGGTCACCGCAGAGGCGAATTTCCTCCAGCCGCTGGCCGACGCCGGCTCGGTGGGCAACACCCTCTACGGCCTGCCCTTCGTCGCGAGCAGCCGCCTGCTCTTCTACAACGAGGCGCTGTTCACCAAGGCGGGCGTCAAGGAGGCCCCCAAGACCTGGTCCGACCTCAAGGCCGCCGCCAAGGCACTCAAGGACAAGGGCGTGAAGTATCCGTACGCCCTGCCGCTGGGCCCCGAGGAGGCGCACGCCGAGGCCCTGATCTGGGAGCTCAGCAACGGCGGCGGCTACGCCGACAGCAGCGGCAACTACAGCCTGGCCTCCGACCAGAACATCAAGACCTGGGAATGGGTCAAGGAGAACATGGTCGCGACCGGCTACACGGGCACCACGGCACCGTCGCAGCTGAACCGCGCGGATGCCTTCGCCGCCTTCACCCGCGGCGAGGTCGGCATGCTCAACGGCTACCCCGCGCTCGCCCACGAGGCGCGCGCCAAGGGCATCAACGTCGTCACCACCACCATGCCCGTCTCGGACGACCTCGGCCCCGGGGAGACGCCGCCGACCGTCGGCGTGGCCGACTGGATGATGGCCTTCAAGCAGAACGGGAAGCGCGCGGAGATCGGCAGGTTCCTGGACTTCGTCTACCAGGACAAGAACCTGTCGGACTTCGCCAGCCGCTACCACCTGCTGCCTTCCACTGTGACCGCCTCGCGCACCCCGGCGGGCGGCGGACTCGACAAGAACGACCAGCAGTTCCTCAACGCGCTGCGCGGCGCCCAGCTCTACCCGGTCAACGACCCGTCCTGGGTGACGGTCAGCGACACCCTCAAGCGCAACATCGGACGGGCCGTGGAACCGACCGGCAACCCCAAGGGCGTCCTGGAGGACATCGCCGCACAGGCCTCCCAGGCCTCCAAGAAGCACTGAAGTTCCCACTGAAGTCCCCCACGACACGGGACCTTCGACCCGGGCCGCAGACCACCCCGTGCGGCACCATGGCCCCTACGGCCCTCGATCCGGGGCCGCGGCCCAGTCGCCCGCCGAGCACTCACGAGGTGCGCGGGGCGGCCGGCCCCCGACGGCAGCCTCAGCGCTGCTTCCCGTGGTCCTGCGAGAACGCCGTCCGGTACTGCTCGCAGCTGGAGTTCCAGCGCAGTGAGCCGTGGAGCGTCCCGTAGCCCGAGCGCGTGAGCGACCATTCCACCGTGTACTCGCCGGTGTCGCAGGCGATCCGCCTGCCGCCCGCGACCTTCTCGCGCCCCGTCGCCGGCTTCCCGGTCAGCTCCTTGCGCACTTCCGCCACCGCGGAACGGTCCGCGCGGCGCAGTACGGCGTGCACGACGATCGGGTGCTCGCCCTCCTTGACCGTCAAGGCCTTCTTCACCACGGTCGAGTCCGACACCGACCAGGCGAACTCGTACGCGGGTTCCCACGCCAGCGTCTTCGGGTCGCCGGTCTTGCGCTCGTGGTCCGGCGCGGCCGGGTGGCCGGGGCGGGTGACCGTCTTGTACCGGACGCCGGGGTGGAAGCGGAACTGCCCCTCCACCTTGTGCATTTCGTCCTCGGTCCACATCGACTTCATGGTCTTCTCGCCGCCCGCCGGGTCCTGGAGGTACGTCGCCGCCTCCGCGGCGGTGGCCTGCTGAACGAGGACGGGTGCGAGGGCCGCGGCGGCCGTGGCGAGGGCGAGAGCGGCGGTGCGGGTTCGCTTCATGCCCGGACCAACGGGGCCCCGCCGTGGGCCGGAACGACGCCTTGCGGCCTTTCACCCGTACGGGAGTCACCCGGCCACCGGAATATCCGATGATCGACTCCGGTTCGGGAGCAGCGGAACGAAGATCCGGACCGAGGGGGATGCGATGGGTGGGAACGAGAACGCGGGAGCGGGCACGGGAGCGGCAGCGCGTGCGCGTGCGGCCGTCGGCGTGAACGGCACGGTGGCGGCCGGGTGGGAGCGGGTACGGGAGGAGTTCGAGGCGTTCGCGGCGGCCGAGCCGCACTCGCCCGAGGCTCAGCTCGCCGTCCACCACCACGGCCGGCGCGTCGTCGACCTGTGGGCGGGCGAGGACACCGACGGGGACACCCTGAGCGGGGTCTTCTCCATCACCAAGGGTGCCGCGCACCTGGTGGTGGCGCTGCTCGTGCAGGACGGCACGCTGGAGCTGGACCGGGCGGTGTCGGCGTACTGGCCGGAGTTCACCGGGGACGGCAAGGAGCGGCTGACGCTGCGCCAGCTGATCAGCCACCAGTCGGGGCTGATCAACGTGGACGGGGGCTTCGACTACGAGGAGATCGCGGACGACGCGCTGATCGCCGCGCGGCTGGCCGGGCAGAAGCCGTACTGGGAGCCGGGGACGGCGTACGGCTACCACGCCTTCGTGATCGGCGCCCTGACCGGCGAGGTCGTGCGGCGCGCGACGGGCAGGTCGATCCAGGAGGTGTACGAGGAGCGCGTGCGCGCCCCGTACGGGCTGGACCTCTACATGGGGCTCCCGGCCTCGGAGGAGGGCCGCTGGAAGCCGGTCCTGGAGATGCTGCCGACGCCCGAGCAGGCCGCGGCGCAGGCGGCGGACGGACCGGTGCCCGAGCTGCTGGCGGTGGCCTTCAACTGGCACCGGGAGCCGCCGATGGACCTGGTCGTCCACGCCAACCATCCGCGGACGCGGGAGCTCGGTCCGGCCTCGGCGGGCGGCATCGGCTCGGCGCGCGGCGTCGCGGGCCTGTACGCGGCGGCGATCAGCCGGGTGGGCGCCCGGGCCGCGCTGCTGGAGCCGGGGACGGCGGCCGAGGTCGCGCGGCTGCACACGCCGGGCCAGGAGGTCCTGACCGGGGAGACGGACCACTTCGGGCTGGGCTTCGAGCGGCAGCCCGAGGTGGGGCCGCAGGCCTTCGGGCACTGCGGTGCCGCGGGTGCGCAGGGCTTCGCCGACCCGGTCACGGGGATCGCGTACGGGTACACGCGCCGCCGCTACGGCTTCCCGGGCGGGCTGGCCCCGGAGAACGGGCGCCTGACGGCGGCGGTGCTGGAGGTGGCGCGGGGCCTGTAGGGCGGTCGGGCCCGGGCGGGTCAGGCCTGGCCGGTTTCGAAGCGGCTGATGCGCCCGCCGCCGGGGGCGATGGTGAAGCGCCAGGCAGTGCGCATCTCGCCCCAGGTGTCGTTGCGGTAGTCGATGACGAGGGCTCGGCCGCCGTCGGACTCCGACAGGACGTCCATGTGACCCCTGGAGTCGAAGATCTCCCGGTCGACCCAGTCGTGGAGGTCGCGGTCCGACCCGTCGTCGGACATGGTGGCGTCGGCCGTCAGCAGCTTCAGGAAGGCGTCCTTGTCGTGCGCGTTGACGGCGGCGACGAGGGCGCCGACCACGGGGTCGGACAGTTTGGCGGGGGCGATGGCCACGGGAGCCTCCTGGTCGGGCGTACGTTCGTCCGTGCCCGACCAGGTAACAACGCGGGCGGGCCCCCGTCGTCGACCCTCACCCGTTCGCGCGGCGGACGGCGTGTCAGGGGTGGCCGCACGGGCGGCGGCTCACGGGGCGTCGGGGGCGGTACGGACCGGGAAGCCGGTGGGCCGGCCCTGGTCCCTGAGCCAGGCCAGCACCTGGTCGAGGGCCTCGACGGTCTGCGCGCGATGGCCGCCGCCGTCGTGGAAGAGGACGGTCGGGCCGTTGCCGATCTCGCGCTTGACGGCGGCGACGATGGCGGCCGTGCCGGGCTTCTGGAAGTCCTTGGTGTCGACGTTCCAGCCGAGCGGGCGCATCCCGTTCGCGGCGGCGATGCGCCGGCTGTCGGGGGTGAACGCGCCGCCGGGGGCCCGGTAGTACTCGACCTTCGCGCCGTCGCCCGCGGCCTCTTCTATGAGCTTCTTCGCGTCCAGGATCTGCCGTTCCTGGTAGTCGACGGGCTTCTTGTCCATGGCCGTGTCGTGGTCCATGGTGTGGTCGCAGAGCCGGTGGCCGGCCGCGACCACCTTCTTGACGAGGTCGGGGTGGGCCTTGGCATGGGGTCCGACCATGCAGAAGGTCGCCTTGACGTCGTACCTGTGCAGCACGTCGAGCACCTGGGGGGTCCAGCGCGGGTCGGGGCCGTCGTCGATGGTGATGTTGACGGCGTCGCCGCCGCTCTCGGAGGAGTGGGCTATGCCCTCGGGTATTGCCTGCTGCGCCCCCGGCCGACCCGCCGGCCCGTGGCCGGAGTTGTCGGCGCCGTTCGGCCCGGCCACGTTCTGCCGGGAGGCCGCACCGACGCTTCCCGGTTCCACGAGGGTCGCCACTCCCCAGACCGTCGCCGCCACGGCGACGGCCGACGCGACGACGGCCGCACCGGCCCGGACGCCCTTCTTGTTCGTGTACGTCGAGAAACCCATGAACCGTCCACTCCCCATCCGCTGTGCGAGCGTTCCGCTGTGCGCGCGTTCCGTGGATCAGGACGTTCGTCGCCGTAGAGGAGTTCCAGTCAAATCACCCATAAATTCCCCGTAATGGGACTGACAGGACCGATGGGACTCATGGGACTTTGGTCCTTGATCGCCCACCACTCCTTCCCGGACGGGCGTGGCGGAAAACGGTCCGGCCCCGGCGGACGCGTACGTCAGCCGGGGCCGGGATCGTGTGCGGTGGGGCGTGCGCGGGTCAGTGCGCGAGGGACTCCTGCGCCGCGGGGGCGGACTTGGCGTCGACCGGGGCGGACTTGTCGTCGGCGGGGGCCGGACCCGCGCCCCGCAGCGGGACCTCCTTGACGAACCAGGCCGCCAGGAAGCCGAGTACGGCGACGGCCGCACCGAGCAGGAACGCGGAGTGCGTGCCGGCGGAGACCGCGTGCTGGTAGGCCTCGCGCACGGCCTCCGGCAGCTTGGCCAGGCTCGCCGCGTCCAACTGGGCGGAGCCTGCGGCTCCGGCGGCCTCCGGGCCCAGGCGCTCGGACATGGTGTCCGTGACCCGGGAGGTGAAGAGGGAGCCCATCAGGGCCACGCCGAAGGAGCCGCCGAGCGTACGGAAGAGGGTGGCCGAGGACGACGCGACGCCCATGTCCTTCATGTCGACGCTGTTCTGCGCGACCAGCATGGTGATCTGCATCAGGAAGCCGAGTCCGGCGCCGAGGACGGCCATGTAGAGGCCGGACACGAGGCGGGTGGTGCCGGTGTCCATGGTGGCGAGGAGGAACATGCCGACGACCATCAGCCCGCCGCCGACGATCGGAAAGATCTTGTACTTGCCGCTGTTGGTGGTGACGCGTCCCGCGATGAGCGAGACGAGCATCATCGAGAGCAGCATGGGCAGGAGCAGCAGGCCCGAGTTGGTGGCGGATGCGCCCTGGACCGACTGCTGGAACAGCGGGAGGTAGAGCACGCCGCCGAACATGGCGAAGCCGACCAGGAAGCCGATCACGGACATGAGGGTGAAGTTGCGGCTGCGGAAGATGTGCAGCGGCATGACCGGCTCGGCCGCCTTCGTCTCCGCGTAGAGGAACGCGGCGGTCGACATCACGCCGACGATGACGAGGGCGATGATCTCGGCGGAGGCCCAGTCGTACTCGGTGCCGCCCCAGGTGGTGACGAGGACGGTGGAGGTGATCGCGACGGTCAGCAGCGCGGCGCCGAGGTAGTCGATCTTCGGGCGCCGCCGCTCCGCGTTCTTGGGCAGGTGCAGCACGGCGGTCACCATGGCCAGGGCCACGGCGCCGAGGGGCAGGTTGATGTAGAAGGACCAGCGCCAGCCCATGTGGTCGGTGATGGTGCCGCCGACGAGCGGGCCGCCGATCATGGCGAGGGCCATCACGCCGGCCATCATGCCCTGGTACTTGCCGCGCTCGCGGGGCGGGATCAGGTCGCCGATGATCGCCATGACGCCGACCATCAGACCGCCGGCGCCGAGGCCCTGGATCGCGCGGAAGCCGATGAGCTGACCCATGTCCTGGGCCATGCCGCTGAGCGCGGAGCCGATCAGGAAGATGACGATCGAGGTGAGGAAGGAGCCCTTCCGCCCGTACATGTCACCGATCTTGCCCCAGATGGGGGTCGAGGCGGCCGTGGCCAGGGTGTACGCGGTCACCACCCAGGACAGGTGCTCCAGACCGCCGAGCTCCCCGACGATGGTGGGCATCGCCGTGCCGATGATCATGTTGTCGAGCATCGCCAGCAACATTGCGATCATGAGGGCCATGAGGACGACCCGCACGCTGCGTGGCTTCACCTCCTGCGAGGTCTCCGCGGGCTTGCTTGTCTCCACCATTTCCTGTCCACTCCCCTGGGCACTACCTGCCGGAACGGCACTTACTTGCCGCCCGGCTAGTTCACTACACTGGGGACCGTAGACCCGTAACTTGCCGGGCGTCAAGTAAGTAATCGAGGAGAGTCATGTCCAGCAGCAGTCCGCAGCGCCGTCGTGGCGACACGCGCCAGCGCATCCAGGACATCGCACTGGAGCTCTTCGTCGAGCAGGGGTACGAGAAGACGTCGCTGCGCGAGATCGCGGAGCGGCTGGAGGTCACGAAGGCGGCGCTGTACTACCACTTCAAGACCAAGGAAGACATCATCATCAGCCTCTTCGAGGACGTCACGCGTCCCATCGACGAGCTGATCAAGTGGGCGGAGCAGCAGCCGCGCACCCTGGAGACCAAGCGTGAGGTGCTGCGCCGCTACAGCGAGGCGATGGCGGCGGGCGCGGCGCTGTACCGCTTCATGCAGGAGAACCAGGCCACGACGCGCGAGCTGAGCATCGGCGAGACCGTGAAGAAGCGGCTGTACCGCCTGGTGGAGCTCCTGCGCACGGAGGACGGCCCGCTGACGGACCAGGTGCGCTGCGTCAGCGCCCTGTTCACGCTGCACGCCGGAATGATGTTCCTCCAGCACGTCGAGGGCGACCCGGAGGAAACCCGCCTGGCCGCCCTGGAGGTCGCCACGGACCTCATCACACAGGCGCACCACGAGGAGCCGTGAGCCACCACGACGAGCCGTGAGTCACTGCCCTCCTCCGAAGGGTCCTCGAAGCCGGCGGCCGTGGGCCTGCCGCAGGAGGTGGGATCCCCGGGATCGGCCTCGGCTCCCAGCAGCTCGAAGACGCCGCGCACCAGGGATGCCGGACGCGGTGCGTTCGCCGCGGCCACCTCGGGCTGCGGGCGTTCCCCCAGGTCCCGGGTGATCGGGGCGTCGGAATAGGCCGCGAGCGGCACGCCGGTGTGCCGTCAGGGTCCAGCCGTGCGCCGGGCGGCACGCTCCAGAGGTGCGGGGTCGCGTCGTGGCCGAACTAGCGGGACGCCCGGCCCACCGCGTCGCCGATGAGCTCGGCCGCGGCGATCTCGTCCAGCGCGACCAGGCCGGCGGCCTTGACGGCCTCTTCCGTCTCCGGGAGTCGGTCCGTCGGCTCCCAGCGCAGCTCCGGGCCGAACACCTCGTCGTGGCGCTCGCCCCGCACGACGCGGCGCCGCACGAGGGGAGCCCGGCCCCCGTCGGCGGCGTAGTACGAGACACGGCCCTTGGTGTCCAGGGCGTCGAGCACCGTCTCGCCGAGCGCCCGGAAGGGCGGAGTGCCCAGGTTCCCCTGCGGGGTTCCCGGACGGAAGGACACGCCGGTCAGGTCGAGGCCGCCCGCGTTGTCCCGTACGAACTCCCCGCCCCGCTCGTAGAAGAGGACCAGCGGTTCGTAGAGGTCCGGCAGGTCGGGCAGCGCGGCCGGATTCCGCTCGCGCATTTCCGCGAGGCGCACGGCGCCCGCACACGTCTCCCTGATCTCCGCACTCGGAACGCGGCTGAGGAACGCCTCGAGCTCGGCTTCCGTTTCGGGTGAAAGACGAAACTCCGGGTCCACGTATTCCGTGACGTCGAAGAAAGGCCAGGCACTTTCGACCGCATACTCCTGCGCCCACAGCGCGGCGCGCCTCAGATACTCCCGCATGAGAATGCGCCGGGACATGACACGTGCCAGCACGTGGTCCCAGTCACCGACCCACTCCACCGTGCGGAGCCGGTTCATCATGACGGATGCGGTCCGGTCGGTCACTTGAGTTCAATTCCCTTCGATCGCAGCTCCTGGAAGAGGGCCGCCATCACTTCGTCGATGTTGGAGAGACCCGGCGCCAGCTCGACCATCGGCACGTCCAGGTCGAGGCCGCCCCAGTGGCCGAAGCCACCTCGCCGCTCGCTCGCCGCCAGTTCATGGGCTCCGGCGTCGGCCCAGCTCTCCGGCCAGTTGTGATAGAAGCCGGATTCGTCCGCGTTGGCGTAGGACTCCCACAGGTGCGGCTCGTCGCGTACGTAGGGGATGCCCGCCTCGATGAACTGGCTCTCCGCATATTCGTGAGCAATATACCGCTCGAACCTCACCGCCTCTTCAGGAGTCAGACTGCGCTCAGCGGCCGCCTGCCAGATATCGGCGATGTCGCGTCGGGGAGTGAAATACGCGTGCCGTGCGGCACCCGGGGCCTCGGCCACCACGTGCTGCGTTCCGAAGAAGTGCGTGCGGACACGATCCAGCACGCTGGTACTGATCCCCGTGTTGTCCGAGATGGCCGCGATGTCCAGGCTCTGCGGGTTGGCCCTTACGTCGTCGTAGAAACGTGCCGCCATCGCGTCGTCGGGTTCTTCGATGTAGCGAGCACCGTCCGGTCGGGCCTCGGATTTGCCGGGCAGTTGCATCTGCTCGGGCATGCCGGCGGCCCCTTCGGGCAGGGAGTCTCCCGCACCCTCGCCGCCCGGCCGGTGACCGGCACCGCCGTCGTCACCGCCGTGACCGCCGTGACCGCCGCTGCCGTCGCCATGGGCACCCGTCGGGGGGTCCGCGTGGTGCGCGCCACCGGCGGGTGAGCCGTCATGGCCTCCACCCGTGGACGGTCCGTCCGTATGACCACCACCGACCGGGGGTTCATGGCTTGCGGAGGGGCCCGCGCCGTGGTGGTTCGCATTTCCGCCCGGGGGGTGGTCGCCGCCTCGGCCGCCGACTCCCGCGAGCTCGTGCTCCGGGACCCTGGCCGGGGTGTTGTCGATGCCGCGCGGGGTGTTGTCGATCGCGTGGACCGGGTCGGAGATGTTGCTGCCGAGGTTGATGCCGTTGTCGCCGCCGCGGGCGCCGACGCCGACCAGTTCGCGCTCCGGGACCCTGGCGGTGGACGGGGTGTCCGTCTTCGGGGCTTCGGTGCGCGGTACGCCCGAGTCCGCGTCCGGCTTGCCTGTCGGGGCGTCCTTGACGGACTGGTCGAGGGAGCCGTCCGCCTTGAAGATGTTGCCGTCGGGGTCCATGAACTTCGGCGGGCCGTCCACCGGGAGCTTGACCGTGCCCGGAGGGAACGTGGTGGTGCCCTCGGGCAGCTTGATGTTGCCGTCGGGGAGCTTGATCGCGCCGTCGGGGACGGCCGAACCGGACGGGAGGTGGATCGCGCCGTCGGGCAGCATCACAGCGCCGTCGGGGAGGGCGATCGCGCCGTCCAGGTTGATGTTCGGGACCTCGACCTTGCCCATGCCCTTCAGGCCGGCCATCACGTCGCCGATCTTCGAGAGGCCCGCGCCCGCGCCCTTGAAGATGTACGTCATGGGGTCGACGATCCGGCCGGCCTTGCCCGCGACCGACAGCGCCTTCGCCGCCGCGCCGGCCTTGCCCGCGCCCGAGACGGCGCCGCCCGTACCGCCCGTGGCGATGGTCGTGATCACGTTGAAGGTGACCGCGCCCGCCGCGCGGCCGGGGTTGGAGCCCCACTGGTCCCACGCGAGAAGGGCCTTGCCCGTCTCCTTCATCGCGGTGCGCGACTCACGCAGGTAGGCGGGAAGCTTGTCGTCCGGGACCGCCATGTACAGCGCACCCACACCGGGAATCATGGCGATCGACAGGCCCGTCCCGAGCTTCGCCAGGCCCGCCCACGACTGCTTGAAGGTGTCCCAGCCCTGCAGACCGACCAGGCCGCCGAGACCTTTCAGGGTGCCCCACACGCCGTCGACGAAGAAGCCCTTGGTGAACTCCCAGCCGTGCTCCCAGATCTGCCAGCCGGGGATGGACTCTTCCACCGCGTCACCCCAGGGCAGGGACTTGGCCTGCTTGAGCGCCTCGGCGTCGTAGCCGTACATGTCGGGGGCGTTCGAGCCGTCGTTGACCCGTAGGGGCTTGCCGCCCACCAGCGCGACGATCTTCGCGTGGGCAGCCCGTTCCACCTCGTGGAACTCTTCCCACACCTCGGCGACCTTGTTACGGCGCTCGAGGTTCTCGTCGATCAGGTCGCCGTCTTCACGCCACTTGTCGTCGTCGGCGACCTTCGTGCGGAACGCCTCCGCTTCCGCCCGCAGGTTTTCCAGCTTCTTGATGACGGGCGCGGCGTCGCGGG
>NZ_SSBM01000033.1:0-70042 GCF_004795115.1 Streptomyces sp. A0592
CCACCGCGCAGGCCGGCGGCGGGCAGATGCGCCTCAAGCCGCACCCACTCCGCATTCGTCAGATCACCCCGCCCCATGCCCGACCTAACGACCGGACAAGCAGACAGTCACAAGATCCGCCGGACAGACCCTAGCGGCTGTCATCGGCGTCAGCCCGTGGGCCCGGCACCCGGGCCGAGCCGGGCTGGGCCCATCGCCAATTGGCTACAAAGGCCTCGCCCCCCAACCCCCCGCTCGCATGAAGGCGACGCCCTCAGGCTCGAAGCCTGATGATCCCGGTCCGCAGTTCGAAAATCCCTGTAAGTCGGCCTGATGCTGTGACTGCACCAGGCGGAGAGCATGGTTCGCCCAGCCCCCCGGGATGGCCCCGCCGGGCTCCGCGGCACCGCAAATATGGGTGTCAGCATGTATTGACGGGTAAGTTCCGCCCGCACAGACTCAGGCCGATTAGTTTTCGCAGGTCACCAGGGCTTGCGGCTATGGGGGGCAAGGGGGGATCCGCTGTGTCATGGGGCTGGCGGATCGTCGCGCAGGGTCTCGGCGACCCGTTGCGCTTCCGGCCCGGTCCGGCCGCGCCTCCAGGTTTCCGCCAGGCCGCGAACTTGGTCGCCGTCGTGGCCGCAGATGGCGGCTCGAGGTTATCTTTCGCACCCTGGACTGGCCGAAGCTGCTGACCCAGGTGCAGGCGATGCCTCACTCCTGTCCTGCCACTCCGAACATCCTGATCACAGATGACACGGCAATGAGTGCCGACGCAGGGCCAGGATCCCTCCATGCGACGTCACTGAGGTGTCCTCTCTGCAAGAGGGGCAGTTCGTACGCGGCCGCACCCGTAGGGGAGTGGCGGCCAGTACCCAGCGGACGTCGGGGCGCCCGGTAGTCCCACGCGCGTCCGCAGCGGTCCGGCAAGGCCGGACAAAGCCTCTCCATCCCTGAAAGCCCCCGGTCGTTGCTCGCCGGGAGGTGAATTCGGCCTGCCCACGCCCAGGAGGCGTCGAGTAGGCCGCCCACAGACCGTGTCGCTCTCACCCCACCGGCGGGAGCGGCGCCGGGACCGGACGCATGTGCGGTCCCACCAGCACCACCCGTACACGTATTAGGGGAGAAACGTGACACGCCAGATACCGGGGCCCGCATCAGGGTTCCGTGCCCGGCCAAGACGCGACCAGCGCACAGGACCGCGGACCGTCGCGGCCGGCGTCGCACTGCTGATGTCGGTGTCGATGCTCTACGGCGCCGAGTCCGCCATTGCCGCACCTTCCGGAACGGCGGCCGCTCAGGCCCCGAAGCCGCAGGCTGCGACCACTGCCGCGGACATCGCATCGGCCCGTGTGGCGGCCCGCCTGTCCGGGCAACGGGTCGAGGCGCTCTCGGAGCGCACCGAGACGTCGACCACCTGGGCGAACAAGGACGGTTCGCTGACCTCCGAGGTCGCGGCCGGGCCGATCCGATACCGCGACCCGGCCACGGGCCAGTGGCGTGACGTGGACGTCGACCTCGCCACGACGGCTGACGGTTCCGTGACCTCGAAGGCCCACCCCCAGGGGCTTCGGCTGTCCGGGAAGAAGGGGACGAAGGCGCAATCACTGGGCGCCGCCCAGTCCACTCCCGGTACCGACCTGGTCACGCTCGGCCAGGGTGACGAGGCGATCACCCTGCAGTGGCGCGGTGGCCTGCCCGCCCCGGTACTGCATGGCACGCGGGCGACGTACCCCGAGGCCGTACCGGGCGCGGACGTGGTGGTCGAAGCCACCCGTACCGGTTTCGAGCAGTTCGTCGAGGTCAAAGCCAAGCCGGCCGCCGGCTTCTCCTACACCCTGCCGTTGAAGACCAAGGGGTTGAAGGTCGAGCAGCAGCCCGACGGTAGCGTGCTCTTCACCGACAAGAAGTCGAAGAAGACGGCCACGATGCCCGCCCCCGTCATGTGGGACTCCACCGTCGACGAGGCTTCGGGTGAACACACCCGCCGCGCGAAGGTCGGCCTGAAGGTCGTCAGGACCAAGGACGGAGCCGACCTCGTCATCACACCCGACGCGGGCTTCCTCGCCGACCCGGCGACGAAGTACCCCGTGACGGTCGACCCGTCGACCTCGTCACTCGGCAACCTCTTCGACACCTACGTCCAGCAGGGCGAGACGGTCGACTGGTCCAACGACACCGAGCTCGACCTCGGCAACCCGGGCACCAAGAACGCCGACGGCACCTGGCGCACCGCGCGGTCCTTCATCACCTGGAACACCGCGCCCGTCGCCGACGCGCTGATTTCGAACGCCAAGCTCAGCCTGTGGAACTTCCACTCCGGCAACACCGACTGCACCGCCCAGCCCTGGGAGGTGTGGACCTCCAACGGCCCCACCACGGCCTCCCGCTGGACCAACCAGCCGGCGATGGTCACCAAGATGGCCACCTCCACCCAGACCAAGGGCAACCCGGGCTGCACCTCCCAGCCCGACGGCTGGATCGACGCCGATGTCACGAGCCTGGTCCAGCACTGGTCCAACAACAAGTGGACGTTCTCCAGCATGGGCCTGCGGGCCACCGACGAGAACAACATCAAGCAGTGGAAGCGGGTCAACTCCGCCAACGCGGCGACCAATGTCCCCAAGCTGACCGTCACCTACAACTACCGTCCCCGCACGGGAACGAATCAGGAGGCCGGACCGCCGTTCTTCTCCTACGGCGGCGCCTACACGGTCAACACGCTGACCCCGACCCTGCGTGACACCTTCGTCGACGCCAACGGCGACAAGGTCAACGGAACCTTCCAGATCTTCGACTCGGTCACCGACACCCAGGTCGGCAACGTCATCGTCTCCCCCTGGGTGCCCTCCGGACAGGCCGCCTCGGTCACCGTCCCCGCGGGTGTGCTGACGAACGGCAAGACGTACAAGTTCCGCACGAGCCCCTACGACGGCACCCACTACAACCTGGGCTGGTCCGCCTGGAAGACCTTCACGGTCGACACCTCCGCCCCTTCCGCCCCCACCGGCCTGACCTCGACGGACTACCCGTCGAACGCCTGGGTCAAGGGCAAGGGCAAGCCGGGCAACTTCACCGTCACCCCACCCGCGGGCGACCACAACTGGCTCGAATGGTCGCTGGACGGCACCACGTGGACGAAGGTCCACACCGGCGGTGCCGCCGGCGCCAAGACACTCTCGGTCACCCCGCCCACGGACGGCACCCAGACCCTCTCGGTGCGCGCAGTGGACAAGGCGGACAACAAGTCCGAGACCGCCGACTACACCTTCCACGCGGGCCCCGGCGGCTTCGTCCAGCCCTCTGAGGGAACACGCACCGTACGCCGTCTGCCCCTGCTGGCCGAGAGCGACGCAGCCAAGTACGACAAGGCCTCCTTCTCATGGCGGCGTTCCGACGCGGACGCCTGGACCCAGATCCCGGCCGGCCACGTCACCGCGAACGGCACGGCGCTGACGGCCTGGCCCATCCCGCTCACCGCCGGCAAGAGCGCCCCACTCGTGTGGAACACCACCGACACCGTCACCCCCGACGGCAGCATCCAGATCAAGGCCGACTTCACCGGACCGGCCGGAGCCACAGGAGCGACCGACCCCCTGGCCGTCGTGGTCGACCGCAACGCGGACGGCGCAGCCACCACCGAAGTCGGCCCCGGCAACGCCAACCTGCTCACCGGTGACTACCGGATAGCCGGTACCGAAGAGACCTTCTTCGGCGTCGGAGCCACCCGTACGGCATCCTCCCGCCGCCCCGGCGCGGGCGCGACGGCCAAGGGCCAGGTGCCGATCTTCGGCAATGAATGGGTATCAGGCGCTGTCGCGGAGACCAGCCAGACGGGCTTCACACACATTCGCAAGACGTCCGACACCTCGCTCGACGTGGTCATGGAAGACGGCAGCGCGATCCACTTCACCGCACAGACCGCTGCCGCCACGACATGGGTCCCGGAACCGGGCGCCGAGATGTGGACGCTGACCGGCTCCTTCGCCTCGACCTTCTCCCTGACCGGCGCAGACGGCACCGAGTCCGAATTCGGCAAGGTCGCCCCCACCGCAGAGACCTGGCAGGTCACCTCCTCCGGCAAGGCCGGAGTCGTCGACACCACCACCGAGGTCATCTCCGAAGCGGTCACAGTGGGCACGGAAGTCCTCGCCCGCCCGAAGATGCTCATCGCCCCGGGCAACAAGGTCCCGGCCCAGACGTGCGCCGCCACCCCGTCGACCAAGGGCTGCCGCCTGCTGGAGTTCGTCTACCCGCAGACCACCACGGCCACGACCCTGGTGTTCGGCGACTACAAGGACCGCGTTGCGCAGATCCGCCTGTGGGCCACCGAGCCCGGCGCCGCCAACTCCGTCGCCAAGACGGTGGGGCAGTACCTCTACGACAACAACGGCCGCTTGCGGCAGACCTGGGACCCGCGCATCAGCCCCGCGCTGAAGACGGCCTACGACTACGACTCGGCGGGCCGGGTCACGTCGCTGACCCCGCCGGGCGAGCTCGGATGGACCTTCACCTACGGCAACGTCGGAGGTGCCGCAGGCGGTGACGGCATGCTGCTCAAGGCCAGCCGCCCCACCCTCAAGCAGGGCAGCAAGACCGAGACCGACGGCACGGCATCGACCTCCTTCGTCTACAACATCCCCCTGACCGGGGCAGCCGCACCCAAGGCCATGGGCAGCGCAGACGTCGCCGCCTGGGGCCAGAGCACCGCCCCTACCGACGCCACCGCAGTCTTTCCCTCCGACAGCGTGCCCGCCTCCCACAACGGGGCGAGCCTGACAGCCGGCTCCTACGGCCGGGCCACCGTGCGCTACCTCAACGCCTCCGGCCTCCAGGTCAACACCCGCGACGAGGCCGGCAACATCGAGACGACGGAGTACGACCGCTTCGGCAACACCGTGCGCCGGCTGTCCGCCGGAAACCGCGCACTGGCACTCGGCGGCACACAGGAGGACACCGAGCGCCTCACCCGCCTGGGCATCACGGCCCTGAACCCCGCCGAGCGCGCCGAGCTGCTCTCCGAGCGTTCGATCTTCAGCGCTGACGGGACCCGCACGCTGGAGACACTGGGTTCGCTGAAGGAGGTGACCCTGGCAAAGGCGCTGACGGAGGGCTCCACGACGCTCGTCGCAGCCGGCAGCACAGTCTCGGCCCGTCCGTGGACGGTCAACACCTACGACGAGGGCCGTCCCACCGACGGCTCGGCCGTCGTCCGCAACCAGCTCACCAGCACGGTCAAGTCCGCCCAGCTGCGTGACCTTCCCGCCAAGCAGGCGGATGCCCGGCTGACCAGGAGCACCTACGACTGGGCCAAGGGCGTGGGAACCGCCACGATCGAGGACCCTGCCGGGCTCGCGATCACCACGAGCACCCAGTACGACAGCCGGGGCCGCGCGGTCAAGGCCGTACTCCCCGGCTCCAACGGCAACGACGCCGCCACCACCACGACCGAGTACTACACCGCGGACGGCACCGGCGCCTGCTCCGGCCGGCCCGAGTGGGTGGACCTGATCTGCCGCACCGGCCCGGCCGGTGCGATCACGGGCGGCGGTTCCAACCCGTCGGCCCTGCCCACCAAGACGTACGAGTACAACGTCTTCGCTCAGATCACCAAGATCACAGAGGTGTCCGGCGGAACAACGCGCACCACGAGCAGCACCTACGACAGCGCCGGCCGCCTGGTCAGCGTGACCGTCACCGGCGGTCTCGGCACCGCGGCACCCGTCTCGACAACCGAACACGACCCAGCCAACGGACGCGTCTCCAAGATCGTCTCGAACTCGGCCGGGACGGTTACCAAGCAGTACGACATGCTCGGTCGCATCGTCTCCTACGCAGATGCCGACGCCGGCGTCACCGCCACCGAGTACGACAGCCTCAACCGCCCGATCAAGGTCGCAGACTCCGTCCCCTCCACGGCAACCATCACCTACGACCACACCAAGGAACCCCGCGGCCTGGCCACTGCCATGGCCGACTCCGTCGCAGGCTCCTTCACCGCCGCCTACGACGCCGACGGCGCAGTGGTGAAGGAGACCCTCCCCGGCGGCTTCACCATGCGCCAGAACCTCGGCCGCGCCGGCGCGCTCCAGGAGCGCACCTACACCCGCGACTCCGACGGCATACTCCTGCTCGGCGACTCGGTCACCGAGTCCGTCCACGGGCAGCGCCTGACCCACACGGGCGGCGCCGGACACAGCGAACGACAGGAATACACCTACGACGCGATCGGACGCCTGACGAAGGTCGCCGACACCTACTCAGACGTGTGCACCGTCCGCGGCTACGGCTTCGACAGCCGTTCCAACCGGACCTCGCTCACGACGTCGGCCGGCACCCCCGGCGCGGACTGCCCCGCCACCGGCGGCACCACGAAGACCTCGGCCTTCGACTCGGCCGACCGGATCGTCGACGCGGGCTACGCGTACGACAAGTTCGGCCGCACCACCACCATGCCGGGCGGCGCAACACTCAGCTACTACAACAGCGACCTGGTCGAGCAGCAGACCCTGGGCACCTCCCGGCAGACCTGGAGCCTGGACCCCGCACAGCGGACCCGGACGTTCAAGACCGAGTCCAACTCCGGCGGCAGCTGGACACAGACCGCGTCGAGGACGAACCACTACGCGAGCGACGCCGACAGCCCCCGATGGATCACCGAGGACGCCGCCGGCCGCGTCACCCGCATGGTCCAGGGCCTGGCAGGCGGCCTCGCAGCCACCACCTCGGCCTCCGGGGACGTCGTCCTGCAGCTGTCGAACCTGCACGGCGACGTCAGCCTGGCCCTCCCGCTGGACGTCTCCAAGCCGCCGACCGCGCTGAGCTCCGACGAGTACGGCAAGGTCCGCGGGGACTCCCCGGCCACCCGCTACCAGTGGCTCGGCGCAGCCCAACGGTCCTCCGAAACCCTCGGTGGAACCATGCTGATGGGCGCCCGTGTCTACAACCCCGATTCGGGCCGCTTCCTGCAGGTGGACCCGGTTCAGGGCGGCTCGCGCAACGCCTACGAGTACGTCGGAGCTGACCCGGCCAACGCCTACGACCTCGACGGCCGCTGGACCTGGTCGCGTACCTTCTACCGCTCCTGGGGCAAGCTGGTCGCCCAGGTCTACATCCCCGGATGGGGCAGGAGCGCCGGCTACGTCGTGGCGACCGGATACTTCAACTACCGCTGGACCTGGCGCATCAAGGAATACTCGCACTACGCCTACGGCGTGGCTGCTGCCCTGTCCTCCGGCATCCCAACGGTCGGCTGGCTGATCGCTGTGGCCATCGGTGGCATGGGCGCGTGGATCCAGTACACGGCGCACAACGCGATCAACCGAGGAGGTCGTTGCCTGGCCGTTTCGGCGGGTGCGAGCATCTGGTTCCACAAGTACTGGAAGTACGTGCAGAACTACAACACGTCCTTCTTCCCGTGGCAGTACCGCTGCTGATCCAACACGAGGACGCCCGATGAAATACGACAAACGAGCGGCCCTGGGCCTGTTCCTCTGCGGAGTGATCAGCACCGTGGTTGCCGTGATCGTTGCTGTCCAGGACGGCCGCGGATCCAACACGGCCTTCCTGGAAGCCGCGGTCTTCTTCTTCGCCGCCTCCTGGATTGTTGAACGCTTCCACGGACGCAAGCACCCGTAGTCCCCTCTGGAGTTACGTCGGGGCCACAGCTTTCGGGCTGTGGCCCCGACGCCGTAGGCGAAGCTGCTGATTTTATGCAGAAGGCGAAATGAGTAGGTATCGGCTAACCCTGTTCTTCGTCATCCTCGTTCCCTTCATGACGGCAAGTGCGATGGACCGAGTTCCCGAAAGCGGGTGGCCCCAAGTGTGGGGGTTGATAGAAGCTGCCCTGGCCGTCGCCATCACGATCGGTGCCGCGAAGGAGATCAAGGACGGCTGGAAGCGCCGCCGCAGGGCTTCGGCCTAACGGGCAATTGCGGCTGCCCGCCACCGTGGAGGCTGGCCGCTTCGGTCATCCGTCTCCGAGAGCCACTGCAGACGGGTCTCGCGTATGGGGGGCGCGAGTCTGGATGTCCGCGGCCCCGCGCTCTCTCCGCGGGCGCCGTAGGCGGTAAACGCCGCCGGGGCGACGCACATCAGCGTCGGCCCGGCGTACTCGCGTAGCAGTAGAGAGCCAAACCAGGACGTGGGCCTCGAGAGCGTGCACGGTTTGGTGAGGGGGAGTGGCTGACGCGGCGGGGGTGCTGTGGCGTTTCGCCAGTGAACTGTGTGCCCGGGCGGGTGAACCCGGGCGCACAGGCCTGTTGGTGACGGTGTGAGGGCCGTTAGAAACGGTCCATGATGATCATGAAGCGGTCCGCTGTCGCCGCCGCCTTCGCTCTGACCCTCGCCGTGCCCATGCTCGCGCCCGCGGCCGCACACCCCGCCACCCCGGTGCAGCTCGGGGCATCGGGAGACGGGCACCACGCTGCTGCAGTCGTGCTGGTTTCATACGCACCCCCGCATACGAGATGTCATGGCGGACTGCCCCGCCTGCGCGCCTTGGACTGGCGGTGTCGCGTAGGCCAGCTCAGGCGGCGGCTTGGGCGAGGCTGCGGGCGCCGTGGCGGGTGAGGCACTGGCAGACGGTCATGGCGGTTTCCTGGGCGTCGGGGCCGGTGTGGTGGGCTTCGATCAGGACGTTGCCGTCGGGGGTGAAGGCGGCGGCGCGGACGGTGATCTGTTCTCCGTCGGTGGTGGCGTAGCCGGCCAGCGGGGCGTTGCAGAAGCCGCCCATCTCGCGCAGCACGGTGCGTTCGGCGGCTGCCAGGGTCTCGGCCGTTGGGTCGCTGAGGCCGGTGGCGATGTTCAGCGGGATCTCGTCGTCCTCGCGGCACTGCAGGACGACGGCGGCGGCTCCGAGGGGAGGGCAGACCAGCTCTGGCGGGATGCGGTGGCTGATGCGGTGGGCGAGGCCGAGGCGGTCCATGCCGGAGGAGGCGACGATCAGACCGTCGATCTTCCCCGCATCCAGGGCTGCAAGCCTTTCGTCTACGGGGCCGCGAAGGGGCGTGATCTCCAGTTCCGGCCGCAGGCGTCGGAGGTAGGCCCGGCGTCGGACGGAGGCGGTGCCGATGCGGGCGCCCTCGGGGAGCGTTTCGAGGGTCATGCCGGGGTCGCGGTGCACGAGAGCGTCGCGGAGGTCTCCCCGCGGCCGGAAGCCGCCGAGAACCAGGCCAGGGGTGTCGTGGGTCGGGGTGTCCTTCAGGCAGTGCACCGCGATGTCGATGTCACCGGCCAACAATGCCTTCTCGATCTCGTCCGTGAACACTCCGTCGGATTCGAGGGCGGTCCGCGCACCGCCTTCACGGTCTCCGCCAGCGTCGTAGAACGGGACCAGGACGGTCTTCGTCGGGGCGAGGGCGGACAGCAGGGGGGCGGTCTGGGTGAGGGACATGACCGAGGCGCGTGCGCCGATTCGGAGACGGGACATCATCCGGCCCTTCCATGGTGACAATCTGTCGGAATCTGCATTGTTCTGGTGCAAGTAGGATCCAGTGTCAACCCGCCTAAAGACGCGAGGAGTTGATCCGATGAGCACCGTCGTGACGATCGGTTCGAGAGCGAGCAAGCTGGCGAGGACGCAGGTCACGGAGTGGCTGACACCCCTTGCAGCGCAGTTCCCGGGCCTACGGTTCAAGCGGGAGATCATCCTGGAAGGCGGGGACCAGGACCGGATCACACCGACCCTCGCCGAGGTCGCGAAGACGGCGGGCGGCTCGGCTTTCTCCACCAACCAGGAGGCCGCCCTGGTGACCGGCCGGGTGGACGTCATCGTGCACTCGCTCAAAGACCTCCCAACCACCGTCCATGAGGGCACGATGCTGCTCACCACACCCGGCCCCCGCGAGGACGTACGGGACGTACTGTGCGGCGCGACGCTGGCGGAACTACCCCAGGGGGCCCGCGTCGGTACCGGGGCACCGCGCCGGGTCGCGCAGCTCCTCGCGCTGCGGCCAGACCTGGAGGTCCTGCCGATCCGCGGCAACGTCCCCGGGCGCCTGGCCCGGGTCAAGGGCAGGGACCGCCTGGACGCCGTGGTTCTGGCGGCGGCCGGCCTGAGCCGGCTCGGCATGATGCCCGAGGTCCACGAGGTATTCGACCCCGCCATCTTCCCCCCGTCGCCCGGTCAGGGCGCCCTCGGCATCCAGGTCCGCACCGGCTCCGAGGCCGCCCGGCTCCTCGCCGGAACCGGCGACGCCCAGGTGGACGCGTGCGTGCGGGCCGAACGCGCCCTTCTGGCCGAGCTGCACGGCGGATGCTCCGTCCCGGTCGGGGCGTGGGGCCGGATGGAGGAGGACGGACTGCTGCACCTGTCGGCGGCCGTCACCTCGCTTGACGGCTCCCAGCAGGTGACTGCGGCCGGAGCCGGGCCGGCGGACGACCCCGAGAAGCTCGGGGCGTGCCTGGCCGCCGAACTCCTCGCCCAGGGCGCGGCGGGCATCCTCGCGGAGATCAGGAAGCCTTGAGGACACGGGCGATGTCCAAGGCGCCATAGGTGATGATCCGGTCGGCCCCGGACCGCTTGAGAACCGTGTACGCCTCCATGAGACCCTTCACCTCCCGGCCGCCGTCGGGGGCCGGATCGGTCAGCCGCAGGTACTCGCCCGATACGGAGAACGGGACCACAGGCACCGGCACCTTGTCCTTGAGGTGCAGCAGGGTGTCGACTGTGTGCAGCGCCGGTTCGGTGAGGATCATGTCCGCACCCTCGTCCACCATCCGTCGGGCGGCGTGCACGGCCTGCTCCGGGCGACGGGGGCTGATCTGGAAAGCCCGGGTGCCTGAACGCGGGACCGCCCCCATCGTCGCCCGGTAGCCCTCGTACAGGGACGACTCGAAGATGAGGTGCGGCATGATCGCCACGTCTGCGAAGCCGCCCGCGTTCAGAGCCTCCCGTACCGCCCGGATGGAGCCGGGGATCATCGCCGCGGGGCCCACGATGTCAGCTCCGGCCTCGGCCTGCACGACGGCCTGGTCGGCCAGGACCTCCATGGTCTCCGACAGGTCCATCCGGCCCTGTGTATCCGCGAGCCAGCACTCCCCGGAGTCGTTGTGCGGGCACACGCACGTCTCGGTCATGACCGCCATGTCCGGCCGGGCCTTCTTCGCGGCGCGAATAGAGCGGGCCATGAGCCCGGTCGGAGAAGCGCTCTGGGAAGCACGGGCATCGCGCATCCGGGATCCGGCGAAGATCTTCACGCTCCGCACTCCCACGTCGTCCAGCGCGGCGACGATGCCGGCGATCTCGCTCACGACGAACGTCGGCATGGGATGTGGGGAGTCGTCGGCGTCCTCCCGCATCAGCAGCACCATGGTCAGGTCGGCGGGGGCCAGGGCGGGGCCTCCGAGGTAGTTCCGAACGGCTAAGCGGTGGTTCAGCACTTCGGTCTCCTTGAAGGTCAGCGGGCATCTGCCTGGCGTGGCACTTCGGGGGCGACGATCCACTCCACGCCGCCGCCCTCGGGCCGGAGGAACACGGCGCAAGGCATGACACGACGGGTCTGGGGGTCTTCGAACGGTCCGATGAACTGCACAATGGCCTCGCAGTCACGGCCGGGGTCGAAAACGCGGGCGCCCTCGTAGAGCCAGCCGGGGAGACCCCGGCGAGAGGTGGAGCGCGGTACGGGGGTCACTCTTCGGCCTCCTGCCGGATGCTGATTTCGCCGCGGCGCATGAACCGCCCCCACTCGTCGGCGGCCCTCATCCGAATGGACCAGCTCGGGTGCCCGGGCTGCGGCTCCGGCAGCGTGCAGGCGCGCTCGCATGCAGCAGGGGCGTTGCAGCGCAGTTCGGAGATGCTCATGCCGTTGCTCCTCTCCGACGGCAGCAGCGGGCCGCAGGTGCGACGTGGGGACGAGAGCCTGCGGCCCGCTGCGTAGGGGGAGCACTGCTCGGGCTTCGTGGCCCGAGGTGCGGTACCAACCTAGGAACGGGGGGTAGCCGGGCTCAACAAAGTTGCGCGATATTGCGCTCGCTCACCCCAGTGCGTCGACCGCCGCGTTGATCAGGGTGCGGGCGTGGTCGCCGTGGACGGCCATCTTCGACAGACCGGTGAACGCCTTCAGGTAGTCGGCGACTTCCCGGGGCTGGGTGACGTTGATCTCGGCCGTGAGCGTCTCCACTGAGGCATGCCGGTCGTCGAAGACGTAGAAGCCCTCCAACGGCCAGATGATGCGCTTGGCGGAAAAGGGGATTACGCCGAGAGAAACCGACGGCAGCGGCATCACTGTCAACAGGTGCCGAAGCTGCCCCCTCATCGCTTCCGCACCGCCGATACGGGCACGCAGCACCCACTCCTCAATGAGGACGACGAAGCGGTGCCCGCCCTCGTACAGGAACCGGCTGCGTGCAACGCGAGCAGCGACAGCCACGGCGATGTCATTGGGGGTGCCCTGGAAATCGGTGATCGACTGCATCAGAGCCGTGGCATAGGCAGGGGTCTGCAGGAAGCCAGGCACGGCATTGGAGACGTAAGAGCGACACAGAGCAGTCTGCTCGTGCCGGGTCGTCCAACTCTCCTGAGCCCTGCGCATCCCGTTGCGATGGAGCCGACGCCACTCGAGGTACATGGACTCGACCGCGCGGGACGCGGCGATCAGGTCGCCCGCCTGCTCCTCGGCGCCACAGGCCACACACCAGGCCCTGATATCGGAGTCCGAGGGGAGAGCCTCGCCCTTCTGGATACGGGTCGTCTTGGCGGGGTGCCATCCACACCGGGCGGACAGCTCCCGCCCAGTGAGACCGGCGTCCTTGCGAAGATGCGTCAGGCGTACGGCGAGCGCCACACGTGCCGCCTGGGCGCTGGACGACGGTGAAGACGGCATGAGCTGTCTGCCCGGCGTCAGACGGTGTACTGATCATGCGGGATGGCTCGCGCCCACACCGTCTCGAACGCCGCCGAGACCATCTTGACGACATCCGGATCCTCGTTGAACTGGTGGCCGGCCCAGGCGCCGTCACCGGTGAACCAGTGGAAGAGGACCAAGCGGTCGTCGATCAGCCACAGGTCGTTGCCCGGCAATGCGATGTCGGATGCGAGACGGCGGGGAAGCCACCGGACCTTCTCGCCCACAGCGACGTTGACGGCCGTCATGGCGTGCTCGTATCGGATGTAGTCCGTCACCGGCTCGGAGACGATCCGGGCCCGCCGCAGCTCGACGCCGCGGCCGACCGCCTCGCGGGCGATGGGAGTCCAGGCGATCCACTGCCTGGACACCGGATCGAGGTCGGCTTCCCCGGTCCGCAGGAAGTGCTCGAATGTCGCGGCCTCGTCACCCACACTGTAAAGATCGCGCATCTCCAGGTGGACGGCCGTGCGCTCGGCCCCTCGCAGCAGCTCAGCGAAGTCCGGAACGTTCTGCGACATCACACGCCTCCCTCAGCAACGGCACCATCCGGACCGGGACACGGACGACGGTCTCGTGAGCGGGGATACCGGCATCGTGTCCCTCCACCCAGACGGTGCTCGCAACCTCGGCGGTCTGTGCCTCGCCCAGCTTCCAGCCCTGGATGACGATCTCCTGCTTCTCCGCGTCCACCCACACCGTGGGCGAACCGCCTCCGGTGGTGTTGGGGTCCATCCCGATGAACCGTAGCGTCATGACGATCTCCCCTGTCGAGCCAGTTGCGGACTTTTGCACGACGATTTCGCTGGGTGCGGACAGCGTCAAGGTGCCCTTCGGCCAGACCTGTTGCGGTGCACATCCGCAGAGTGCAGTGGCGTTTCGCCGGTGAACCGGCTGGCTCGGGCGGGTGAACCCGGCTTGCAGGGACTATTGCTGATGGTGGCCGGCCAGTAGAAACAGCCCATGATGATCATGAAGCAGTTCGCCGTGGCGGCCGCCGCCCTTGCCCTGACCCTGTCTCTGCCCCCGGCCGTGCACGCGGCCGCAGAACCCGCGGCCCCAGCTTCGTCCGTCGTGCCGCAGGTCCTGCCGATCGGAGCCGCGGTCTCCGCGCTCCCGCTCGCGGTCGAGGACCGGACCGGCTACCAGCGCACCTCCTTCCGGCACTGGAACGCCGGCGACGTCCCGGCCGACGGCTGCAACACCCGCGCCGAGGTCCTCCTGGCCGAGGCGATCGTGTATCCGGAGATCGGCCCGGGCTGCACCCTGACCGGCGGGACCTGGTGGTCGTACTACGACGAGCGGGAGGTCACGCCGGCCGGGGCGCTGGACATCGACCACATGGTCCCGCTTGCCGAGGCCTGGGATTCGGGAGCTGCGGAATGGACGGCGGCGCGGCGTGAGGCGTACGCGAACGACCAGGGCCAGCCCACCTCCCTGGTTGCGGTGACGGCCCGTTCGAACCGGTCCAAGGCCGACCAGGATCCGGCGGAGTGGCTGCCGCCGTCGGCGGATGCGCTGTGCCGGTACGGAGCGGAGTGGACTGCGACGAAGCTCCGCTGGGGCCTTGCGGTCGACGAGGCGGAGCGGGACCGGCTGCTGGACATCGCGGCCGGCTGTGGCGGCACCGACGTGGAGTTCACCCCCGCGCCGTAGCCCGGGTGTCGCGGTAGAAGGAGCCGCCACCGTGTCAGGCCCTGCCTCGCGGTGGCGGTCTCATTGCGGTCAGCGGGTCGCCTGGGAGGTCTCCGTACGCGCCAGGATGGACCGGCAGACGTGCTGGATCTCCAGGTCAACGGAGACGTTCCATCCCCATGCGGTGCCCCCGCGGCGTGGCTGGGCGAGCGCAGACCGGATCTGGGGGAGGGCGGGGTGCGCTGCCTGGCCCATGCGGTCGAGGCAGGCGACGGCGTGGCGGGCGGTGGAGTCGTTGTCCTTCCACGCGGCGAGCAGCGCCGGGACGACGACGTCGGCTTCTTCGTTGCCACCGATGTCCCAGAGCGCTGAAGCCACATGGACCAGGGTCCAGGAGTCGTTCAGTACGGCCGAGCCGTTCTGCTCGTTGCGCGCGTTCTGTGCGAGTTGGTCGTTCAGTATCTGGCGCAGGCGCGGCAGCACGGCTGCGGCGGGAGGGCCGATCCGGCCGGCGAGGTCGACCGCGTCGAAGTTCCGCTTGTCGTCGAGGAGGCGCTGCAGCAGCGGAACTACGTGTTCGGGGCGGCGTTCGAGTTCCCAGAGGGTGCTGGTTGCGGCGGTACGGGTTCCCTGGTCTTCCACCTCGGCGAGAGGGCGGACGGTCTCTAGGGCGGTGATGGCGCGGGGACCGAACGACGCCAGCGCCTCCAACACGGGCTCGGCTGTGCGCCACTGTCCCCGCTGGACTGCGGCAGCGATGGCGTCGGTGAGCGCGGGCACGGCGGTCGGGTCGCCGAGCGCGGCGAGGGCGGAGGCGAGCGAGGTGGGGCTGACGTCGGGCCATTCGCGGGAGTGGTCGATGTCGGCGAGGAGCCGGATGAGCCGGGGCGTGAGTTCCGCGGCGGCCTGGGGCAGCTGGCCCGCCGCGTTCACGGCGCGCCATGCATCGACGCCTGTGTCCAGGGCGATCAGCAGCCCGGGAAGCGCCCGCTCGTCTCCGAGCTCGGCGAGGGCCAGGACGGCCTGCTGGTGGGCGCGGCGCAGCTCGGCGTGAGGGCTCGCCCAGGCATCGGGCCTGTGTGTGGTGCGCTGGGTGATCACGTAGGCGGCGAGGGCTTCCCGGGCCGGTTCGGCGAGCCGGCCCAGGGAACCGAGCACTTCGGCCGCAGCCGCAGACGTGTAGGAGTCGTGCGGCAGCAGGCACTCGGCGAGGAGCCGTACCAGGCGAGTGTGGTCTCCCCGCCAGGCGGTGATCAGACCGCGTGCCATGTCGATCGCGTCGTACCGGGTGGCCGCGTCCGTGCTGCTCAGCTGTTCGCAGAGCAGCACGGTCCGGTCCTCGACACGTGCGTCGAGGACTTCGTGGAAGGTCTTCAGCAGGGATGTCGTGGGTGCGTGGACACGGTTGCGGCGGTCGAGGTCGGCGAAGGCGGCAGCGACATGCCCGGGAACACCGGAGTCAGGCTCGGCCTCAAGAGCACATGTGCACGGTCCCGCCGCCCCCCGGCTCAAGTCGGCTTCCCTGCTGTCCTCGGGCCGGGGTATCGGCGCGGTCCGGCGGAGGAGCGCGATCGCGGTGGGCACCGTGGTGTCGTCGACGGACTCGGGGACACAGCGGGCCCGCTGGACGAGCGCCGCAAGACGTACATCGGCATCCACCGCCACATCGCTGGCGAGGAGGTCGAACCAGGCCCGCGCCGGTTCCTGCGCCGCCGGGAGCCGCAGCGCCAGATCGCCCATCGTCCGGATCACCAGCAACCGCTCCACGACGCCGTCCTCGGCGTCGAGCCGGTCCCGAAGGACCCCTACCGCCCGCTCGGCGTCCTCCAGGAACAGTCCCACGCCCGGGATCGCGGCCGAACGTACCCGCGCGTCCGCGTCGCAGGCGTAGCCGGTGAACACGTCGCCGCGCCCGCAGATCAGCGCTGCGGCGTCGTGGTAGGCCGTGGTCTCCTCACCATCGATGCCGATCCAGATGCCGCCGATCTTGTCCCGGTCGACGGCTTCACGGCCGATGCTCACGATCAGCGCGACCACCGACGCCCGATCCGGCGTGGAAGGGGAGTCTGCCATGGAGAACAGGAACGGCAGACTGGCCACCGTGCACGGGTACACGTCCCCCTGGTGATGGGCCGCGCCGTAGAAGCTGCTGAAGGCCTGCTCCCGGACCTCGGTGTCGGGGGAAGCCATGTCGCGCAGCCATTGCGGAACATCCCCGGCCGGCCCATAGGCGTGTCCCAGAAACGTCCAGTCGATGCTGTCCAAGTCGTTGATCATGCCGGGCACTATGCCGGGCAGCACTGACACCCACGACAGCACCGGCTACGAACTCGGTTCACGATCGCCACGGCTGCTGCCGAGGGCATCTGGAATACCGCTCACCTGGAATGATGCTCCCTGCCAGCTGGGGCGGCGGAATGGACGCCCGCGCGGCGGGAGGCGTACGTGAACGACCAAGGGCAGCAGGCGTCGCTGGTGGCGGTGACGGCGCGTTCGAACCGGTCGAAGGCGGATCAGGATCCGGCCGAATGGCTGCCGCCGGCGCCGGATGCGTTGTGCCGGTACGGCGCGGAGTGGACCGCGACGAAACTCCGCTGGGGCCTCGCGGTCGACGAGATGGAGCGGGACCGGCTGTTGGACATCACGGCCGGCTGCGGCGGCACCGATGTGGAGTTCACCCCCGCCGCTAGCGGGGCGGCCGAGCCCGGGCCGAGGCGTGTTGTCGGTGGTGGCGGTGACCATGGGGAGATGAGCGCCGGTATAGCGCCCGACGGCCCGCACACGGGGACCGAAGGGCTGTGCGAGCAGATCCGGGGCGCCCTGGCAGGGTGGGCGCCCCGGCTGCTCGGCGTTCACATCCACCAGACGGCGTCCGGCCCGGCGGAGCTGGCGCGGCTGATGGCGACGATCGCGGAAGCGGCCGAGGTCACGGTGCTCCCTGGTGATGGTGCGGCCGCGCGGGCAGAACTGCACGCGGCAGCCGATCGGGCGTCTGCGGCCGCCGACGAGCGGCGGGGGGCGGACGTACGGGCGGACCTGGCCGCCGTCCGGGCGGGGTGCAGGCGTGCGGCTGTCGCGGTCGGCGAGCGCGTCGCCGTCGGCTTCTGACCCAGGGCCTGCGCCGAGGCCGTCGACCGGGTTCATCGGCGCGCGCGCCAGGTTCCGTAGAGGGCGGCGACGGCGCTGATGACGCCGGCGAAGCCGGCTTCGCCGACGGTGAGGTAGATGCCGGCGCAGGTGGCGAGGAGCGCGACAAGGACCACGGCGTCGGGGACACGGCGCGTCCCGGGGTTGGGTTCGCGGGGGGCTGGGAGGGCTCGGGTGTCTGCGGGGTGGTTCCGGTGTCGGTCATGACTCCAGGAGAGCGCCCCGCGGCCCTGGTTCCCAGTGATCCGTACGGGCTCGCCCGGACCCGGATGATCTTGTGCTTGGGCCGTTGGGAAGCGGGCTGTTCTCGGACGGGGCGGAGCGGCCGGAAGCGTTCGGCGCAATCCGCATACGTACGGCTTCACCGCCCTCTGGCGTGGCTTTTCCGCACAGGCAGGGGGGTTTGATGGCAACCGAAGCACCCGGGGTCGAGCAGCAGGACCGTGAGGCGATCGACGCCTACGAGGCCGCGCTGGAGGCGTTCGCAGAGAGGCTGAACCTGGTCCACATATCCGGTGGGACCCCCTCCTACGCCACGGTCGCCGCCGCGTCGGTGCGGCCGCGCCTGACCACGACCGGACTGAACGAAATGCTCACCGGCAAGCGTCTGCCAACCCTTGAGGCGCTCCTGGAGTACCTCCGGGTCGTCACCACCCCCAGTGGCCTGGAAGGGTCTGGTCCCGCTGGCGGATGCCGGGGCGGGCCGGTGGTCGCGTGCGGTGTGTCCTGGAGACCACCCTCGTCCACCTCGCCCTGGTCGCCGAGGTCAGCGCGGATCGCGCCATCGACCACGGCGGCGTCTTCCGCCACCCGTTCCGCTTTCAGCGCCTGCGCCTGGACGTCGGGCTCGAGGACGTATCCCGGTTCGGCGAGGGCCCGGCCGCGGCCGCCGGGTGACGGAAGCGGGAGTGTGCAATGGCGTTTCGCCGGTGAACCGGCGTGCTCGGCCGGGTGAACCCGGCCTGCACGGCCTGTTGCTGACAGGGTGGCGGCCGGTAGAACCGGCCCATGATGATCACGAAGCGCTACGCTGTCGCGGCCGCCGCCTTCGCTATGACCCTGTCTCTGCCCACGGCCGCGCACGCGGCCACACAGCCCGCCACCCCTGCTTCGGCCGCGGCCGTCGTGCCGCAAGTGCTGCCGATCGGGGTCGCGGTCTCCGCGCTCCCGCTGGCGGTGGAGGACCGGACCGGCTACAAGCGCACCTCCTTCCGGCACTGGAACGCCGGCGACGTTGCGGCCAACACCCGTCAGGAGGTCCTCCTGGCAGAGGCGGTCGTGTATCCGGAGATCGGCCCGGGCTGCACCCCTGAGCGTTGTCTTGGCCCGCGTGAGCGGGCCGGGCCCACGAGGTAGCGGGCGAGGTCCTGTCCGTGAGAGCGGCCGAGTGCTCGTGATCTAGCGCACATTGTGCGGACGGATGACTTTGCTGGTTCCCGCCGGTCGAATGAGCGACAACACCATGCGAGGAGGGCTCGTTCATGACCCACACGCTCAACGCGTCCCAGCACGTCGCTCCCGTAACGTCCGCGTCCCGCGCGCTACGCCGATGGCTGACGGGCGGCATGGCGGCGGGTCCCGTGTTCCTCGCGGTCGGTGCCGCGCAAGGGCTCGCCCCTGACGGCTTCGACTTCAGCCGGAACGCGCTCAGCCAGCTCGCGCTCGGCCACGCGGGCTGGATCCAGACCGTCAACTGCCTGCTCACCGGCGCCCTGCTGGTCATGGGTGCGGTCGGTCTGCGCCAGGTGTTGGGCGGGGGCGCGGGCGGCACCTGGGGTCCGGTTCTGGTCGGTGTCTTTGGTGTCTCGTTCTGGGCCGCGGCAGCCTTCCCGGCCGACGCCGGCGCGGGGTTCCCCGCCGGAGCCCCCGACAGGACCGTGATCAGCGGGCACGGTGCTGTCCACATGATCGCCGGAATGGTCGGCTACCTCGCTCTGTGCGCCGCCTTCGTCGTCCTGGCCGACTCGCTCGCCGCCCGGGGCCACGGCAGATGGGCCATGGCCTCTCGTCTCGTCCCGGTCGCTGTCCTCGCCGGTTTCATGGCCTCGGCCGTCTCCGTCCTGGCCTTCACTGCCGGCGCGGGTCTCGGCCTGCTGTGGCTGGCCGCGGTGACGACCCGCCTGGCCGGCGCCCCGGCCGACCGCTGACCGCAGGGGGTCATCGACAACATCGAGATCATCCAGACAGGAAACGAGGACACCCATGGCCACCGTGAAGCCTCCTGTCAGCTACTTCCCCTCCATCGAGAAGCACGGCCGCCCGATCGCCGAGTGGAAGGAGCTCATCCGCACCTGCCCGCTCGCCAAGCACATGCAGCTCGTCAACTGGCTCGGGTCCGAACACGGGGGTGGGGCACGGCCACGCCAACGCCCTCGTCGCCCACACCCTCGCCGAGGACGCCGGCAAATAGTCAGGCACGAGCGCCGAATCGCGCCTCCTCGCCCAGGCGGCGCGGCAGGCCGAAGAGCGGGAAGAGGCGCTCGGTGTCACGGAAGGCCGTGATGCCAGTGATCCGGTCGCCGGAGAACTCGACGACCTGAAGGGCCCACGGCTCGTAGCCGGTACCGTCCGGGCGGGGGCGGTACTGGCCGAAGGCGGGGGACCCGTTCGCGGCGGTCGGAACCAGACGCGAGCCCCGGCAGCCGATCGCGGGGCCGGTGAGCCATGCCTGGATGTCGGGGACACCGCGCATCCACTTCGAGTACGGGGGCAGGCACAGCGTGGCGTCGACATGGAGGAGCATGTTCAGCTCCTCCATGTCGTAGCGGGAGAAGGCCGTGGCGTACCGCTCGGCCAGCACCCGGCGGACGCTGTCGTCGGACGGCCGTACGGCCAGCCCGTCCTTTCCCTGGTGGTCGGCCAGTGTGGCTCGGGCCCGCTGCAGGGCGCTGTTGGCTGAGGCGACGGTGGAGCCGTGCAGTTCGGCGACCTCGCGCGCCGAGAAGCCAAGGACATCGCGCAGGATCAGCGTGGCTCGCTGCCTGGGTGGCAGGTGCTGCAGCGCGGCGACGAACGCCAGCCGCACTGACTCGCCCGTCGCCGCGGCCGCCTCCGGATCGCCGGAAGGGCAGGGCTCCACCCACAGAGCGGCGTCCTCCGGGGGCGTCGGCGGTGTGCCGCCCGCGCTCGGGCCGGACAAGTCCATCGGCAGCGCCCGCCGCTTACCCGAGGCGAGGGCGTCCAGACAGACGTTGGTTGCGATGCGGTACACCCACGACCGCAGCGCTGACCGGCCCTCGAAGCGTTCGATGCTCCGCCACGCCCGGACCAGCGTCTCCTGTACGGCGTCCTCAGCCTCGGCGTACGACCCCAACATCCGGTAGCAGTACCGGGTCAGCTCCCCCCGGTACTCCTCCAGCCCCTCCACCGCTGCATCGGCCGCCCCGACATCCCCCATGCCGCATTCCTTCCAAGAGAGCGTTCCAGGTAGCTGATCTGGTCTTTCACTGTAGGCCGGGTCCGTGTGGCTTTGTTGGTCAGGAGCGGCTCTGGTCCACTCTTGTGGTGCCTCACGGACCGTGATGTCAGTGGCGTGTGGTGGGATGGCGGACTCTGTCGTTGATCTTCTGGGAGCCCAGTGGACCAGAGCCTCAGGAGCGAGAGCGTTTGTCACCCAAGGGCAATAACACCCCGTGGACAAGGCAGACGATGTAGCCGAAGGGTCTGATGCAGGTTCGGGTGACAGGTTGAGTCACGCGGCCTGGAGGGCCGGTGTGGTCATGACGGGCGAGCGGCTTCGCGGCGGAGCAAAAGTTGTGGACGGGGTGAGGTGCAGTCCGTTGTCCCCGGCTACCCGGGACCATGTCGCCGAACGGCGGGCGCTGTCGCTGGTCACGGTGTCCGAGCCCGTCTGCCGGCCGGTGGCGGACCTGCGGAGCGTCACACCCAAGCGCGCAGCCACCGGTACGGCCTGGGCGTCCCTCGAGGTCGGCGACACGTCAGCGGGGGCGAGCGTCGTGCTGACCAGCTACCCGGGGGCGAGGCGAAGACGGCGATGAAGGAGCTGAAGGCGGCCGTCACCGAGTGCAAGGGCTTCACGCCCTCCTTCCCGCGCGGCTGGTCGGAGCGCAACACCTCGAGGCGCTGCCGCCGGTCGGAATCGGAGACGAATCCGTCTCCTTCTCCGTCGTTTGCCCCCAAGACCCCAGCAAAGGGCAGACGATAGCGATCGTGCGCACGGGCGGGGCGCTCGCCGTCTACCTCACCGACACAGCGGGGGACCCGATCCCGGCTGCTCTGATGAAGCAGCAGCACGAGCAGTTGCAGAAGGCCGGATAGTCCAAGGGCGCCTACACCGACGCCGTCGGCAAGCCGCACTTGGCCGGCTGACCCCCGTCGAATTCGAGACCGTCATGACCACGCCGGCCCTCCAGGCCGCGTGACTGACCCTGTCACCCGAACCTGCACCAGACCCGACGTACCGGGTGTGGACCCGACTGAAATGCCCCCACTGTTCGGCCGTCACCACGCTCTGCGCGAGCGGCAGGGCCACTGATTCCTCGTGGTCGAGGTGCCCGGCCAGACCACGGGTCAGGGTGTCCACGAGCTGACCCAGCGGCAGGCAATTGACGCCGAGCTCACCCAAAGCGTCATCGACGGCTTCGATCACCGGGCCGGTGGCGGCATGCTCGGCCTCCATCACCTCCAGGAGCGCCAGGTCCCTCGGGCGGCCGGTGAGGGGCAGCCGCAGCGACGGCCACAGTGCCTCGGCCGTGTACCGCGCGCATGACGGTCCCGAGTCCGGCCGCCAAGGTCGCGGAAGCGAGGACGGCTAGCACCGGGTTCACGTAGCCGGGGACCAGGTCGCTATCCGCGTTGCACGTCTTCGAAAGCGGGAGCAGTGTCTCCATGTGCTCGTCAGGATCGAAGCGGGTGTGCAAGGTGAGTTCACACCTCTCGCGAACGTCCAAGACCAGAAGGTGAGTCAGGCCCCACAGGTATAGCCCACAGGTCAGGGCGGACAGCAGCAGGGTCCAGCGCGCCCGCCGGTCACCGCTAGCCGCGCGCCTGACAGTCGCCACGAGGCACCAGAGTCCGGCCACGATGACGCCCACCTGCAGGAATTCACTCAGCATGTGGGCACGATATGCGGGCCGCTCAAGCATCACTCGGGCATACCGTCAGTTTATGTCCAGCGTCGTGCCATCGGTTACCGGATCAGTGCATGGCGGGCGCCGTTCGTGACACAGGCGGTACCAGGCCAGCGACCCGCGTCCATGAGGCGCCCACCAGCAGGGCGCAATTGTGTTGGACACGGTGATCACGGTGGCCGTAACCTCGATCGGTCCCAGCCTTCATACGTTCGAAGAGGTGTATTTGATGACGGTCCAGGTTCTTGCGGTCAGTTCCCGTCGGCCGCTCAGCCCCACCGTTGTGACCTCAACGAACCGAAGGAACCCCTGTCATGGATCTGCCGCGTAGCTTCACCATCCGCGAGAGCAGTCACCGCATCTGCAACCCGTTCACCAGCGACAAACTGGCTCTCCTGGGCCAGGCCATCGGCCCGGCGCCGGGCACGCGCATGCTCGACCTCGCCTCCGGCAAAGGCGAGATGCTGTGCACCTGGGCCCGGGACCACGGTGTCTCCGGCACCGGGGTGGACATCAGCACCGTGTTCATCGACGCCGCCCGTGAGCGGGCTGCGGAGCTGGGCGTTGCGGACCGGGTCGACTTCGTGCATGCGGATGCCTCGGGCCATGTCGCCGACGATCCCGTCGGAATCGCTGCCTGCATTGGCGCGACCTGGATCGGCTCCGGCGTCGCCGGCACGGTCGAACTCCTGCGGCGCAGCCTCGCTCCTGGAGGCATGCTGCTGATCGGCGAGCCGTACTGGCGCCGCGAGCCCGAGGATCAGACGGTCGTCGAGGGCTGCCACATGGCCCGCAAGGACGACCTGCTCACCCTGCCGGAACTGCTCCAGCAGTTCGGTGACCTGGGCTGTGACGTGGTTGAGATGGTCCTCGCCGACCAGGACAGCTGGGACAGGTACGTCGCGGCTCAGTGGCTCAACATCCGGCGCTGGCTCGACGCCAACCCCCACGACCCGCTCGCCGACGAGATGCGGGCGGAACTGACCACGGCACCCGTCCAGCACGTCAGGTACCAGCGGGAATACCTCGGGTGGGGCGTTTTCGTCCTGATGGACCGCTGACAAGCCACTTCGTATGAGCCCCGGCGCTACCTGCCGGGGCTCACCCTCGGGGAGCCACATTGGTCTTGCGCTCGTCGATCGTGGGCGGCAGGGTTTCCCAGTGCGTACTGATCTTGTTCCGGACGGCCTGTGGGAGCGGGTGGCCCCGCTGCTGCCGCCCGCTCCCGAACGACGACACCGGCATCCTGGAGGGTGTCGTGTTCCGGACCGGGCAGCTCTCGCCGGCATCTTGTACGTCCTGACCGGCGTTGCCAACGTGCCCCGGTTCGGCGGGGGCCCCGCTGCGGCCGCGGGGTGACCACGACGGCCGGATGGTCAGCCGCCTGGGGGTGGAGACGACCCTGCCTCGGGGTGGTGGAGCCAGGGCCGTCTCGCGCGGGCCGCCCCGGATGATGGGGTCCGGGGGGTCCGCGTCGGACCGTTCAACGCCTGCGCTCGGCTTCGGGACACGGGTCGGGGCGCGGGCCCCCGTCGCGGCCTTCCGGTGGCCAGAGCCGCACCCCTTGCCTGCGAACGTACCTGCCGCCCGGGGGCCGCCGTCAGCCGGTCACCTCCTGCGCGGCCGCAGCCCCGCGCTTCCACCGCTGACCCGATGTCGAAGCGCCCCGGCCGTATGGCGGGCCTCTACGCTCCCGCGCATGGAAGATCACGAGGACGAGCTTGTGCTGCGCGTGCGGGCGGTACTGGCCGAGGCGGGCTTCGAGGAGACCGCGCCCGGTGAGGAAGGCGTGCACTTGATCCGGCACGCCCGCGGGGTCTTGATCGGCTGGCTGCCCGTGCGGATCACCCCGTCCGAGCAGGTCGTACCCCGCAGCACGGACGACCTCGCGGGTCATGAGGCGCTGCGGCATGACTTCATGCTCGCGGCGGCGGCCCTGCAGACGGCCGGCTTCGTCCTCGACCCGCGCCCTCCGTGCACCGCCAGTTCCTCACGCGCTGCCAGCCGCTCGACGGCGGCCCGCGATCCCGGCCCAGCGCAAGGCCCGCCGCGAGTACGAGAACCGCGTCAGCATCCTCACACCCGAGCCATGATCGTTCTCAGCGCCAACAGCTGTACTGATACTCCCGAGGCCAGGACCATGATCACCGGCTTAGCGTTAACCGCTGTACCGAATGTTCCCCGAGGCCGGTGTTGCCTTGGCCGTGCCGGACAGTTGCGCCCTTGGTCGGGTGCGGTGCGGTTCGCCGACTATTCGCCAGCCGCCATGATCGCGTTGATGAGGTCGCCGCCGCTCTCTTGCAAGGCCCTGACCGCCTTCGCTCTTGACGCACCAGTCTGCGCCATAACCAATTCGATGTCCTTGGGGTCAACCCCGGTCTCGTCGATGGGCTCGTCAACGGTGTCCTCGTACGGCTCAGGGACGTCTTCGAAATCTTCTGGCATGGAGTCCTCCAAGGAGCGAAGAAGTACTGCTCAGCCCTTCCACTGCTCAGGCACCGTGAAACAGGTGCCCCACGCCGTCACGGGCGGCGTTCGCTGCTGACCATGATCAATCTCAGCGCCCCTTGTACTTCCTGCCCGGCCGCGGAGACGCTGTACTAGCCGGAGTCGTAGCCCGCGCCCCCGCTCACGTCGAGGTAGGACGGGGCACACCAGGCGAGTGCCGGGACGGCCGTACCCAGGCCGCCGGGCTGAACGCCGACGCGGTCTCGTTCCACGACCCTGGGAGTGTCCGACCGGTGGCGTTCGCTGCTGAGCCAGCGGCCTGGATCACTGTTCCCGCGGGGCATCCGCTGCTTCGCGGCTTCCCGACGCCGTCCACCTCCTCCACGACGGGGGAGTCGCCGACGCCGGACACCTCCCCGACACCGGAGGTGTCGCCGACGCCGAGCCCGTTTACCACCCCGACACACCCGTGCCGAGCCGGTCGGCCCGCTGCAAGAACAGCAGCGGCTGACGCACCTCACCCCGTCTTACGAGCGTCATCGCGCGGGCGCGATCCTGGCACCGAGGCCCGGCTGCCGACCGGGTGACTCCGGCCTGCGGCGTGGCGTCGGTGTCTGCATAGACGAGATGTTGGACGTGCTCCTCGACGGGGTGACCGAGCCGCGCCTGAAGCTGATCAGCGGGGACGAGGCCCGGGCCTTGATGGTGCTCCTCGGTGCGCTGGAGGACGACACGCAGTCCGAGGAGATCCGCTACGCGGCCGGCGAGATGCGTTTCCGCCTCGGTTCCCGACTGGCCCTGCCCCTATAGACCAGCGCCTCCTCGGTGCTGCCGGGACGGTGTCGCAGGCTGGCGGTGAGGGCGGGGTTCAGGGGTGGAGGTAGCTGTTGAGTTAGGTGCGGGCCGCGGTCGCGCTGGTGCCGAGCCCGGTCGCGATCTCCGCGGTCGGCACCTGCTGGGCGGCGATTTCGCAGGCCGCGTCCTGGCCGACCTCGGCGATGATGTACCGCAGGTCCGCGAGCGCCTTCAACGCCACCAGCGGCGCCTCGGCGGCGAGGCCGCCGAGCCGGCCGACGAGCTTGGTGAGGATCCCGGTGAGCTCTGCGGGGAGTTGCACCGCGGCGTCCCGGATCACCGCCAGGTGGGCGCCGTAGTCCGCGATGGGCCCGGACAGGTCGACGTCCTCCTCGTACAGCGGCCGGTCGCCGGGCAGGACGGTCCAGTCGAGCGGGTACTCGGCCATCCCCCGCCACCCGCATGTGCGGCACCCGCACCCGCACCCTGCCCGAAGCCACCGCCCACACCCGGCCCATCGCCACCACCACCCACGACCTCTACGCCCAGCTCGGCCTCCAACGCGCCCGCGTCCGCGCCATCAGCCTGCGCGCACACGACCTCCGCCCCGCCCACGAAGCCACCCAGCAACTCACCCTCGACCCCGCAGACGACCGCGCCCTCGCCCTCGAAGCGGTCACCGACCGCGCCCGCGCCCGCTACGGCCCCGGAACATTCCGCCCCGCCACCCTCACAAACAGGCCAGCCCGGCGCTAAAAAAACGTTCAAGCCCCACTGTCACCCGCTGAAAGGACCCTCAGCAGCTCACCGGCAGCCCCACCAGAACCCCCGCACTCACCTGCGCCCCCTCCCAGATCGGCCCCTGCGCGAAGTACCGGCAGCCCTGCTTGCTCGCGCCCGTGGTCGGGTCGGCGGGCATCCGACCGCGATCAGCGATGAGCTCAATCGCGCCGTCCGGAACCCCGCCCCCCCGTCATTCGTATCGCGAAGCGCATCTACCGGTTGCTGGGGCGTCCGCCCGAGCGTGACGATGAAGGGGGCGGACTTTGCTCTCGACGAGGAGGACCTCGTGACCACTGGCAGGCAAAGACGTTTGCTGCTGCTCTCGGTCCCAGTGACGCTGACGGCCGTACTTGCGACGGCCGGGAGCGGCACCTCGACGGCTGCGGGCGCCGGACATCAGCAGGTCACTGCTGATGTCGCCGCCCCGTCACCGCAGCCCACTGCCGACATGTCGGCCGCGGCGGAGCTCTACCTGACCCACGTCCTGGATTTGCTCCAGAACAACTCCATCGACAAGAAGAAGGTCGAATGGCCGGAGGTGCGGCGTCAGGCGTTCGCCAAAGCCGCCGGGGCGAAGACCACCGCCGACACCTACGACGCTATCGACCTCGCCGTCAAAGCACTCGACAACCCCCACACCTCCTTCCTGAGGCCGGACCAGGCCCGGGCGTTCAGGCCGTCCCCCGAGGTTCCCGGGGGCGGGGCACTGCCGCAGGTGCCCCACGGCCGCCTCGTCGGAGAGAAGATCGGTTACGTGTCGCTCCCCACCACCGAGAAGATCCCGGGCTACGCGCGGGCCGGCGCCAAGGTCGTCCGTACGGTCGACGCCTCAGGTCCGTGCGGGTGGATCGTTGACCTGCGCGGGGACAGTGGGGGAGCGGTCTGGCCCAAACTGGACGTCCTGGCGCCCTTGCTGGGAGACGGCCGCCTCGGCGGCTTTGTGGACGCGGACGGCAACCAGGCCGAGTGGGCGCTGAACAAGGGGCAGCTGTCCATCGGCGGTGAGGTCATCCCCAAGGACCTCCCGCCGAACATCGAAACGGGCGATTCCGGCATCGACGACTACGTGACGCAGAACGCGTACGTGCTGAAGCGGCCCCGGCCGCCAGTCGCGGTCCTTACGGGACCCGACACGGCGAGCGCCGGCGAAGCAGCCTTGATCGCCTTCCGCGGGCGGCCGGAGAGCCGTAGCTTCGGACTGCCCACGGCCGGGCTGGCGACGGGGAACGTCTCGTACCCGCTCAACGACGGCGCGCTCCTGCTCCTCACCGAAGCGGCCGATGTGGACCGGACCGGCCGCCGATACGTCAACACCCCCATCGCCCCTGACGTTTCCGTGGCCTTCACCGACCGAGACATGGTCCGAGGTACCGGTGATCCGGTTGTCGCCGCCGCCCGGAAGTGGCTGGAATCCCAGTCGGCTTGCCAGCAGTGACGAGGCAGTGGGCCTCAGGCGCGGGCGTGGGCCCACGCAGTCAGCAGGGATTTCCCGCACTGCCGGCACGGGCCTGCCTTCCACGGCATCTGCGCGGGCGGCGCCGGTGACTCTTCAGAGAGGAGGGAGCGGATGGCGGGAAGGGGCGTACGAGGCGTCAGGACGACGTCCCGCGATCGGGGTCGGACTGCCGGCGCGCGCACGCACCGGGTCGCCACACAACCGTGCCCGAGTGCGCGCTGCGCCCGGCCTGCCGACCGCAACCTACCGCCGGGGGAGCAGGATCCGTCCCGGCGCCGACCGTTTCGCGGGTAAGCACGGCGGGGGAGCAGGCCGGATTCGAACCGGCGTCCTCCCTCTGAGCAAGAGGGCACGTCGACCTCTGCGCTACAGCTCCCCCGCCGCAGTACGCACCCTACGCGCTCCCTCCAGGACCCCCGATAGCGGTTTTCGCGCCCCCGTTCGCGGCCGTCCGGCGCGGGTCGGCCCGACCGCGACGGAGCGACCGTATGGGCGGAGCCGTACGCGACGGCCGCATACGAGAGGGTGGGAGACGTGTGCCGAGGTGGGCGCGGCGGAGCGGTCGTGGTCTTGCGGTGTGCATGGCGAGAGCGGGGAAGAGGCCGAGGCGGACCGCCGCGTCGTCTGGTGGGTCGAGGCCGGTTCCGATGGGCAGTGGCGCTCGGTCTCCGAGCCCTGCGACGAGCGGGACATGGCACTGGAACGACTTCGGTGGTGCCGGGTGCATGCCCCGCCCGCGGTGTCCTACGGCCTCGTCCGTAGGACGACCCGGGTGACCATGGCCGTCGAGGACATCTGAGCCCGTGCCGCCCTCGATCCGGAAGGGCCGCGATGGCCACCGGGGAGGACCGGCTGTGAGGCCCGCTGCGGGTTTGCGTCCGTGCAGCGGACGGCGTCCGCCGCCCGGCCGCAGGCCCCCGGGCCTGGCCTGGCGCCCCGGCTGGCCTCACGGGAGCCGGCCGGGGCGGCCAGGGTCAGCTGCGCCCGGTCAGCGCTGCTGGATCCACCAGATGATCCATCCCATCAGGAGACAGGTCGTAACCTGCCTCCCATGCCCACCCCTGTGCACGCGCTGGCCCACTGCCCTGTGATCCCGGCCGCCGTGGCGGAGTTCCTCGCCCTGCCGCAGCAACCGGCGGCTGCGGATGACTTCGACGCGCTCGACGCCGTTCTGCGCGCTCGGGGCTGGAGTTGGGAACACGAATGCCTGACGGACTCCTACCGCACGGGCTATGGGCATCCGTTGTGCACCGAGGGCGACACCCCTTTCGGGGACCCGACAGCGCGACGGTTCCTGGTGTTCGGACAGCTGTATCCCGTCGACCCGCACGACGACGACCTCGACAACATGCCCTGGCTGGGCGAACTAGTGGACGACTGGGGCGGGGCCCCGGGCTGGACGGTCCGCCGCCCGTCCACAGTGGAGGCGTGCACCGAGGTACTCAACCAAGCCGCGGACGCCGTCACCGCCCATTTCGGCGCCGCTCCGGAGCGGTCGGTCACCAGCGATGCGGCCGTGGTGACGGGCCCGCCGATGCTTCACCGGATCTGGCGCACCGACACGCAGGCTGTGATCGTGGGGCCACACGCGGACAACGGTCCTTATGGCTACCTCACCCATCTGCAACTCTCTGCTTCTCCCCTCAGTCTGGCCCGCGAATTGCCCCCCGAGGGCGACACGGCGGCACTGGAACGCTGGATCGAGGCGCACGTTGACTGGTGATATGAACTACGCCTGACGGTCTGATGGTGATCGACGGCTGCTGCCCAGGGGCGCTGTTGTCCCCGGACCCCGGGCGGGGTGTCTGCGTTGCTCAGTGTGCGGTGTTCTGATTTTTCATCAGCTGTGCGGCTTCGATGGTGGCCTCGAGCTTGGCGGTGCGGCGCAGGAGTTCGGTGACGTACTGGGATAGGCGGGTCACGTCGCCCGATGTGGACCTCGTCGCGGACGGCGGGTTGTCGGCGATGCGGGCTGCCAGTTCGGCGACGCGTCGGGCGTCGATGGCGAGGGCGTCCTGCTCGTGAGTGATCAGGCGGTCGAGGAGGGCGTCGGCTGTGGTCATCGTCGGATCTCCTTCGAGCAGGCGGGGCAGAATCGGTAGAAGTGTGCGAACGGCGTCGCTTCGATGGTTGTGCGGGTCCGCAGGGTCATGTACGGCTGGCGGAAGTCGTCGTCGGGCTGGGTGCTGCTGTAGGTGCGGATGGCCGGGTCGCAGAGGGCCTGCTTGTTGGCGGGGAACCGGTGCAGGTCGTATTCGTCGGTCGTGGTGCCCGCCCAGTCCTTGGGTTCCATGTCAGTGCTCCTTCTGGTGGTACTTGCGGACGTGGCTGGTGACGCTGTTCGGGGCCCCGGCGTAGCCGCAGCCGCGCGGGCAGAGGTCCCAGCCGCCGCGGTCGAGGGCGGCCTCCTGGATGGTCTCCCGCCCGCCGGGGCCGAAGCCTGTGTCTGCGAGGAGTCTGGCGACGGACCCTTCGTAGTGGACGGCCATGTAGGCGGCTTCGGCGGTCTTGTCGTGGCCTGAGGCGAAGAACTTGCCCAAGCCGATTTCGCGGCCGCAGCCGCACCAGCAGGTGCCGGTGGGGATGAGGCGCTCAGGTTCATGTTCATCTCTTGGCATACACCCAAGATGTCAATCCAAGGATTCAAGTCAAGGATTCAGCTGGACTGGCCGCATCCCAGGACGGGTTGACGGCCCACGGATTACGATCACGACAGGACGAGCACCCGTGAGGCTCCTGCCGGGCTGTGGTTGATCTCCCCGGAGATCACTGGCCGCTGCCGGCTCACCTGCCCGTCGCTGTGCTACGCCGCCTCAGGGCCGCGATGGACCGTCTCGACACAGCCGGGATCGACGTCGCCCGGATCCTCGCCGACGCTCACCAAGCGGGCAGGGGTCGGCGAGGCCGTCGCAGGGCTGCCGCCGTCCGCGGACGCGTTGTGCCGGTACGGCGCGGAGTGGACCGCGACGAAGCTGCGCTGGGGCCTCGCGGTCGACGAGGCCGAGCGGGACCGGCTGCTGGACATCGCGGCCGGCTGCGGCGGCACCGACGTGGAGTTCACCCCCGCTCCGTAGGCACCTACTGCGGAAGGGGGAAGGGCGCTGCCGCTTGCGTGTCGGTGCCGGGGGCGTTGTCCGTGGTGGTGGGTGGGTGCGTGGTTGCCCACGAGGCCGGGAAGTCGAGGCTGTCGTGGCTGGGGGTGCCGGGTGTGGCTGTCCAGACGACGAGTTGCTGGTCGGGGTCGGCGGCGACGGCGAGGGTCTCCCAGTCGAGGGTGAGTTCGCCGACGAGCGGGTGGCGGAGGGTTTTGACCCCCGTGGTCTGGGCGGCGACGTTGTGGGCGGCCCACCACTGCCGGAAGTGGGGGTCCTTGATCGACAGTTCGCCGACCAGTTCCGTCAGGCTCGGGTCGTCGGGGTGGCGGGCGTCTTCCATGCGGAGGAAGGTGACGCAGTCGGGGGCCACCTTCTCCCAGTTCGGGTAGCGGCGCCGCATTTCCGGGTCGGAGAAGATCAGGCGGGCGTAGTTGCGCTGCTTGTCGGTGAGCTGGGAGAAGTCTGTGAGGAGGGCTGCGGCGAGGGGGTTCCAGGCCAGGATGTCCATGCGGCGACGGCCGGCTCGGCCGGGTGGTGCCCGGACGGTGTCCTCGTCCCTGCCGGTGATGTCCAGGACCGCCAGGCCGGGCTCCGCGATGTGCTGCTCGGGGCGCCACGAAGGGGGGCGGCGGGCGCGGGGCACCCACCCCCGGCACGGACGGATCCGCGGCGGACGGGTCCGGGCGGGGGCGGGGCCCGGTTGCGGTGCGGACGGATCCGGGTTCGATTCCGGCGCGGCGGGCACAGGCGTGGGCGCGGGCGAGGTCGCTCGGCGGCGGGCGCGGTCCGCGTCCAGGCCGCCTCCCGGGCCTGCTGTTCCTCCTCGTACGCCCCGTACAGCAGGGCGAGGCGGTCGACCACGGCGAACACCTCCGGGACGGTCGCGCCCGAGCAGTAGCGGTGGAGGGTGGAAGCGCTGACGCTCAGCCGCCGGCCCAGCGCCTCGTAACTCCTCCCGTCCCGCGCCTTCAGCGCGCGCACGAGCCCCGCGAACTCCTCGACGGCGGCGTCCTTCGGCATTCCACCCCCCTCGACTCTGTTCCACCCCCCTTGACCCTGCGTCCCACCCTTCACGTCCTTGCACGTCAGCGGGGGTGGAACGATTCCGGGACGGCTGATGGGCGCGTGATCGTTGCAGTCGGCGGGCGCCGGCCCCACGCTGATTGAGCACCGACCGAACGAACGACCCGACGGGGGACCCACCACCATGAACAAGCTCCGCACCGCACTCGCCACCGCAGCGGCTGCCGCACTGGGCCTCGCGGCCCTCGCCACAGCCCCGGCGCAGGCCGCTGCCCAGCCCGCCTTCCTCGCCGCCTCCCAGATGCCGCCGTCGTCGACGCCGTGGACCGCCACCCAGGTCTTCACCGGCGTCCCGGAGAACGGCGGCGTCCTCTGCGCCCCGTACAAGATCCCGGCGCAGAACACCCGCTACCGCGAGTTCAGCACCGAGCTCGACACCAACGGCGTCCAGGTCACCACCGTCGCCCGTACCGAGGCCGACGCCGTGAAGCTGGTCGACACCCTCCGCGGGGCCCTCGCCGACTGCGGCCCCCTGCTGGAGCAGCAGAACCCGGGCCTGCAGGCCGTCAGCGCCTCCCACGGCAAGCTCGCCGTCGAGGAGGGCGCCTGGGTCTACAGCCTGGACACAGCCGACCCGCAGATCGGCATCTCCGACATCCACCTGTTCTCCGTCGGCCGCGACGGCCGCACCGTCACCCTCGTCCGCTGGGGCCAGATGGGCGACCTCGAGGACGCCCCGCTGACCGCCTTCCGCACTACCACGAAGACCGCCGTCAACAAGCTCCACTGACCCGGGGGCTCCCCCGAGGGCTGACCACAGTTCGACAGCGGCGCGGCCGGAACCCGGGCGCGCCGCTGTCGAGCCCACCTGCTCCGCCGGCGGCGCTGAGATGGCCAGGAACACCGGCAAGCCGATATCCCGGCCGCTCATGCAGTCCGTGAGCTCAGGCACCGAGACGAAGGCCAACAAGCCCATGTAGGCGACGCCGAAGACGTCTGGGACAACAACTCCGACACCGCCACCCTGCGCGACGACCGCGGGCCGCACCGTCGACACCGAAACCTGGGGCCGCCGCCGCTGACACTCGTCCTTCGCAGGTCCTGCGGTGATGCCGGGATCCTGCGAGACGGAACCCCTTGCGGGCCGTCGCCTTACCGGGCGACGGCCCGCACGCTGCGGCATCGAGGTGGGCTTGTCGATGGTGGCGGCGACCATGAGGAGGTGAGCGCCGGTACCGCGCCCGAGGCCCGCACGCGGCTGTCGACTCACCTGCGGGCCTGTGACGTTCCCGAAGTCCGCCAGGACCTGCTCCGGTGGGCCGACGAGAACGTGGTGCGCGGCCAGCGCGGCTCGGGCGCCGTGCAGGTACGCGGCTTCACCGACCCGTTCCTGATGCAGTCGGCCGTGCGGGGCGCGGAGGGGTGACTGTCCCGGGGCCGTACCCGCACTCGGCGGCCGCCTCTGACCGGCCGCGCGTACGCCGTGGTTGGTGAAGGGGCGAGCGTCGTGCGTCTGGCCTCTTGGGCCTCGTTACGCGCCGCAGGGTGTGGTGTTGTTCTTCAGGGAGTGGGTGGTGTCGTTGAGTTGGTAGGAGCGTAGGTCTGCGATGGTGCCGCCGTCGGCCCCGACGCATACGTGTCGGCCGAAGTAGTTGTCCTTTTGGTAGACCCTCGCGGTGCGGCTGCTGTTGTTGATGACCGAGCTGCCCTTGCCGCGGATGTAGTCCGGCAGGTGCCGGACCGAGCCGTCGGTGGCGCGTTTGACGTAGGGCTGGCCCTCGAAGTGGATCTCGGGGTAAATGCACACGAATCCGCGGGGGCACTGGATCTGGTCCTGCGGGGCGGTGACGGCTAAATGCGTACTGGCCGGTGCGGGCCGGGCCTGGGCGGCAGTGACACCGGCCAGTGTCGCCGTCAGCGCTAAGGCCGAACTGGCGAGCGCGAGAATCCTGGGAGCGTGCATGTACTGACTCCTTCGGTTGGTTCGTGTCGGGCAGAGCAGCAGGCGTCGCACGGCCGGTCCGTCGGCCCCCAGCCCGTGCAGCCGACAGCCCCGGATACGTCCACACATCCACGCCCACCCTGCCAGCGCGACTACCCAAAGCGACAGGCCCCTCACGTATAGTCCCAGCCTGACTGGATCGCAGGGGAGCGCACCGCTTCACCACCGCGCGCCGCGAGTGCCCCAGCGCCGCCGCCCGCTGCTCTGCGGATATCGGCGTGGGTGGAGATGGCGGTGCGGCAGAGGCTGCGTGAGGTGACTCACCCGTGGTCGGACCCATGCGGCCACGCCGCTGACCGGTACGCGTGCACGGGCAGTCGCCCCACCGGGCGACGGCCCGCACTGCTGCCCGCGCAACGGGCGCTCCCTCCGTCCGGCGCCGTGCCCCGGGCGGGTCCTGACGGCTTGGGGTGTGCGGTGCGGGGGAGCCGGGGTGTGGCCGGGGTCCCGTCCTTCTGGCCTGCCGGGCCCGCTCTGCGCTCTGATTCTTTCCGCTCTTGTGCCGGTTGCGGGCGTGCCGTGATGCGGGTCGGGAGGTGCTCTGGCCAGGAGGGTTTCCGCCGGGCGTGCGCCGGTGCGTGGGCCGCGCAGGGAAGCGGACTTGACCGCTCCGGAAAGTTTTCGAAAGTGCCCTGAACGTTTGGGGGTTGTTTTCGCTTGGCTGATGAGTAGGAGCCGGTTTTCGGGCCGGGTCCTGGCTGCCGGACCCGGGGGGTGGCACGGCTGTCTGTCTACTTCATTTGCTTGGAAGGACTCCGTTCGACGTGAACAGCACCGAGCCCCTCGTCCTCGCGCTGATAGCCGCGACTGCTGTGCGGGTCTTCGCGCCCGACGTGGTGAGAGGTCTGCGGCGCCTGCTGGGCGCCGGTGTCCGGGTCGGCGCGGCGGAGCTGTCCGCGAGCCGCCCCGTGTACGGCCCCGCGGCCCGTCAGCAGGAGATCCCGTCCGCCGGCCTGGACGGGCCTGGGGAACAGCCGTGGGGGAGCTCATGACCGACGCCGAGTACGACCCCTTCGGGGAACAGGCCGTCTCCAGCGAGCTCGCCGGAGTCATGCCGGTGGACTTCGTCGCCTTCCACTCGCAGAACCATGTGGCCTACCTCGAGTACGCCCACCTGGAACTCGGCGGTGAAGCCGCCCCGGTGGTGGTGGAGGACGTGTTCACCTTCCTCCTGGCGGTGTGGCCCGACGCCCTGCAGGAGGCCAATCTCCAGGCGTTCGCCTGGGCGCAGTTGCGCGAGCACGTCGAGCGCTACCGCGCCCGCCAGGTCGTCCCCGTCGCCCTGGTGGACACCGCCCGCTACGCGGCCCTGCGCCGCGGCTCACGCCGGAGGCTGGAGCTCATCGAGTCCCGCTCTGGTGTGTACGAGGCGATCGCGGAGCTGCCCGACCGGCACTACGACGTGGTGCTGCTGACCTATGTGATGGGGCTGGAGACCCCGGAGGTGGCGCAGCGGATGGGTATCGCTGTGGGGACGGTCCGCTCCCACCTGCATACGGCCCGCCGCATGCTCGCGAAGAAGATCGGAATCGACTTGAATCCCGGAGAGGAGAAAGACCTGTGAATGACATGATCCGCAACGATGCGGACGCCGGCAGCGAACTGGACGAGGCTCTCCAGGACACCCAAGTCTTCACCGACGAGTACGCCTTCTACGACGAGGACGCTGCCCGCCGCCGTATCGCCCGCCGTATCGCCGCTGCCCGCACCAGCCGCGCTCTGACCGCCCCGAGGGCCTCGGACGCCACCTTGGCGCTGCCGGCCGCGGCCCGGCCCGGCAGCCCGGCCGACCGCAAGCACGTCCTGGACGCGGCCTCCAACGTGAGGGCCGCGCGCACCCTGGACACCATGGCCCGCGCCCTGGTCGACAGCCCCTCCTTCACCCGCATCGCCCTCGACGCCGAAGCCTGGCCCCACAGCCAGCCCTCCGCACTCCTCTATGCGAGCCTCCTGCACCTGTCCGGGCGGATGGAGGCCGCCCAGTTCTGGTTCCAGTACGCCGCCGGCGCCGGATCCGACACCGCCGCCCGCGCCCTCTACCTCCTGCACCTCTCCCGAGCGGAGATCACCACCGCTCACCACTGGCGCAACCAGCCCCAAGGTACCGGCCCCGACTCGCGGGAAGAGCTGCCGCCCCTGCCGTCCCTCGACACCGTCGAGGACACCCTTCACGCCTCCATCATCTGGGCCTCCCCACCCGTCTCCACCACCGAGATCACCCCCACCCCGCCCGCCGAACCCCTCCTGCGCAACCTCCCCGCCCCCATCCGCTACGCCCTCGACGCCACCGCACCCGAGGACCACGAAGAACTCGGCGACATCTACACCCCCACCCCCCGCCTTGCCTCCGCCCTGGCCCGCTGCGCACGCCTGGACCCCGCAGGCCTTGCCGCGGAAGCCAAGCCCGGCGCCCGCCTGGCCAGGCGCTCCAAGCGGCAGCAGCCCGTCAACACCCACCTGGAATCCGCGCAGCGGGCCCTGCGCGTCCTGGAGGTCATCCACCGCCACCCCGAGGGGGTGTCCCGGACACAGATCGCCCGGGAGACCGGACTGCCCCAGCTCTACCTCGCCCACGCCATCGAGCACCTGGTCCGCACCCAGCTCGCCACCCCCATCGCCCCGCGCGTCTACGCCGCCGGCACCTCCCTCAAGCTCGCCGAGAACGGCCGCAGCGGCGGCGCCCTGCTGCGCGAGACACTCGCGTTCCTGCGCGACGAGGTCGGCGCCGCCGTCTACGTGGCCGGCTACACCGACGGCGAGGTCTCCATCACCCAGTACGCCGACAGCCCCACTGCCCCCGCCGTCCACGAATGGGTCGACTTCCGCGAAGCCGCCCACGCCTCCGCAGTCGGCAAAGCCCTCCTCGCCCAGCTCCACCCCGACGACCGCCGCGAACACCTCGACCGCCACCGCATGGAGGCCTTCACCCCCCACACCATCACCAACCCCCAGATCCTCTTCACCGAACTCGACACCCGCCACCCGGGCGAACCGCTCCTGGACCTGCAGGAGTACGCACTCGGCACCGTGTGCGCCGCCGTCCCCATCCCGACAGGCACCGAACCGGAATGCGTGGCCCTCTCCCTGCCCACCCCCGACCCCCACAAGCTCCAGCAGGCCGCCCGCGTCCTGCGCAACGAAGCCATCGCCGTCCTCCTGGCCCTCCTCGTCGGCGGAACCACCCCCACCCCACCCCGCGAGACCACAGCTCCCCAAGCAGTGATCCACCGCTAGCCGCGCTGAGGCGGCACCGATGTGAAGATCACCCCGGTCCCGTAGGACAGCCCGGTGGTGAGGGCCGCCACCTCGACAGGTGGCGGCCCTTTGCCGTGCCAGGCCAACGACGCGCGTTGTTGGGCCGGCGGGGGTGTGGGTGGCCGTGCGGGCTGGGCAGGGTGGCCAGCGGGAACGTTCGGGAGAAGGCGGTGTGCTGGTGGAATGGGACTGGTGGACGGTGGAGTTCGGGGACGCGCACGCCGGCGCGGTGGGCGTCCTCGTCGCAGGTGGTGAGCCGGGCCCGGTGTACTTCGACGTCGGGAGCGGTTCGGACGTGCCCTCGACCTCGCACTGGTCGGCCTACGACGGCCGGGCCGGCCGCCCGCGCGTCGAGGCGCTCCGGGCGGGGTGCGCGTGCGGATGGCGCGGCGCCGCCGAGTACCCGCTGAACTGGGCGACGGTCGGGGACCGGCCGCTGTACGAGGCGGACGTCGACCTCACCGGACCTCTCGTGGACTGGAACGCCCACCTGTCCCTCGTCCGTGACACTGCGGCCCACTGCCCGAGCCCTTGGCCGCCCTGCTGGTCGAGATCACCGAGCAGCTGACCGTCACGACCGCGGACGCACCGCTGGCCGCCCTGCGCGCCGCCGGGATCCTGGAGCGGATCACCACCCGGGTCGGGCGGGAAGCGGCGGGCGCGCTGGCGGAAGACGGCGTGTCGGCCGTGACGGTGGCTGCCGGGCTCGGGACCACCCGCTCCAAGGCCTTGATGCTGCTCCTGACCGCGCAGAACGGGTAGCGGCACAGGTTTGGTCTGCACCCCGTTTGGCTTCGCTCACGAGACCGTTCGCGTGAGCGAAGCCAATGGGACAACGTCCTGCTGGGGGTGCTGTAGAGCGGGCTGTCACGCCGAAGCCTTCCCCCAGGAGACCGCCGCCTCCCGCGAGCATCGATAGCACGTCAAATGTCCACTGTAAGTGTCCAGGGGAAACTTGATTTCGCTCTTCTCAAAGGCGGAAACGGCACTCTCACCCTCCTTGGCGTGCCAAAGCTTCGTGACGACGGAAATACAGTTGGCCCAGGTCTTCTTGGAAGTGCCATCAAACGATCTGCTGCCGCCGGAGGACGATGAAGGCCTGGGGAACTTGCGCGGGAGGCGGGTGCTGTGCGGAGCGGTGGGCTGAAACTTCCCGCACGGGCGATCGAAGGCGAGAGCAGCGGGGACGGGTGGACCGGACACTAAGGGACCTGGGCGCGACAGGCATCGGGTCGGTCGGGGTGCTGTTGGAGGACGGCACCGAGCCGGGGCTGGCGTACTTCGACGTGGGCAGCGGCGCCCACATGCCGTTGTCGACGGAGTGGCATGCGTACGACTGCCGGTTCGGCCGATCACCAACGACGAGGGCCTGTCCCGCCTGGAGCACCAGATTGCCGCGCTTCTGCCGCGTGGAGGGTGGAACGCGTGGCGGGTTGCCGGGCCTGGCGGCGAGCGGGCCGGCTCGATCGTCTCCGGCCGGGGCCGGTCGGAGACGATCGCAAGGTGCTCGACATCGGTCGGATGGTCCAGGGTGGCGCGTGTTGCCCATAGGGTCAGGATCAATCTCAGGCGCGTGTCAGCGTGCCTGTCCGCGCCCTGGGCGGCCCGGCTTCGTGCTGGGGTGCCAGGAAGGACAGATTTCAGACGGGCAGGGGACCGGCATTCCCGTCCGCTTGATCTGTTGACGCCTCGTGCGGGGCTTCGTACCGCATGCGCAGTGCCGAGCTGTACCCGTACGACAGGGCCTCGTGCCCTGGACTGAGTTTCTGTGCCGGCGGAAGGTCGGTTCGACCATGTTGCGAACGTGGTCGAGCTGCTTCCCGCCGAAGGGCCGCGCTTCGACCACCCTCACGGAGAGATCGAAGCGTTGGGCGACACACTCATCGTCACCATCCTGGGCGCCGCCGGCGTCGTGGGCATGGCCATCTTCGTACTGAAGGACATCCTGGACCGGTTGCCCGAGCTCTTCGCCTCGTGGCGCCGGGTACAGCGAGCCTGGCGCGGAGATGCGGAAGAGGGCGGGGCGGGGGCCTGCGACGGTGAGGGGCCGGAGTGACGCGAGAGTGCGGGCTCACAGGACGCGTGGCAGGTCCGTCCTACAGCGGGACGCCTAGTGTTCGACGTCTGGAGCCCGGGCACGACAGTAGGATCACATCCCCTGCGTCATGGTGTGGGACCGGCAAGGCTTTCTGTCGGTTTAAGGGGAGGAACACGCATGCTTGAGGAGCACGAGTCGCTTGCGCCCTCGTTCGAGCGACTGCTGGTGATAGCGTTCGCCAACTTGGCGCCAGGTCCTGTGACAGTACTGACTCCCGCTTCGGCGGAGGACTCGCCGCGCTTTGAGCCCCCCGCAACATGGCGCGTTTCACGAGCGACTCGGCAGACGCTCGCAGGCGACGCAACCAAGCTCTTGGAACAGGGGCCCGTTCTCCTTGTACCACCGTGGCACCATCCCGTCGAAGTAGGGCAGAAGGCACGGCGTTCTTTCCCGCCCTCCTTCGCGTACGGCGACGTTCTGCGAGCCTGCCGCCCCGGGAACCCCGACAGCCGCATGGCCGTTCTGACTCCCGTCGACCTCTGGGTCTATGAATCGCCGCACGCCGTCGAGTTGCGCACGGCGCTGGCCGAACACTGGGACACCACCGCCTTGGTCATCAGCGAAGGGACCATGCCACATGTCCACCGCTCTCTTGTGGTGGCCCTGGCCTTCCTCCAGGCGAAGCAGGAACGTCAACTGCCGATGAAGATGTTCCAAGTGCCACGTGGTGCGGACGACGAAGCCGTCGAGAGGGATTTCGATGCCCTGCTGAAGCGTGGCGGGGGCAGCACCCAACACGGGTATGTGCTCCGGGAGCTCCCCTCGCCTGCGGAGAGCCTTGACTTCGACCGGCATCATCCGGACGTCACATCAGGACGAGCAGACCTTGCAGGCTTCGGCAGCCTCACCACCCTGAGTGAGCTCTACGAAGCCGTCCCCCGCGTGCACATGGCCGGTGACTCGCAGTGGATCACCAAGGATGAAGTGCCCGGTGCTGTACGGCTTCTGAGAGGTCGCGACATTCTGCGCGAGGGTTCTATTGCCCTCGTTTCAGATGACAGCTTGTGGGTTACCTCCCCGCCCCGCCACTTGCTGCAGCCGGGTGACCTCCTACTCCGCGAGATCCGAGGCAGACACGACCTGGGCGGCCTGATGTTTGCCGAGGTGACCGAGCAGGACCTCCCCGCAGCACCTGCACATACGACCATTGCTCTCAGACCCCGTTCCACCTCTACGCCGCAGCAGATCCGCCTCGTTGCTCAGTTCCTGCGCACGCCATTGGCCGACAGGCTGGTGGGCAGATCTGGCCTTCACCTCCTGACGAAACGGTTGATGGCGCTTCCCGTGCCGCAGCCGGACGACGCGCTGACTACGGCTCTGGACGATCTTGATGCCGCCCGCACCCGGCTTGAGAGCTGGACTAGAGAGGCGGACGCGCTCCTTGAATCAGCGTTTACACACAAAACCGCCGCTCAGGCCCGGGAGCGGATCATTGACCAGGGCCGCGGACTGAGACAGCGCGTGGAAGCAGCGACGCTGCTTGACGACCTCGGACACACTGTCCGTACGCGCTTTCCCCTGCCCGTGGCATACCGATGGCGGGAAGCCGAAACGCGTATGAGTGCAGGCGAACACCAGGCCACCTACAGCGCCATTCTGGAAACGGCCGAGATCCTGCTCTGCTACACCGCGCTGCTCACCCTTGCTCTTGCCTGGGAAGCAGGCATTTCGCTGGGCTCTACGATCGCGATCAGGGAGAAGCTTGTTGGAGGCCGAAGCGGTCCAGGCCTGGGGGATTGGGCCAACGTCCTGCTGGAGGCTGCCGGAAGCCGTAAGCTGCGGGCTCTCCCGCACCAGCACCCCATCCACGCGATACGAACACTCCTAGTGGGTCAGGATGCCGCCGCCGCGCGTGAGCGGTTGACCAAGCGACGCAACGACGATTCTCATCTCCGGCGTCTGGATCCCATCGACCTCCCGCCGGCCATTACGGAGGCGTTCGCCGACCTGACCGTCCTTGTCGATCGGGCCCGGTTTCTGGCTGACCTTCCGCTTTGGCACGTCACTGAGACACGTTGGGACAATTTGACTCAGGCCGTACACGTGTCCTACAGGGAGCTAACGGGAGACCACCCTGTCGTGCCGACCAAGTCGGCGGTCCTTCCAAGGAACGACCTGGAACCAGGCAGTCTCTATCTGCGTGATTCCATGCACCAGTTGCATTTGTTGCGGCCATTCCTGACAGGGCAGGTGTGCCGAGTCTGCCGTGCCTGGTCCACCTTCCATGCCGACATCGTTCCTGGGGATGTTGTTCAGCTTAAGAGCCTCGAACATGGTCATGTCCTGCACGAGACGGCAGTTGCCAGGCATGCTCTCTCGATTGTCGGATTGCTGTAAACGAAGACCCAGTTCACCGCACGCCTGCGGGGTGTAGCCGCGAAATCGGTGATACCCGCTTGCGGCTGCGAGGCCCTCAGGGCGGGGCCACACCCAGCCTGTCTCTCCATAGGGCATGTGGCTACTGAGGCCTGCGTCGCCTGGCAGGTGGTGACGAACAGGCGTGAGAACGCTGCCCGAGCGCGTCGTCTATCGGTCCTGCGGTTCAGCCTGGCGCAGCTCGACGCGATGGACGACCGGCGGTTCGAGTTCGCGCTGCGGGACTTGCTGATCCGGGACGGCTAGTCGGCCCGACAGCAGGGTGACCAGACTGCCGACGTGATCTCTGAACTCGCCGCGAACCTGGATCCGTCACGGCATGAGCGTCACCAGGCAAAGCTGGTCTCTCGGCCGCGGATGCGGGCCGTGGGCGCCAGTGCCGGCGCGAAGCGCCAGCTGGTGCTCATCGACCGGCTCCTGGTCACGCTCATCCATTCTGGAGTCCCCACGGCCGCGCCCGCCGGAGCCGCCCCTTCTCGCGGTTGGATCGATTGGAACCAGGACCACGACTGCCGTCTGCCGGACGCCCACGCCAGCAGTGATCGGCAGCCGGAGTGAGCGAGCGGCCGTGGACGCGGGCTGAGATTCTAAGGCCGTAGAGAACGAATGAAGGGTCAGGGCCCGCCCATCCAGAACAGGGCGATGTCGACGTCCCGAGCTGTCCATTCTTGCTCGGACAGCCGCCTTCGAGTGAGAATATCGTCAATAGTGTCCATGTATCGGCCGTATCATCCGGAATGATCGGTGAGGGCTATCCCGAGGCTTTCAAGTGCCCGCTGTGCGCGACTGTCGTAGACGGCCATGCGGAGCGGCGCTGCTGCCGTGAGAGCGGCAGAAGCCAGGGCGTCTCCCTTGCGGAAGCCCGGCAGTGAGACGAGAGCGGCCCGGCCGACTTGGGCGGCCATCCCGCGGGGCAGGAATGTATCCCGGACGGCATCCCACGCCTTGCCGGTTGCTGCGCGAACCTGAGTGTTCGGAAGGCCCATGAGTGCAGCTGCCCATCGGGTCCTCGGGCATGGTGGACTGCTGTACGGCTTGGTCTCTATCCGGCGAGGGCGAGGTTGTGCATGCGCGCGACCCCGACCATGGCTCGCTCGCGGTTCCTCGCTGCCCGTTGAAGCGGGGGCCGGGCATCCCTTCTCAGGGGCGTTGTCAGTGGCAACGTCTACGCTGGCTGACAGCTGCCCAATGCCTCCCGAACACGGACGAAGCCTCCCCAACAGGCGGCAGAACTCGGTGCGGAACCAGGGCTGGACACGCCAGATCGAGGAGGCATCATGCGGATCGACGAGGCGTTCGACGACTTCCAGAGAAGCGTCAACGAGGACGTGGGCCAGACCAGGCTCGCCCGGGACCGGCGTGACTTGTTCAAGAAGGCGCTGAACAGCGAGCCCGATGTCACCGAGGCGTTCGGCTCGGGCTCGCTGCGCCGCAGCACCCAGCTCAAGCCCATCAACGACGTCGACATCATCGCCGTCTACGACGCTTCCCAGCACCCCGATTGGGGCGGCGCCGGCCTCAGTGCCGAACACGCCCTGGACCACGCCAGCAGCCAGGTCACCCGGCTGCTGGGGAAGACCAACGGCCGCCACGGCAACGAAGTCCGGCTGGCACTGCCGAGGCACCACGCGGTCAAGTGTTTCCTGGACGACCCCGACGACGAGAACGCGTTCACCGTCGACGTGATGCCGGCCCTGCGGCAGGCCGACGGCACCCTCCTCATCCCCGAGAAGCTCACCCAGGCATGGGTGCCCGCCGACCCTGAGCACCTGATCAACCTCGTGGCCGACCGCCAGCGAGACTGGGAGCACTTCCGCCCTCTGGTCCGCGTCCTGAAGCAGTGGCGTCACGACGTCGCGGTCACAGGACGGATCAAGTCGCTCGTCATCGAGGTCCTCGCTCTCGACTGCATGCCTACGTCCGGTAACCGCCCCAACGGACTGCGCACCTTCTTCACCGCTGCTGCAGCACGCGTCAACGAGGGTGTAAGGGATCCGGCCGGTCTGTGCGGTGAGATCCAGCCCGACCTTGACTACGACGGTCTGCAGACCGCGCTCGCCGAAGCCGCCGAGCTCGCCGACCGGGCCTGCGCCGCGGCCGTGGCCGGTCACACCGACCAGGCCATGCGCCTGTGGCAGGAGATCCTGGGCGACTCCTTTCCCGCCCCGCCGAAGCCCGCAAGCCCCGTCACCGGAGCACCGGCCCTGATCACCGGCGCGCCCGCCCTCATCACCCCCCGGCCGATCAAGGACGCGCCTCAGGGATGACGGCCACCACCGATCCTCACAAGTCCGCGGCGCAGCCGGCCCCCCTCACATGGTGGGCCGCCGAGCCACGCCGTTTCGAACGGGACCAGCGCGAGATCACCGTAGCCTTCCCAGATCTCGTCTACGACGCGGAAGGCGCCGGGAGCTGGCACGGCATCCTGCCGCTGTGGCCGTTCGACCGGCCCCAGCCCACACACCTCACGGACTGGACAGGAACCACGGGGCTCCACGTCCTCATGGTCTACCGGCAGGCCTATCCCATGGTGCCGCCACACATCTTCCCTCTCGACCCGGTTCCCGAGCCGACCGAGTGGACGCAGTCGCGCTGGCATGTCAACGGCGACCGCACCCTGTGTCTCCTGCGCGCAGACTCGCTGTGGAGCGGCCGGGAGTCCGTGGTCGATCTGCTTCTGAAGGCCGCGGCATGGAAAGTGGAGTACGCGCTGATGAAGCACGGGGCCATCACGCAGATGTCCGACCGCGGCATTGTCGAGGACGATTGCTTCGACCACTTCCTCACCCATCCATCGGCCAAGGAGCCCACCCACCACAGCATCCTGGCGACTCCGCCCGACACGGCACGGGATCGTCAAGACGCCGTGAGTGAGCCCTCGTGCTGATCCTTGTTCCTCATCGCGCCGCAGCCACCATGCGCCAGGCCGGCCCCTGGGGTCTGATGACCCTGCGCGGCAACCACGAGGACCTGGCCGTCATCCGAGGCATCTCCGCTTCCGACGGCGTGATCCTGCCCGTCGACGCCTCACCGGGACCGCCCCTGCTCGTGGCCAGCGGCGATGTCCGCCTGTCCGGCTGCTGGTACCGCGTGGCTCCCGAGCTCCATCTCTACTGGCGCCAACTGAGCGGCAGAATCGGCACGGGCATACCCCTGTCCGTGTTCCAGGAGCACCTCACCAGCGGATACAAGAACCCCGGCGGCAATCCGTACATCGCCCTGACCTACGCACCAGATGCGAAGGAATCCTTTCCCGAGCACGAGGTGTCCGACATCGTCGCCTGGCGCATCGGACGCGACGGCGCGTACCCGCTCGCTTCCCTCGTCGAGCCGTCGATCACCGGCATCGGTCAACTCCAGGACCATTGGCCCGTCAGGGACCTTCAAAGCGCACGCGTCATGCTCGTCGGCACCGGCAGCATCGGATCCGCCGCCGCGCACGCTCTCGCCGGCTACGGCATCGGACACCTCACCCTGGTCGACCCCGACCGGCTTTCCTGGCACAACCTCGTACGCCACACCACCGGCCGCCGTCACGTCGGCCGCCCCAAAGCCACCGCCCTCGCCGAAGAACTCGCCTCCCTGCGCCCCGATGCCACGGTCGTCCCTCTGGTCCTCGACGTCATCGACGACGCCGACCGGATCAGACCGCTGCTCCAGGAAAGCGACCTTGTCGTCTGCACTGCCGACGGTGTCGCCGCTCGCCGTGTCACCGGCCACCTCGCCCGCCGTGCCGGCATCCCCGCCGTCATGGCCTGCGTCCTGCAGGACGGTGCCCTGGGCGAGATCCTGCGGCTGAGGCCCTGGCCCCGGCACGGATGCCTCACCTGTCGGCGCCAGACGCTCGCCGAGCGCGGCGGCATCGATCCCGAACCCGCACTCGATGCCGGATACGGCACCGGCGCCCGACACCGGCCGATGACAGCGGTTGGCCCCGACCTCCACCTCGTCGCCCATTTGCTCGCCAAGACCGCCGTCGCCACCCTCCTCGAGCGCCACGGCCACCCCGACCAGCGCCTGCCCGGCGAACACGGCCTCATCAGCCTGCGTCGGCAGCCCGATTGCGCACCGCCCTTCGACCTGAGCCGAACCGGCGAGACCCGATGGCTCCCCGCCACACCACCTCGCCCCGGCTGCCCCACCTGCGAAACCCCATGACCCCGCGCCCCGTCACCGCCGTCCACCTCACCGAAGAGGCCGTACGTGTCATCACCGACGAGCTCAGGACCGCCGACAACAACAGGGAGACCGGAGGCATCCTGCTCGGACACCACGTCCACGACACGGTGACCGTCCGGCACGCTGGAACCCCCAGACCCGATGCGGTTCAGACCCCCGCCTACTTTCTCCGCGACCTGGCCCACGCCCAGACCCTGGCCGACCATGCCTACGCCCAGGACCACAGCGTCTGGATCGGCGAGTGGCACACCCCCCACCAGCTGGCCCGTCCCCAGCGCCCGCGACGCAGCCACCTACCGCCAACTCCTCAACGACCCCGAACTCGCCTTCCACAGCTTCATCGCCGTCATCCTCGGCCCGCGAGCACCACACTGGGACATTGGCGCCTGGACCTGCCACGACAACACGATCACCTAGGTCGCCGTACACAGCCCGCCGCGCCAGCCGCAGCACCAATAGCTGCCGGATGCCAGCGCGATTCACACACAGCAGCGCCACACGCCCCTCACCCGGAGAGCGCCCATGGAACCTCTGCCCGCGCCGAGCTGGCCGAGCGGGGTCTTGTGGGGGAGCGGGAGCACTGGCAGGAGGCGATCGCCTCCCCGCCCGAGACGGCCGCCATCAGCGCGTGTGAGGACATTGACGCACCGGCAGGCTGACCGGGCCGGCGCCCGCCGCGTCCGTGCACGAGGGCGGCCGCCCGGCGATGCTCCGCAGACGGGTACGGGGACCTCGGCCATCGGTGGACCATCGCCCCGATCGGCCGGGGGAGAGCACTCTGTCCGGGTGGCGCTCACCCCTCGCCCCAGCGTGGCAACGCCCGGCCGCACGCCGGCAAGAGGTGCAATGGCGACTGCTGTGGAGCCGCCCTTCGGACGGACTGCTCCCGGCCCCCGTGGCGCTGTCGACCGCGGGCAGGCCCGGCTGCCGTCACACGTTGCCGTTACTGCCCCGGTCGGCAGCATCCACCACGCCGTGGCTGCGGCCTCTGCCCCCTCCACACGCCGACGCCGGCCACGCCCGGCCCCGGCGGCACCGCGCACCGACGCCCGCCCGTAAGACTCTCCGTAACTGTCCCGCGCTGTCTCGGCAGGCGTGTACAGAACTGGACAGGGCCCTTTCGGCGACGGGTTCGTTGAACACGTCGACGGGAGGGGAGCCTTGTGATGGAGAGCCGTGCGACCGCCATGACCACGGCGACGGGGCCGGAGTGGCAGCTGGCCGCCGCGGCGGGTGGGGCTCTGTGCGAGGTGGCCGCCCTCGCGGCCTCACTGCAGGAGGGCAGGTGGCAGGACGGCCCGCCACACGGTCGCCGGCTTGTGCGAGGGGCTCTCCCGCGACGGCGAGCAGCGGAGTACACGACCCGGGACGCGGGCGAGCCCGGCGTTCGGCTGCGCTGCTACCTGGACCTGCGTCAGCTCCGTTTCCTCGCCATCCTCAACCTGGAACCGACGCATGCCGCTGGCCAGAGACCTGAACGAGTGCCCGTGGCGCGCCATGGGTCCTCCTGCGAGTGTTGACGGCATAGCCCACAACCAGGGGCGCGCCGCCCGTGCAGGTGCGCGTCCTTCCCCAGCGTCGGTGGGCGTACGGAGGATGACGAAGTGGCCGCCGGAGGCACGTGACCTGTGGCAGGCTCATGACCCTGGGGGAGAGGAACGACTGATGACCCGTTACCAATGCGGATCGTGCTCGTATCAGAGTGACCATCTGGGCGAGGCTCAACAGCACTCGCACGAGACGGGCCACGTTTGCATCGGCAAGGACGGTGCCGGGCCAGCCGGAGGTAAGTTCGGCAAAGCCAGGGTCGCGGTTAAGGTCGGCGCCAGCGTTCTGGCCGCCACCACCATCGGGGTCCTCACCTGGAAGTACAAGGGGCTTCAGGAAGAGCACGAGGAACTCCAGACGAAGCACGAGGGGATCCTGTCCATGGCTGCCGGACTGGTCGTGCAGTTGGCGGAGTCGACGGCGGAGAACGAGAGCCTGAAGTCGGAGAACGACTACCTGAAGTCAGCCACCGGTGCCTCGAAGACGCTCAAGAGCTACGACTGCTGAGTGAGGGTGTACCACGGGTAGTGCCACTGGCGGACGGGTACCTCGGAGCTTGATGCCGTGATCAACGCTGTGGTGGCCGCCGCGCCGAAATCCGAACACCGCGACCTGTACGGCAAGGCCGATGACGACTGAGCGCCCCGATGGTCCACGCTCTTGAGCGGATCAGGGCTGGGGGACGCAACCCGTCTGGTTGCCCAGGGGGCGACGGTGCCGGTGGAAGAGGTTGCGGACAGCTTCGTTGCCTTCTGCACGGCGCCCGCGCCGGCAGTGGAGGACTGGCTGTTGCGGACTGACGACCTCCCCGAGGGGGGCACGGATCCCGCTGGGCCGGTACACCCTGCAGACCTTCTCCGTCTACGAACTGAGGCAGTTGGGTCCGATGCCCGCCCTTTACGGCCTTCTGCCGGGCGGGCTCGACCTCCGTCTCCTGGCTGGTGCGCCGTTCGTCCACGCCCCCGATCCGGAGCGTGCCTCGGACCGCAGTGGCGCGCCCTGGTTCGATTTCACCGGCCCGCGACCGGAGGCCGGGCACTGGAGGGCGCTGCTGCCGCTGATCCTGTGGAGTACCGAACTCCTGTATGCCGAAGCGGTGTTCGACGTTGAGCGCGGTCGCGAGTTCGGGCTCCACCCAACCACATGCCCACCACCCTCCAGATCTACGAGGACCATGACGGCAGGCAGGAGGAAGTGGAGGTCCGCGAGACTGGTACCTTCCACGTCACCCAGGCGCAACTCCCGCGCATGCAAGCCTTCTGCGCCGCCGTGACCGCAAAGATCGACGCCGTCATGGACGGCCCCACCAGCAGCCGAAGGCTGCCCAGGAGGCGCGCCCTGCGCTTGGAGCGCGCGGCCCGGCACCTGCTGCAGGCCCACCAGCGCACCCACAGCGACTACGGCGTGTGGGAGCAGGAGGCTGAGGAGCTGCACCTGGACTACGTCATCACGCTGGAAGCCCTGATGGCCAGCCCCGACGACAAGCACGAGGGTGTCAGCGAAAGGATCCGGTCCCGTGCAGCCGCCCTGTTCCTACCCCGTCCCTGCGCCAGCAGGTCGAGACGATTGTGCAGGAGGCGTACAGCGCGCGCTCCAAGTACGTGCACGGGGAAGTCCTCAGGGGACAGGAGGAGAGCGAGAAACTGGCCGCCCTGCGTGACCTCAGGCTGATCGTGCGGCAGGTTGTTCTGCGCTGGCTCGTCCTCACCCCCTGCGACACTGAAGACCTCGCACCCCTCCTCGACGCGGCTGCTGCCAGCACCGGCCGCGAACGCGCCATCGACGAACCCCTGCGTGCCTTCTTCCGCGCAACGCCGCCGCAGGGCCGCCTCGGGCTCTGAGCCGGACCACAGTGCCGGTCGTGAGCAGTGGCGACGTGGCCCGATGTTCCTCGGCAGGTGACTGGCAGCAGTGCGAGGGCAGTCGCCAGCGAGTGGTCCGAGTGCTGGGGCCGTACTCGGTTCTCCTCGCTGGCCAGGGCCAGGCCGGGAGGTGGCAGGCACCGGCACCGGGGGAGTCAGGTGGTGTTGAATTCCGCTACCGCCGCCGTGGCTCGCTGGTCTGCCTCTGCTTGCAGGGTCTCCCAGTCGGCGGCTGCCTGGCGTGTTCCCGCTGCGAGGACCGCGGCGCGTACGGCGGTGCGGACGTCGCCGGGGCCCACCCGCAGCCCGGCTCCCCTAAGGCCTTGGATTTCCGACAGCGCCTGCGCGGCGGCCTGGTCGAGGTCGGGTGCTGCCCCGGCAGACGTGCTGGCAGCGTCCCGGCATAGCACGATGACGTCGATGCGGTTGGGCTCCGCCGCTGCGGTCTTGGAGAGACTGGTCGCCACTTCGGCGACAACGGCGCGGGTGGTGGTGACGGTGAAGCCGGCGTCGGACAGCGACCGCATCAGAGCGCACCAGCCCGTGGTCTGCGACTGGTGGAAGCTGAACAGGAGGCGGCCGCCGGGCTTGAGGACGCGTCGGCACTCGCGCCAGACGCGGGCTGCGGTGGCTTGGAATCCATCAGGGGCGGCGTTCTGTACTTCTTGGACGGCCCGGGTGCTGGGCATGTCCGGGTAGCCCTGGTAGGGGCGCATGGCGCTGAGCCAGGCGTGGAAGAAGTCGGCCAGTTCCGAGTAGTGGACGTTGTCGACGTAGGGGGGGTCGGTGACGATGAGGTCCACGCTGTTGTCGGGGAGATCCGTTCGCGAGGCGTCGCCAGTGGTGGTGTAGGCCGTTGCGGGATTCCGCACGAACTGCTGCCACGTCGTGCTCAGGGGGCGGGCGACGGGCAGCGAGGACTGGTCGACGGCGAGGATCCGGTCGGCCTCGGCCTTGAAGTCTAGCGGGGTGCTCTTGTACTGGGCCGCTTTGTGCAGCCGGGTGAGCACCCCGGAGAACCCGGCCGATCCCCCCTGGGCGCCCCAGGGGTCTCCTTCGACGCTGCACCTCTCCGGTCGCAGTACGTGGTTGTGGAAGACCGAGCGGACCGGACCGGTACCCTCCCCCTTGTAGGAGCAGAACAGGTTGTGGTGTTCGACGGTTCTGCCGAACGATGCGATGAGCGCCTCGCGTTCCGCGGAAGCCCCGGGCAGATCGCGCAGCGCCGCGCCGATCAGTCCGAGGCTGTAGCGCTGGCGCTCGTTGAAGAACCGCTCCCAGGAGTCGTACCCCCAGCGCAGGGCCTGGATGGTGCTGACGCCTTCCTCCAGCTCGCCGAGCGGGTGGACGAGCTCATCGGGTGATGTGTCGGCGAGGGACTTTGCTGCCTTGTCGTACAGGCTGAGGTCGAAGTCGTCGATCGCCCGGTACTCGCGCTGGCCGTCGGCGCGCAGCACCAGCTTCGCGTACATGCGCCGCTCCGGGACGCCGCCGTTCAGCGCAGCAATGACAGGGGTGCGGTGGCCGTGACGACATGTCATGAATCTTCCGCGGGCGGCCCCTTGAAACGGGAAGGTCATGCCGCAGGCGGGGCAGTGCCCCCTCTCGTCCTTGCTCAGGTCGGTGACGCAGATGCCCCGGCAGCTCGGGCATATGGCCTGCGCGCGTGGGAATCGGCGCGGGTACGCATGGCGGGCGAAGATTCGGGTGGTGAAGAGCTCCACGTCCTCGCCGCACTCCGGGCAGTACGCTAGGGCCACCCAGAAATAGTGCAGGACCGGCTCGTTGGAAGCGGTGCGGTGCAGTTCCTGGACGGGACGGGCGCACTTCCTGACGACCTGCCCGAAGAGGTCCGCGAGCACCTCTAGATCCCATGGCTGCAGCGCCTGCCGCTGGGTGAGCGTCGCGACGGGATTGATGTCGCGGCCGACGACGGCGGCCCCGAGTTTGGCCGCCTCGACAAGGGTGGTGCCCGATCCGGCGAAGGGGTCATAGACGACGAGCCCCCGCAGCCTGGCCGCGACGTCCGCAACGGAGTCGTTTGGTCCGGACACGGCAGCCAACAGTAAGTGGCGTGCGACGCTGCCCAGGCGCCTCGCCCACCACTTGTGCACATAGGTCGCGGGCCGGTGCACCTCCTTGCGCCACGACTCGTGCTCGGCGATCCGGCTCCACTCCACTGGCGCCGGCCCGGCCTCGAGGAGTGAGACCGGGGGGAGGCCCGCCCCTGGCTTCTCGTTCATGTGTACGCCCCCGGTGGTCCGAACCCGGATCCACCGCCCTCGGATTGGGCAGGAGCAGGTGACGGCCTGTCAACATGCGTTACTGTAACGGCAGGTAGTGGGGGATACCAGATGGGTGATGGCGCGCGTGACGTATCTGGACTGTCTCGTCCCTCCCGACGCAGGCCCGGCCGACTTCTTCGAGCGCGTGCAGGCCCTTCGTATGACGGACCGCGGACGCACCGTCGATCTCGGCCCGCTGGACCGTGCCACCCTGACTCTGTTGTCCCGCGCATTATCGAGTGATCAACGCAGCGTGTACCTGAGCCTGCCCCGCGGGCGGCACGACCTGGCCGTGCTGGTCGGGATCTACCTCCAGCTCATACGGCTCGGGGCGGCACTGACCGGCGGACCATCCTGCCCGGTCCCTGACGGGCCGGTAGTCGTCGTCGGACTCCGCACCAACGTCACCGTACGGCTGGCACAGCTTGCGATCGGCAGGCAGAACCTCTCGCGAGCCCTGCGCATGCAGAGAATCCGTGGTGACGGCCGGGTCGTTGACCTCCAAGGAAAGATCACGAGGGCTGTCGACTCGCCCTCGGGACTGTTCTACCTCAACACCGCACTCGGCAGGCCCTCGCTGGGGACCAGCGTCGGCACCGTTGTCATCGACCGCACCAGCATGGCCAACGACCAGTCCTGGGAGTGCGCGTTGGCCTGGGCAAGCGAGCACGACGCCGCTCGCGTCGTGGCCGTGGCCGACCTGGGCACCCAGCCGGGCAGCAACCGGACCTGGACGCAATGGCCGTGGACCCCCGCGCTGCGCACTGACGTGCGCCACACCCTCGGGCACCGCCCCGCATACGGCCCCCTGACCAGTAACGCCCTCCTCGCCCACCGCCCGGCAGCCGCACCAAGCGCGGCGGTATACCGCCACGAGCAGCTCGCCGAGCTGTACCGGACGGTCGTGGCGGGTGTGGTCGCAGCACGGCGTATCCACACGCCGGAGCCCTGGCCGCAGCCGACCGCCGACGCCGTGCGCCTGCTAAACCTACTGTGGTGCAGCTGGGGTTCGATCGGGAGGCAAGATGCCTGGCAGGTACTGATGGGGCGCGGCACCGGCGCACGGGCGCTGGCCCGGTCGGTGTCCCGCGGGACATTGGAGGGGCGGACCGGGCCGTGGGGACTGTTCCGGGAGACCCAATGGCCCGACCTTCGGCGCGGTGTGCTGGACCTGTATGAACTGCTGTACGACGACAACCCGCGCCGGGACCTGCTGCTTGCGCTGATCGCTTGGGCACGGGCCAACCAGGCAGGTGCCCCCGTCATCGTCCGTACCCGCTCTCGCTCCGCCGCCGCCGCTGTCGCCGAGGAGCTGGCCGACACACTCGGCGGCGATGCTGACTCCCTGCTTCTCGCCCCCCAGCCCGGGCATGCCGCCAATGGGGGAGCCAGTGCGCTGCACGTGATGCCCTATACGGAACGCCTGGCCTGGGACGCCACGCCGAGGCTCGAGCTGCACCTCGGTGTCCCCTCGACCCTACGCACCGGCGTGCTGTTCTCCGGTGCTGCCGATGAACACGTCGCCGTTGTGGAGCAGAGCGAGTACACCTGGCTGGAGCGTTCGGCCGGCCGTGCACTGCATGGCTGGCACGAGCAGATTCGCCAGAGCGCCGCGGTGCTGAGGCTGGGCGAGGTACCAGAGTCGGCGACGCCCTCGCCCCCTGTCGCATACGGCCCCGTCGACCTCTCCGGCCCGTCCCCCGCACCAGACGCTTTACCCCAGCGCGACAGTCGGCTCACCCTCGACCTCTCGGCGCTCTTCGAGGACTACGACGCCTCGGCCAGGGCCATCGGCACCCCAGCGAACCCCGGCCACCGTGCCACGGCGGCAGCGGACGACCCGGTGCCGGCCACCGCCGTGCTCACCGAACCCGACGGGGCAGTGCTCTGGCTGCGCAGTGACGAGCAGGTCGATGTCCTCATCGGCCAGCGCTACGCCAGGGTGCCCGTGACCGCGCTCACCCCCGGCAGCCGATTCCTGCGCGCACGCGGCGACGGGCAGTCCAGACTCCACGACCGGCTCGTCATGGTGATGCACGACAGCGCCGAAGTGACCGCCATGGACACGATGATCGGCTTCTTCCGCCAGGCCGTCATCGCCGTGCACGAGCAGCGAGGGTCGTGGCCAAACGTACTCACCGCCCTGACGAACCTCGGGAGCGAGGTCTCGTCCTGGCAGACGGTGAGCAAATGGGCTGACGGCAGCGTCATCGCCCCGGAGGACCCGCAAGACATCCACCGGGTTGCCCTGCTGGCCCGGGACACGCGCCTGACCGCAGGAGGCACGTGGCAGCGCCTGGCTCGCATGGCGGAGGAACTACGCCGCTTACACCGGGCGCTGGGCCACACCGCGGCGGCGGCGATGACCGAGGCCGCACGGGGCAGGGAAGGGCCTGCGCTTCGCCAGCTGAAGGCACTGTGCTCCGGGATCGACGTCTCGGAGGTCCTCGAGGAGTTCGACCTGGTCGTCGTCCGTCGCGTCGGCGGCCAGAAGAGCGTGTCCGCGGCCGTCCTGGGCCGCGTGCCAGGCCCCCGCAGCGCAAGCAACTCACCACAGGAGGAGCCGTGAACGATGCCAGCAACAACCCCCTGGCGCTGCACCTCGACAGCGCTGTGGACAACCAGCGGGAGACGGTGCTGATCGACCACCTGACGCAGATCCTCGCCGACAGGCTCGCCGACCGCAGCGGCGCCCCGCACAAACCCCCGTGGACACCACGCGACCACGTGGTTGTCGGAGTGCTGCCCGCCGTCGCGGTCCCGCCGCGACACCTGTCGGCACCAGACGAGGCGACGGCCGACCCGATCCGCCGGCCCGTCGAGTCCCTGCGCGGCACACAGGCGCCCCCGGTCCTGGCACTCGACTTCCGGGTGCGCACCATCCCCGGCCGCAGGACCGCGCAGCTCGCCGTCCACTGCCGATTCGCCCTCTACCTGGAGGACATCGCCAGCTACGCCGAGCACATGGAGTACCTGCGCGGCGACGAGGCCCCCTCCGGCGCACAGGCCCGGCCGGGAGAGCTGCTGGGCGTCTGGCGCCGCCACGACGTTGACTTGCCGGACCTGGCAATTGAAGTGCCGCTCGGGGAAGGCGACCTCGATCCGCACGCGCTCAGCGAGGCCCAGCAGGTGCTGGACCGGGCGGTCCGCCGCGCGGTGGACGCGCACTTCGCCCGCCCCGAGGCGCGTCGCCCGCTTACCGCGGGGCCGCAGGGGCGCCAGGGGCGGCGCAGGCGCAACGTGCTCCCCGCGGAGGCCATGGCCGACGAGGATGCCTTCCACCGCCACGTCGCGGCACTGCTGGACCGCGACGCGGCCCCTTGCGCACCCCAGCTGGTGCTGTCGGCGCACGCCCAGGCCCTGGATGGCGGCGACCACCTCATACGCGTCTCCCTACACAACCAGAGCGACACGGCGCAGAGCGACTGGCAGGACCTCTCCGTGTACGACTGTCGCTTCGCGGTCCTGCCCGGGGACGGCATCAGCATCGTGCCTCAGCGCTTCCACCTCGCCCCCCGCGACTACCGGCTGGAGGAGCTGGCGGAGGTGATCGGTCGCGGCACCGGCTGCGCAGCAGTGCCCGACGGCAGCGGCCTGCGGACCGAGACCCTGCCCGTCCACGTCCAACGCACCGTCGTGCCTCGCCAAGCCGGGGTGCGGCACCCGCAGTGGCGTGAGCTCGCCGACGACCCGGCCCCGATTTTGGACTCCGTCGAGGTCGCGATGGCCCGCTACTCCCGGGAGTTCGCCGCCGCCTGCCGTGCCGCCCAGCAGCTGCCACACCACAAGGCCATCGAAGCCGACCGCGCTCAATTCGACGACGAGGCCAGGCGGTTCGGCCTCGGCCGCGAGTGCCTGGACCTGGACCCGGACCTCAAGCGCGCCTTCCAGCTCGCCAACGCGGTCTTCGCTCGTGTCAACGACGGCCGCACATACGACAGTTGGCGGCTATTCCAGTTGGTCTACATCGTCTCCCACCTGCCGGCCCTCGCCGCGCGCGAGCACCCACAGCGGGCAGACCTGCGCGCTGAACTCGACCACACCGACGTACTGTGGTTCCCCGCGGGCGGGGGGAAGACCGAGGCATACCTGGGGCTGATCCTCACGGCCCTGTTCTACGACCGGCTGCGGGGCAAGCACGCAGGGGTCACCGCCTGGCTGCGCTTCCCGCTGCGCATGCTCAGCGTGCAGCAACTCGACCGCACCCTGCGCATGCTGATTGCCGCCGAGGAGCTCCGCGTCGAACGCGGAATCGGATCCCCCCACGACGACCCCTTCGCGCTCGGCTACCTCGCGGGCGGGGCGGGCAGCCCCAACGACCTCCACTGGGAGCGGGGCTGGTGGCGCGGCTGGGAGACCGAGGCCGCCGCCACCCGGACGGGGACCTTCGCCGAAGACCACCAGCGCGACCGGCTCGTGATCACCTGCCCCTACTGCGAGCGCGACAGCGTACGGCTGCGCCTGGACACTGACGCGGTCCGCCTGCACCACGAGTGCGCCGCCTGCCAGCGGATCCTGCCCCTGCACGTGAGCGACGTCGAGGTCTACCGCACCCTGCCCGCGATCGTCATCTCCACCGTCGACAAACTCACCGGGCACAGCTGGTTCCCCGAGTTCACCGCGTTCCAGCACGGACCGAGACACCGCTGCGCCGAGCACGGCTACTTCTCCTTCCCGCGTTTTGGAGCCTGCCTGGCTGGACCGAGCCACTGCACCGCGCCGAGCCGAGGCTACCCGGCGGCCCGCCCGATCAAGGACCCGGTACCGGCACTGACGGTGCAGGACGAGATGCACCTCCTGAAGGAGGAGCTCGGCGCGTTCAACGCGCACTACGAAGGCCTGATCGCCGAACTCCAGTCAGGAGCAGGCAGCGGCCTGCCCAGCAAAGTACTGGGCGCTTCCGCCACCATCGAGCAGTACCAGGACCAGCTCCGCCAGCTCTACGGCCGCCGCCCCCGCGCCTTCCCCGCACCCGGATGGACACTCGGAGAGAGCTTCTACACCACGACCCGGCCCGACCTCCGGCGCGTTCACATCGGAGTGCTCCCGCACAAGCGCCGCAAAGCCGACGTCGCCGCGATCGTGCAGGGCGAGCTCCTCACCGAGATCGCCCGGCTCCAGGAGGAGCCCAAGACCCTGCGCGAGCGCCTCGCCCTGCACGGGCTACCCGACTCGGACCTCCCACGGCTCCTCTTCCCCTACGAAGTCTCCTTGGCCTATGTGAACAGCAAGCAGCACGGCACCCAGCTCGACGAGGAGCTCGGCCAGCTCTCCGACGACCTGCAGCACGCCGGACTCGACCGAGTCGAGCACGCGGTGCTCACCGGCGAAGTCCCGGTCCCCGACCTCGCCGCGGCCATCGCCCGCGTCCAACGCGAGCACCTGGATACCCCGCGAGGAGAGCGGCTGCGCGCCCTGGTCGGCACCAGCGTGCTCAGCCACGGGGTGGACCTTGAGCGCCTCAACCTCCTGGTCCTGGCCGGCATGCCGCCGACCGCCGCCGACTACATCCAGGTCACCGCTCGGGCTGGGCGAACCCACGCAGGCCTCGTCGTCACCGTCTACGACCCCGTCTCACGCCGCGAACGCTCCATGTTCTCCAACTTCCTGAGCTACCACCGCCTGCTCGACCGCATGGTCACCCCCGTGCCCGTCAACAAGTACGCCTACTTCGCAGCCCGACGCACCCTGCCCGGCATCGTGCTGGCCCTGCTCCACGACGCCGCCCGCGACCCCGCTCTGAAGCCACCACCGGAAGGAGCCGACTACTCCAAAGACTTCAAGCGCTGGTGGAGCACCCAACGACCACTCCTCGACCCCTGGCTGGAACGACGCATCCCCGCCTGCTACCGCGAGCGTGTGGAGGGCGTCAACGGCCGCGGACTGGAGAACGACCTCGTTGCGCGGATCATGGACACCTGGCGACAGGAGGAACGCCCTAACCTCAACAAGGGCGCAGAGGAAAAGCGCACCGCCTACCTCTTCCTCCAACAGCCGCTCACCAGCTTCCGCGACATCGACAAAAGCACATCGTTCCAGTCACTGACCAGCAGCCAGGACGCCTTCAAAGCGCTCGCCACCAACACCGCCGACAGCAAGGGGGGCGAGGATGAACCGCAGTCGTAGCCAGGCCATGACCGCCTTCCTGCCCGGTGCCGTCTTCCGCCACGAACAGCGGCTGCGAGGCAGAGTCCAGGCAGTCGACGGGGACGTGGTCAAAAAACTCAACGAAGACGTCATCTACGACGAGATCTCCCGCTACCTGGAGCGCTGGAGCGAAGATGCCAGAGCCGCCCTGCCCCTGCCGCAGGGCCGACTGCGGCAAAACTTCGTCCTGGTCAGCCCCGACCTCGTCCGCTTCGAGGTGTTCCCGCTCGTCCTAGAATGCGTCCGCCGCTCCTGCCGCCGCGTGCGCACCTACGTGAAGGCCCAGCAACTCGCAGCCGACCCCCGGTGCCGCACCTGCGGCGCACAGCTGCGGCAACTCCCGTACTTCAACGCGCACAACTGCGGACGCGTCCGCCCCATGTACGTTCCCAAGTGCCGTGTTCCCGCGCACGGCTACGATCACATCGTGTTCGAGAACACTGGAAGCTTCGTCACCGCCCTCTGGCGCTGCGTCGGCCCAGGCTGTGGCGGCGCGAAGCTCCAGGGCACCTCGCAGTCCCCCTGTGGCTGCGAATGGAAGGACGCCGCCAGCCGAGCCATGATGCGGGCAAGGACGTTCAACGACACCCGCGCCTACCAGGTCCACGCCCTCCAGCTCGTCAACATTGACAACTCCGAGTTCCGGCAATACCAGCGCCACCCCCAGCGCGGCCGGATCTCGGCCGCCCACTACCTGAACCTGATCGACTCCCTGGCCCAGGGCATCGGCGATGCCTCCCAGGGCATCACCGTAACGCGCGTGTCCCCGCAGGAATGGCGGCAGAGAGAACAACTACTGCGCCAGATGCATGTGCCGGAGGAGGAGATCGAGCAGTACCGCAGAATGATGGGCCCCGAGGAGAGCGGCCTGGCTGCTCTGCCCAACACGGACGCCGACAACGCGCGGTGGGAACTGCTCGGTGCAGACCGCCCCTTCGTGGAACGCGCAGCCGTCTTCGACCCTGCCCAGATCCAGCGCATCACTCTCGACGATCAGTGTGCACGCTTCGCCGAACTCCAGGACCGGCTGGCCCAGCAGACCGCGGAACGCGCCCGCGAGCAGGCCCGCACCCTGGGGATCGCAGAGATCGCCGTCACATGGGAGTTCCCCGTGGCCAGAGTCGCCTTCGGCTACACCAGGGAAGAGCACGAGCCCGAGCGGGGCGTCCTGACCGGCTTCCACAACAAACACCACCACGACGGAAAGTACCCGGTCTACGTCGCAGCATCGGACACCGAAGCCCTCCTGGTCACCTTCTCGGCGCGTTCCGTCCTGTCGTTCCTGAACACCAAAGGACTCGCCGTCGGGACGGCAGAAGACGAACCGGCGGCCCGCCAGCGGCTGCTGGAACTGTTCACGGACCAGGACGATCCGGAGGCCGTCCGCGCGGCAGCAACCGTACACACGGTCATCCACACCCTCGGGCACCTACTGCTTCGGTCCCTGGACGACGGCCAAGTAGGACTGGCCGAGAACACGCTCGCCGAATGGGTCGTCACGAAGGCGCTCACCGTCGCCATCTACGCCGACAACGTCCGTGAATTCACCCTCGGATCACTGTGGACCCTGCTCAGCAATCGTGTCCTCAGCTGGCTGGAGAGCACAGCCGACTCGGTACTCAGCTGCGAGAACGACCCGCTGTGCCATCAGTCCTCACCACGTTGCTGCGAACGCTGCGTCTACCTCACTTTCGGCTGTCGGCTGTTCAACGACGACCTCGACAGGGGCCTTGCCGCAGAGTTCCTCCGCCACACCGCCGCCTCGAGCCACGCATGACCGACCAACTGCGACTGCTGGTCCCGCTCGCCCAGCTACTGGAGCGCCTCGCGGGCAGCTACGCGGCAGCCGCCGACTGGACACGGGAGATCGCCAGAGCCGACACCCTTGACGCCCTCCGCGTGCACGGGGTCGCAGACGATCACGCTACCGCCGTACGCCAGCTCGCCGCCGAATGCGGCTTACTGGGCTCAGGCCGGCACGCAGGGCTCGTCCCTGCCCGCCTCTCCCAACTCCAGGTGCTTCTGGACGTCCTGGACGGCCTTGACCCACCGCCCGCGGCGCCACCATCCGAGCGCCCCCTGGTGTTCACCACCCCGCGAGCCGCCTCCCACCTGGTAGAGCCGCCCGTCCGACGCCTGGACCTGCTAGTCCAGGACGTCATCGCCGGAGCCAACACCGAACTCCACATCGGCGGCCCCTTCTGGAACCGCCACGGCTGCGACCTGCTGCGCGAGGTCCTGCTGCCCGCCGTCGCCGAGCGCCAAGTCGCCGTCCACTTCTACGCCCACGACCCGAGCAGCCGGGCCCAACCCCTGAACGACCTCGTCAAAGACTGCGCGGACTACGGAAGAACGTCCTTGTACTGGTGGTCCGGAGCCAACCCCGGCATGATGCACGCCAAGTTCGTGGTCGCCGACCGCGCCACCGGCTATTTCGGCAGCGCGAACCTGTCCTCTCTCGGTCTTCAAGAGCACTTTGAGATCGGTATGGAACTGGGAAGCACCCAGGCATCCTCACTGGTGGACCTGTGCATGCGGCTGCGCCAGGAAGGATTTTTCGCCCAGGTCACCGAGGGGCCGGGACGCGCACCGGACCCGCTCGTGCTCGTGGAGACCGCCGACGGGAAACGTCGCTTCGGTCAGTTGCGATCCTGGCACACTACGAGGGACGGCCGCCGTGAAGCGGACGTGCTGTGCCGCCTCTCGGATGACGCTCCGCGGCCGGCCAGGGTCCGCGTCGATGAGAGCCGCATCCGGTTCTTTGCCGGGGTCGATTACGCCAACGTGCCGGTAGACGGCGCTCGTGCGGGCGGCGGCGAAACTGGATCCACCGGGTAGTTCATGACACGAGACGAACGGCCCGCTGCCCGCCATGGCTCGTTTCAGGTATCAAGGTCGGCACGGCTTCACGGCTGGTTGCCAAGGGCCGAGCTGGGCTGCCGCGGCTTTGATCTCTTTCTCGCTGATGTTCTCGCTGCCGCTGCGGATCGCGACCCATCCGCCCGAGACGGCCGCCAACAGCACGTGTGAGGACGTCGACACGCCGGCGGGCTGACCGGGCGCCCACTGCGGCCCAGGGCCGTCAGCTGACGGATGCGTGGCTGGCCAGGCCAGGCGAGGGAGGCTGCACTGCGGGCGGGTCAACGGACGGTTGCGGGAACATCTGCGGAGCGGCGCCCCGGTCGGCCTAGGGGAGCACTCTGTCCGGGTGGGGTTCACCCCTCGTCCCGCGCGTCAACACCCGGCCCCACTCGGTCAGGGGATGCAATAGCGGTCGCTGTGGAGCGTACCGTCGGACGGGCTGCTCCCGGCCCCCGTGGCGCTGTCGACCGCGGTCAGGACCGGCATCCTCAACTACGCGGCCGCTACCTGGGACAAGTAGGACCTGCTGCTGCGCGAGCACGCCCAGGCCGTTGCCCGCACCCTGCGCAGTCGGCAGGAGGGGATCCGGTCAAGCCCGCATCCACAGCCACCCGGACCGCGTACGGTGAGGCGACGACCCGCCGCCGGGAGGACCAGCCGATGAGCGCGCAGCCCGCCCCCACACCTCCTCACGCAGGCATTGCGGCCTACCGTCACCCGGACCTTGACGACGTCCTCCTCTGCGTCGAGCACGGCCGGCGCTGGGAGGGACTGATTCCGTTGACCTCCTCCGAGGTGCCCTTCGGCGGGTTCTGCAGCTGGGGAACGGACGACGACTACATGGTGTGCGGCCGTGCCCTCTACAAGGAGAGGTCCCGCCGATGAGCGCGCAGCCCGACCACGCCCCCGTCCCGCCGTACGCCCCCGCGCCCGGGGCGCCGGCTGAACTCCTTGCCCGGCTGTGCGCCGACCGGCGCGCGGACAGCTGGGTGCCGGCCTTCGAGCGGGAGTGGGCGGCCGCGCTCGAGGTGTCCGGCCGTACGTTCTCCCTCGGCGGGCTGTACGCGGTCGTCCAGGACTGGCAGGGCCGCCTCGCCCACGCTCCGGCGGTCGACGCGTTCGCTGCCTCCGGCTACGACGACAGCGAGACCATCGACATGGCGGAACTGCGCGGGCGGCGCCGGTGACTCTTCAGAGAGGAGGGAGCGGATGGCGGGAAGGGGCGTACGAGGCGTCAGGACGACGTCCCGCGATCGGGGTCGGACTGCCGGCGCGCGCACGCACCGGGTCGCCACACAACCGTGCCCGAGTGCGCGCTGCGCCCGGCCTGCCGACCGCAACCTACCGCCGGGGGAGCAGGATCCGTCCCGGCGCCGACCGTTTCGCGGGTAAGCACGGCGGGGGAGCAGGCCGGATTCGAACCGGCGTCCTCCCTCTGAGCAAGAGGGCACGTCGACCTCTGCGCTACAGCTCCCCCGCCGCAGTACGCACCCTACGCGCTCCCTCCAGGACCCCCGATAGCGGTTTTCGCGCCCCCGTTCGCGGCCGTCCGGCGCGGGTCGGCCCGACCGCGACGGAGCGACCGTATGGGCGGAGCCGTACGCGACGGCCGCATACGAGAGGGTGGGAGACGTGTGCCGAGGTGGGCGCGGCGGAGCGGTCGTGGTCTTGCGGTGTGCATGGCGAGAGCGGGGAAGAGGCCGAGGCGGACCGCCGCGTCGTCTGGTGGGTCGAGGCCGGTTCCGATGGGCAGTGGCGCTCGGTCTCCGAGCCCTGCGACGAGCGGGACATGGCACTGGAACGACTTCGGTGGTGCCGGGTGCATGCCCCGCCCGCGGTGTCCTACGGCCTCGTCCGTAGGACGACCCGGGTGACCATGGCCGTTGAGGACATCTGAGCCCGTTACGCCCTTGATCCGGAAGGGCCGCGATGGCCACCGGGGAGGACCGGCTGTGAGGCCCGCTGCGGGTTTGCGTCCGTGCAGCGGACGGCGTCCGCCGCCCGGCCGCAGGCCCCCGGGCCTGGCCTGGCGCCCCGGTCGGCCTCACGGGAGCCGGCCGGGGCGGCCAGGGTCAGCTGCGCCCGGTCAGCGCTGCTGGATCCACCAGATGATCCATCCCATCAGGGACATACCGAGGGCGGTTGCCGCGCCCCCGACGATGTTGTGGATGGCCGTCCGGGTCAGGGTGCGCAGCGTCCGGCGCCGTCGGCAGCGCTGCCGGGCGGTATTCTGCCGGGTCGACGCCGGCTTCTGGGAGCCCGTAGGCTCGATGAAGGTACTGATGATTCCTCCTTGGGGGAGTTCTCGGTTCTTCACATGGGCGGCTCCCTGCGGGAACAGGGGGCCGTCGCCCTTTTCCGGGGTGACGGCCGGCGCCGCGCCCGTCCCAAGTGGCCGGGGCGGGAGTCATCGACCGCAGGCGCCTATCGGCGCCGCGGTGGTCTTCATCAGCGAGCCGCACCCGCGGCGGCCGGCGCGGCCCCGGGCGCTGCCGAGGGCGTGGGCAGGATGGCCACGAACCGGGCCGCGGTGCAGGCGACGCCCTCGACGGTCCACACGCTGTCGGCGGCCTCGCGGTCCGTCTTGTTGATGTTGAGGTCGAACGGCGCGGCCAGCGCCCACCGCTCCCGGGTGCTCTGACCCAGGACGGCGAACCCGTCCAGGTGCTGCTCGGCCAGGAACGGGTAGACCAGCTCCATCTCCTGCAGCTCCCTGATCCCGCGTCCGGCGGTCGAGGGCGAGATCCCGTACCAGGACGCGAACTTCTTGTCCTGCCGCAGCACGAACGACCGGCTGCGCATGCTCATGAAGATCAGCAGCATCACCTTCGCCGGCACCGACAAGGACTCGTGGAACCCCTGCTCCCAGTACTCGAAGGGCACCTTGAAGTAGACGTCCCTGCGCGAGCCGTCGGCCTTCCCCGGCGGGGCCGTGTACGGCGTGCCGGAGCCGTCCTCGAACAGTTTGAAGATCCGGGTATGCCGGCCGTCCGGCGCCGTGTCGACCAGCCCCAGCTCCCGCAGCCTGGCCAGGTGCCGGGAGACGGCGGCGCTGGCCGTGCCGTCGGTACGGAAGGAGATCCCCGCGGCTCGCGCCCATGTCTCGGCGCGTGCGGTCGCCCCCCCAGTCGCCCCCGGAGGCCACGCAGTGGACCAGCAGCAGCAACTCCAGCCGCTCCCCACTGCGCACCAGACGGTGCAGCGGGCCGGGCTCGGTGACGATGCGCGGGCCGGAGCCGGCGCCCTGGACGAAGGCGCGCCGTATCGGCACGGCGCGCCCGGCGCGCCTGGACTGCTGCAGCAGCATCCGTATCGCGTCGTCCCGCGACACGGCCCTGTCCCGCTTTAGCACGGTGAGTTCGGTGGTCACGGGACAAGCATGCGCGGCGCCATTGACAACCCGGACACAGATTCCGGCGGCGGTGGCTCCGCCCAGACGCGTCGTAGCAACCCCTCTGAAACCTGGTACGAATATATGAGTCCGCTGGGTGTGTATCGCCGCAGGCAGAACGGGTTTTCAGTCTCTCGACTCACACCATCTCAGATGATGATCTTGAACCCTTCAGACCCGGACTCTTCGACACTTCAACTCACGACTGTGCACTTAGAAGACGCGCATACCGCCGTCGGCTGTCATGCCCTCCTTGGGGCCGAGACCCCGCGGGGTGCCCGTTGGCCCCATGGGCTTTCCCCGGCGGCCGCCGGGGCGCTACTGGCCCTGCAGCCCTGCAAGTTCGCCTCCGCGCCGGCAAGGGCTGGATCCAGCAGCAGCCGAGGCCAGGCTGACCTCGTGGAACACACCGACCGGATTGCACGTGACGGGCCTGCACGATGACCTTGCTGCTCGCGTCCCGGCTGGACGTTGAAGGAGCCCAGGCTCGTGCACCTCGTCGAGGATGATGATGCAGCGGATAGCGGCGCCTGGGGCTGCGGGCAGGACGTCGGCGTAACGGCCTGCCGTGCGGGCGACGCTCGCGCCGGTCCGCGCTTCTCCACGTCGGTCTCGAAGTCTGCCGGCGCACCCGGTGCACCCGGTGCACGCCATGCCCGCCTGAGTCTGCTGCGCGCCGACCGGCGCCCCGCACCAGCACGTCCCTGCTCCCGGCCCGGCACCTTGTCCACCACGTCGTCGAACGAGGTGCAGCGGATCGGGCCGCCGGGTTGCGGGTGGGCCGGTAGACGACAGGCAGACCGGGCGCGCGCTCAGCGGTCCGCACCACTGCGGCGTCGCACGGTTCTGTCTGCACCACGTTCCGTTCCCCACCGGCAAAGGAGCGGAGGGGATTCCCCAGACCCGCCCCCCTGAGCGGCGCCGGGTGCCGTCCGTGGCGCGCGGCGACCGTGTCCCACCCGGCACCACCCCGGTGGGACGCAGTTCGGTCCGGGCGGCCGCCGCACGGGCTGCCGCGGGCTTCCCGCTGTGCGTGCAGCGCTCGGCCCTGCGGGTCAGGACGCCTGATCCGCGGGGGGTTCGGGATCCGTCCCGTCGTCGTCGGCCGCTGCTCCCTCTGCCGCGGCGGCGTCTTCGAACGACAGCTGGTTGTCGGCGACCTCTGCCTCCTCGTCGTCACTGTCGGTCGGGGCGCTCCCCTTGGCGACCGATGCTGCGATGAGTGCGGTGAGGTCGGTGCGCGGTATCAGGCCGGCGATGTCGAGTGTGGGCACGAGGCCGTCGAGACTGCGCCGAACGGAGTCGTTGAGGTTCAGGTGCTGCTGCAGCGCCATTTCGGCCACGCTGCGGTTCAGGCCCGAGAGGTCTACCAGGGAGCCCATCTGCTTCACCACGCTGTTGAGGGCCGTGACGCCCGGGAAGAGGGCGCTGTGGTCGATCTTGGGGAAGAGCAGGTGGGGCGTGTGGGGGAGGGTGCCGGCCACATCGAGGGCGGCCAGGAACTCCTTGGAGACCACGCTTTCCGCGATGGAGGTCGCGGCCAGCAGGTCCCGCAGGGTCCGGCGGCTGATGTCGGCGGTGCGCTTCTTGACCTGCTTGAGGAGTTCCATGCACGCGGAGTCGGACATGTCCGGTACCTGTGGGTCCTGCGGGGTCAGGATGGTGGGTGCCTCGTCACCGGCCCGGGCGGAGAACAGGACTTTCGTCTCCCAGGTGCATGCGGTGTAGCGGGGGTCGGCTGCGTCCTCATCGAAGGCCAGGCCGTAGAGCAGCCATCGGGCGTTGGCCGTGTACCAGACGTCGCCCTCGATCTCGTGGCCGGTCACGTCCGTGACGGTGAGGAGTTCGGCCTCGGGGGCGATCCACCAGCCGCGCCACTGCACGACCGTGTCGTCCGCGTTCAGACCGGCGAAACCAGTGGGCGAGGCAAGGATCTCCACGGCGGTCTGGGCGACGCGGGCGCGCACGGCCGACGACCGCAGCAGCTCATCGGCGACGGCTTCGGCGTCCGCGCCCGAGACGGTCTTGGTGAAGGCGGAGACGACCTCGTTGAAGTCCGTGAGCCGGGTGAGCCGGTTCTCCAGGCCCTCGACGTCCTCGTTCATCGGGTACGGGTAAGCGCTCCCGTCGCCGAAGTCGTTGGTGTTATTCGTGACGAAGCAGACCTTCTCGCCCGGGTTGGCCTTGAGGAACTCGAGTATGGAGAACCAGATCGCCACATCGCGGGCACCCTCGGAGTGGTCCCCGGCCCGCTTGGCCGGCTTCAAGGCCAGCGCCTCACGGGTGAGCGCTCTCCGCGCGACCTCGGGGCTGGTCTCGATCACCTCGAAGATCTCGCCGTAGACGACCCGCCAGTGGTTCATCAGCCGCTCCAGATCGAGCGGCTCCAGCGTGCTCTTCAGCTCCCAGGGCACGATCGCGCGCAACCTGTCCAAGGTGTTCGTGACGGCCTCGTACTTGGCGGGGTACAGCTTGGCCTGATGGGCGGCCAGCTCCTCCAGCACCATCCACGGCACCGCGACCCGGTGGTGGCCGGACTGCCGCAGCTTGCGGATGAAGTCGGCCCGCGCCCCCTCGGGCGGCAGCATGTTCACCGCGTTCGTGTCGAAGATGATCAATGTGTCCTCCGTGCCGGCCGCGCCACGACGTTCTGGGCCCCTACGTTGCCCAGTCCAGCCCGAGGTCCGCCAGCACTTTCAGCTGTTCCGCGCCGAGTTTGGTACGCCTGCTCTTGGTGTTCGTCAGCCAGATCCCGAGCTTCACCTCAGCCCCGCCGTCAAGGACTTCCACGTGCGTCCTTGGGACGGTCACCGTGCCCGTCCGGGCCGCGTACTGGGCCAGGGCCGCTGCGCCCCGCTCGAAGGCCCCTGAGCCGCCCTTGGAGGCCGTGGCGGTGGCCTTCTTCTGCTTCGGGGGCAGGGGCTGGATGCCGAGCCGTTCCAGGCGTTCGCGCTGCTCGTCCATGAGCCCGGCCCACACCGCGGGTTGCCGTTGGCGCTCCAGCCAGCGTCCGATGTCCATGCCGTGGACGGTGACGCCGGGTTCGATGTGGACGAGGGCGGTCTCCTCGGCGGTCATCTCGCGGACGGCGGCGTAGTGGCGCTGCCACTCGGGCGGCCAGGCGGGGTTCCAGTCGGGGTCGATCGCGGCGAGGGCCTCGGCCCGCCGCGGGTGGCCGGCCAGCGCGCCGGGGCGGCGGAGGTTGGAGATCCACTGCCCGAGGGGTTTGTCGAGGGCGGTGGCGGTGCGGGGGCAGCACAGGGTCCAGTGCTGCGCGTAGTAGACGCGGGCCGCGGCCAGGTGTTCGTCGAACGCGGCGTCGGCGGCGTCCCAGACCATCCCGAGGGCCTCGAGCCGGCTGGCGCGGTCGCCGGTCATCTGCCGGGCGCCGAACGCGCGGCGCTGCTCGGCGATCCACCGGCCCAGCGGGTAGGCGCCTTCGCGGTGGTCGTAGGGGACGCGGGCGTGCTTCTCGCGCTGGGTGTACTTCTTCAGGGCGGACCAGCCGCGGCCCCAGTCCTGCCGGTCGGTGTCGATGATGTTGAAGGAGATCCAGTCGGCGATCGCGACGGGGTCGCGGGGGGTGGAGAACCTCAGCAGCATCCGGGCTTCCTCCTCGCCTTCCCCGGGGGCTTCCCCGAGAGGCAGAGACGGTTTGACGTGCTGCTTCTGAGGCTCCTGGGGGATAGCGAGGAGTTCGACGGCTTCCTCGTCGTGGGCCCGCAGCCCTTCGAGGACCTTCACCAGGGGGCGGTAGCTGCCGGAGGTGAACATGTCCTCCGGCTCCTCTTTGGGCTGGAGGAACACGGGCACGATCAGGGAGGCGAGCTTGCCCTCGCCGGGCTTCTGGCGCAGGGCCCGGCCGATGGCCTGCACGATGTCGTGCGGAGCGCCCTTGGGGTCCAGGAGCGCCACGGAGTCCACCGCGCGGATGTCGACGCCCTCGCCAAGGACCTTGCAGTTGGCCAGGACCGCGCGGCGGGCCGTCGCGCCGAACTCGTCCAGAACCGTGCGCCGGTGTTCGGGCTCGTGCTCCCCGCACAGCCAGTCGGTCCACATCACCCGGGGGTAGGTGCCGGGGTCGTCGGCGTGGAGCTTGGCCGCAACCAGTTCCAGGCCCTCGGCGTAGGCCTGGGCCTCGATGGTGCGGTGGTGGAAGGTGATGGTGGTCTGCAGCCGGTGCTCGGCCATGGTCCGCAGCAGCGCGGCCTGCAGCGCCGCGATCCGCTGGCCGCGCACCTTCTCCCCGTGCCGTTCCTCGCCCCGCAGTTTCTCGGGGGTGAGGACCTGGTCCTGGATCTCGACGACGATGATCTGGTAGCGGGCCAGCAGCCCGCGGGTCACCGCCTGCGCCATGGTGAGCCGGTACAGGACGGGCCCGAAGATGGCCTCGTCGTCCATGGAGGCGGCCATCTCCCGCGGCAGCGGGTGGTGCACGCCCTTGCGCTTGTCCCGGGGGCCGGAGCGCTCCTGCCAGATCCGCGGCGTGGCGGTCATGTACAGCCGGCGCGCCGCGGGGATCACGCTCTGCGCGTGGATCTCCGCCCAGGCCTTCCCCATCGACCCGCTCGTACGGTGCGCCTCATCCACGACCGCGAGGTCCACCGGCGCCAACTGCTGCCCGTAGAGCCCCTCGAACGCCTCCGCGAGCACCCCCAGGGAGGCGTAGGTCGCGTAGATGGTCACCGGACCCTGCCCATGCCACAGCGCCAACTGCACCGGGTTCGTCGTGGAGCGCACCTTCAGGGACCACAGCTCCGGGTCGTCCTGCAGCGAACACACCGCCACCGCCGGCCCCGTGTGCCCGACAGCGTGCCACGCCCTCACCGTCTGCGTCAGCAGATCCAGCGTCGGCACCAGGACCAGCACCCGCCCGCCCGGCACCAGCCGCCGCGCCGCCTCCGCGGCCATGACGGTCTTGCCCGTCCCGCACGCCGAGACGACCTGCCCGCGCAGACCGTTGGCGGGAATCCCGCCCGGAGGGATATCGAGACCCCGGACAATGGCCTCGACGGCCTCACGCTGGTGATCACGAAGCTTCACAGCCATTAACCCCGGGCCCCTTTCTGGAGAAAATTCTGAGCGTTCTCATAAAGGTCCGGAAGCCAGAGCCCTTCAATCCCAATTACTACACAGCAGCATACCAAGATGATGCAGCCACAGGAGCTCCATCCCACCCAAGCGGGTGAGATGGAGTCATACATCTTCCTACGCAACAGGTTGTGCTGTACGACAGAGCACAGCCCCGCCAGACTTGCGCGCCACGGACCCCTGAGTCAAGGCGGAGCGCAGCGGAGCCTCTCACATCGCAGCATCAGCCGGCACCCGCTCCGACCTGACATTTTGTCACCCTGCCCTGGGGGGAGCAGGCCTGAAACCCAGACTTCACACAGGCCCGCACGTGATGCACCCTCTCTTGCTGCCAGCCCAGAAATTCCCGCTTGCGGGGATTTCATCCGATTCGCGCTTGCGCGGATCGGTCCCATACGGAATCCCGCTCGCGGGATTCCGTCATCCCGCCGCTCGCGGCGGGATGTGGCGGAGCGTCAGCGAAGCCATTCCCTGGCCGAAGCGCAGCGACGGCCTTCACTCTTCGGTGCGCCAGCACCGAAGCCCCCACCGGGGTCGCCCACGCCTCCGGGGCACTGCGCTGGGCCCTGCCCGGCTGGGCCGGTTCCGTCGACCTGCTGCTCGTGGCCACCACCGACGGCACCGAGCCCGGGCTCGCCGTGCTCGCCGAG
>NZ_SSBM01000034.1:0-69935 GCF_004795115.1 Streptomyces sp. A0592
GCCCCACCACGATCGCCGAACCACCCACGACCTCGACGAAAGCACCACCGAACAGCTCCGCCAGCGACTCGTCCCACTCGTCCGGCACAACGCCACGCACGTCATACGCCTTGACGATGTTCGAAAGGTCGGGCATTTCCACTCCTCCACAAGGGTCTTCGGGATGACCAGGACCGGCTGTGTCCGGGACGCTACCCGCCCCCTTCCCCGCCACGGCCCGTCCGCCCCCATCCCGTTGAGGCTTTGGCAGATCCACGTCACTCTGGCCGGACCGCGCCCCTCTCCCGGTACCAGGACGCCGCCCGGCCGAGCCGGTGCAGTGGGCCCGGCCCCGGGGCGATGCCCGCGAGCCGCCATGCCGCGTCCGCGCGGTACCAGTGGTCCCGCGCCAGCAGCGTGAACTGCCGCTCGCTCACCCAGCCGGGGGTCGCGGCCAGGGCCTCCAGGCACCTGCTCCAGGGCCAGTCCGCGGTGGGCCGCTCCGGCAGCACCCCGTGCCCGGCCAGGGCGTGCATGAGGTCCCGGTTGCGCACTGGCTCCGGGTGGTGGGCGTGCAGGACGCCCGTCGTGCCGGCCGCGGCACCGTTCCCGAGGGCGAACGCCGCGAGGAGCCGCGCCAGGTCGTCGACGTCGACGAAGGAGGCCAGCCCCGCTCCCCCGTCCCACTGCGCCGGCACCCGCCGGAAGGCGTCGGCGAGGGCCGGTACGACCCATCGGTCGCCCCTGCCCAGCACCAGCCCGGCGCGCAGCACCAGGCCCCCCGCATCGAGTACGGGCGCCTCCCCCGACAGCCGTCCGGCGCTGGCGGGCGAGACCGGCGCGGGCGTCAACTCCCCCGCCTGCGCGCCGCGGTGCGGTCCCGGGCCGTAGACGGCGCACGTCGACAGGTGGACGATGCGCCGCACCCCCGCGCGCCGCGCCTCCGCCATCAGGGCGGCGGTTCCGGCGGAGTTGACCGCCTCGCAGCGGTCGGCGTCCGGTCCGACGTAGGAGGCCAGCGAGAGCAGGACGACGGCGCCTTCGCACACCCCGCGCAGGGAAGCCGGGTCGGCCAGGTCCGCGCCCACCCGGTGTACGGCACCCGCCGCGGCGGGTGCCGGCGTACGGGTCAACACGCGCGGCACGACCTGCGGGTACCGGTCGGCCAAGTGGCGCAGTACCGCGGTTCCGACGAAGCCCGTCGCCCCGGTCACGACGACCTGGCGGCCGCTCACCCCTTCTGCTCCGGTGCGGCCGCCTCCAGCGTCAGGCGCAGTCCCCTGCGGGTGTCCTCGGTGGCAACGGCGGGCAACAGGTAGCGCCAGAGCGAGGCGATGCGATGCGGCAGGTCCGCCCGGCCGGTGGAGACCTGGGAGAAGAGCTGTGCGCCGGTGAAGGAGCTGACCAGCACCCAGGCCAGTTCGTGGTCGTCGACGTCCGGCTGGAGCTCGCCCTTGGCCCGGGCGAAGCGCAGCTGCTGGCGGAACTCCAGGACCCAGGCCTGGTAGGCGACGTCGTCGCGCAGGCCGAACTCGCCCTGTTCCACGGCCAGTCGTACGCCGGCACGGAGCACCGGATTGTGCCGGAGCTGCTCCGCGAGGTAGAGCGTGATGTCCACCAGGCGCTGGAGGCCGTCCTCGCCCGCGGGGAACTCCAGGCCCTCGCCCTGACCGACCATCACGGCGTAGGCGAGTTCCTCCTTCGAGCTGAAGTGGAAGTACATCCCGCCCTGCGTGACATCAGCCCGCTTCATGATCTTGCTGATGCTGGCTCCGCTGAAGCCGAACTCGTCGAAGACCTCCGCGGCGGCGCGCAGGATGGCCGCCTTCGTCTGAACCGCCCTGAGTTGCGGGGCTCGTTGCTGCTTGCGTTCTGACATGGGCACCTAATCCTTCTCGATAAAAAAACGAACATCCTTTATTTTAGGACCCAGCGCCGAACAAGCACCAGCACCAGCTCATGTCCGACGTTCCTGGGGGGGCTCAACCAAAGACTGTCTCAGCCACTCGCTCCACCTCACCCGCAACCGCCTCGCTCAGCAGCGCCTTACCGCGCGAGTACGTGCACAAGAGCGCGCACTCCGAGGTCCTGCTCACCGGATGGCGCTCCGTCACTCCCGACGAGTACGTCATCACCGCCCAGTGGCCCCGTGCCCACAGCTTCTACTCGCCCGACGCGGGCCACCACGACCCGCTGCTCCTGGCCGAATCCGTCCGCCAGGCCATCCCCCTGCTCAGCCACGTGGCGTACGACGTGCCCTTCGGCCACCGTCAGACCAACTCCACGCACCGCGCGCAGCTGCGGGCCGACATCAACCACCCGATCCTCTTCGACCACCCCGTCGACCACGCCCCGGGCATGCTGCTGCTGGAGGCCGTGCGCCAGGCCGCGTACGCCTCGGCCTTCCCGCGCCGCGGGGTCCTGACCGACATGGAGATGCAGTTCTTCCGCTACGCGGAGCTGAACTCGCCCTGCTGGATCGAGACGACCGCGCTCCCCGACCGTACGGCGGCGCCGGACGGCCGGCGGCTACCCGTGCGGGTCGTGGCCCGGCAGAACGGCGAGGAGGTCTTCACGGCCACGGCGGCGATCACCACCATGGCGCCCGTGCCACAGCGCGTCTTCTCCGCGCCCTGACCTTGCTGCGCGGAAGGACGCGCCGCACCCCCCGCGCGTACGACGAAGGCGCCTGCCCGGGCTCCCCCCGGTCAGGCGCCTTCCGTTCTCCCCTCGGGCCTCCTCGGGTCCCTCTCGGGTCCCTCAGCCCTTGCGGACCACGCCGGACTTGAGCTGCATCTGCCCGAACCCCTCGATCCTGCAGTCGATGTCGTGGCCGTCCACGCCGTCGACGAGGCGGATGTTGCGCACCTTGGTGCCCGCCTTGATCCCGGTCGGGCTGCCCTTGACCTTCAGCCCCTTGACGACCGTCACGGTGTCGCCGTCGGCCAGCACGTTCCCGACGGCGTCCTTGATCACCCGCTCCTCAAGGGCCTCGCCCGGTCCGGCGGCGACGAGGGGCCACTCGTGCCCGCACTCGGGGCAGATCAGCAACGAGCCCATCTCGTAGGCGTAGGCACCCGCGCACTCGGGGCAGGCTGGCAAGGGGTTCTCAGTCACCCCATCAGTATATTTCAGGCGCCATCGCCCCAGATCACCCAGCCTGCCCGTCCGTCCAGGAGGTCCATGTGTCTGCCGCATCGAGTTACGCGTCCGGGGTCTGCGAAGTGCCGCTGCTCGGTGACACCATCGGCGAGAACCTGGACCGGACGGTGCGCAGGTTCCCCGACCGCGACGCCCTCGTCGACGTGGCCGCCGGCCGCCGGTGGACCTACGCGGAGCTGGCCGCCGATGTCGACGCCCTCGCGCTCGGGCTGCTCGACCTGGGCATCGTGAAGGGCGACCGCGTCGGGATCTGGGCGCCCAACCGCGCGGAGTGGACGCTGGTGCAGTACGCCACGGCGAAGATCGGGGCGGTCCTCGTCACCGTGAACCCCGCCTACCGCTCCCACGAACTGGAGTATGTGCTGCGGCAGTCCGGCATCCGGCTGCTGGCCGCCGCGGAGAACTTCAAGACCTCCGACTACGCCGCCATGATCGAGGAGGTGCGCCCGCGATGTCCGGCCCTGGAGTTCGTGGCCCTGCTCGGCGGCCCCCTGTGGAACTCCCTGCTGGAGCGCGGCCGCCGGGGCGACCCGGTCGCCCTGGCCCGTGCGCAGTCCGCGCTCAGCCCGGACGACGCCGTCAACATCCAGTACACCTCCGGGACCACCGGGTTCCCCAAGGGCGCGACCCTCTCGCACCACAACATCCTCAACAACGGCTTCTTCGTGGGCGAGCTGTGCCACTACACCGAGGAGGACCGGGTCTGCATCCCGGTCCCCTTCTACCACTGCTTCGGCATGGTCATGGGCAACCTCGCCTGCACCAGCCACGGCGCGGCCATGGTGATCCCCGCGCCGTCCTTCGACCCGGTCGCCACCCTGGCGGCGGTGGAGTCGGAGAGGTGCACCTCCCTCTACGGCGTGCCCACGATGTTCATCGCCGAGCTGGCGGAGCCCGGCTTCGACGCGTACGACCTGTCCAGCCTGCGCACCGGGATCATGGCGGGCTCGCCCTGCCCGGTCGAGGTCATGCGGGAGGTCATCGAGCGGATGGGCATGGCCGAGGTGTCCATCTGCTACGGGATGACGGAGACCTCCCCCGTGTCGACGCAGACCCGCGCCGACGACTCGGTCGAGCGCCGGGTGTCCACCGTCGGCCGCGTCGGGCCGCACCTGGAGGTGAAGGTGGTCGATCCGCGGACCGGGCGGACCGTGCCCCGCGGCGAGCCGGGCGAACTGTGCACCCGCGGCTACTCGGTGATGCTCGGCTACTGGGAGGAGCCGGAGCGCACCGCGGAGGCCGTCGACGCGGCCCGCTGGATGCACACGGGTGACCTGGCCGTCATGGACGAGGAGGGGTACCTGAGCATCACCGGCCGGATCAAGGACATGGTGATCCGCGGCGGGGAGAACCTCTACCCGCGGGAGATCGAGGAGTTCCTCCACACCCATCCGGACGTCCTCGACGTCCAGGTCATCGGGGTGCCCGACCCCAAGTACGGGGAGGAGCTGATGGCGTGGGTGCGGATGCGCGAGGGGGCCGAACCGGTGACCGCGGACGCGGTCCGCGCGTACTGCGCGGGCCGGCTGGCCCACTTCAAGATCCCGCGGTACGTGCACGTCGTGGAGGAGTTCCCCATGACCGTCACCGGAAAGGTGCGCAAGGTGGAAATGCGCCAGGAGGCCCTTCGCCTGCTGGAACTACCCTCGTAGAACGGCGCGTTGCGGCTCACGCCAACGCCGCCGTTGCCCGATGATCTTTCATGGGCGCGTCGCGGCCGCGCCGTCCGGCCGTCCGCGACGCTCCGCCCCTCCCCTCCCTGCCGACTGACCACCGACCAGAGGAACACCGTGCCACTGCCCGTCAACCGACGTCTCGCCCTGACCGCCGCCCTGCTCGCCGTGACGGCCGCCGTCGCGCCCGCGACCACCGCCCAGGCGGCCGGGACCGCCGGCGGCGCCCCCGACCTCGAAGCGCTGACCCAGGCGCTGCGCAACACGACGGCCGCCGGGGCGCCCGGCGCCATGGCCCGCTTCAGCGGCCCCGACGGGGTCCGCACCCGGGCCGTCGGCGTACGCGACAAGGCCACGGGTGCGGCCATGGACCCGCAGGCCCGCTTCCGGATCGGCAGCGTCAGCAAGACCTTCTCCTCCGTGGTCCTGCTCCAGCTGGTCGGGGAGAAGAAGATCGACCTGGACGCCCCGGTCAACCGCTACCTGCCCGGCCTGCTGCCCGACGACCGGATCACCGTCCGCCACCTGCTGACCCACCGCAGCGGTCTCGCGGACTACACCGACGCCATGTTCGAGCACACCGTCCCCGGCTTCGAGGCGGTGCGCAACCGGGTGTTCAGCTACCAGGAGCTGCTGGACCTCTCGCTGCGCGAGCCCAGGACGACCGAGCCCGGCGCGGCGTACAAGTACTCGAACACCAACTTCGTCGTCGTCGGGATGCTCATCGAGAAGGCCACCGGCAACCGGGTGGGCAAGGAGTACGAGCGGCGTATCTTCAAGCCGCTGGGGCTGCGCAACACCACGTACGTGCACCCCGACACGAAGATCAAGGGACTGCACGCCCGCGGCTACCTCCACCCCGACGAGGCCGGCGCGCCGCTGGTCGACTCCACCGAGCAGACCGTGTCGTGGGCCCAGTCCGCCGGAGCGGTGATCTCCAGCCCGGCGGACCTGAACACCTTCACATCCGCACTGCTCGGCGGCCGACTGCTGGCCCCGCGGCTGCTGGACGCCATGGTCACCGCGACCCCGACGGACACCACGAACACCCGTTTCTACGGGCTGGGACTGCGCCGCTACGACCTGTCCTGCGGCACGTCGGTCTACGGGCACACGGGCACGGTGCAAGGCTTCTACACGTACGCCTTCTCCACGCGCGACGGCCGGCGCAGCCTCTCCGCCATGGCGAACACCTCCAACAGGGGTGAGGCCAACACAGCGCTCGGCGGCACCCTCGAAGCGGCCTTCTGCGGCAAGCAGACCGAGAAGAAGGGCGCCCGCGGCTTCGGCTTCGCCCCGGCCGAGATGGACCTGCCCGAGCACAACGCTCGCTGACGCGCGCTGACGCCCGTCCGGCCGGGCGCCGCCGGGGTACCTCAGTCGGTGCCCACCACGTCGTCGCAGGCGGGGCAGACCCGGTCCGCGTACCCGGCGTCGTACCACGTCGGGCCGGGCTGCCCCGCGGGCCGCTGCGGGGCGGCCCGCATCGCGAAGGTGTCCCTGCCGCAGAAGGTCCGGGGACCGGGGACACCGGGCATCCCGGGGGCCGCGGGCGCCGCGTGCACGCGCAGGACGACCACCTCGCCGCCTGCGTCCGCGGGCCCGCCGGCGTGCGCCGCCGCCGGGTCCTCCACCTCGTACATCACGGCCATCGCGCTCATGCCCCGACGTTAGGCCGTCCCGGCGCCTCGCACCGCCCGGCCACGCCGGGCCCGCCCGTCCGTCCGCCCGTGAGTCCGTGAGTCCGCGCCGGACCCTCGCGGTCGAACGCCTGACGAATCATCAGGTCATCTGTCCCGGACTCTTGACTCCGTCGGCGCCAGTGGTGATTCTCGACCCACCGTTTGCGGGTTCATGACAAGTCAGTGTCACCTGTGGCCGTCGCGTCCCCGAACGGATCCGGCTCCTCCACCGCGCCATCCGCTGACCGAAGACGTGAGTGATGACCAATACCCGACACAAGAACCCCAGGCGCAGCCCCATCGCGGTCCTGTCATTGCTCCTCGCCGTGGTGGCGATGGTGCTCGGCCCCGTGCCCAGCTCCGCCGCCGACGACCCCGGCTGGTGGAATCCGGTGGCGCGGCCCGCACCCGACTCCGACATCAACATCACCGGCGAGCCCTTCAAGGGCACCGACGCCCAGGGACGGGTCCGCGGATTCGTCGACGCCCACGACCACCTGATGTCCAACGAGGGCTTCGGCGGGCGCCTCATCTGCGGCAAGCCCTTCTCCGACATGGGCGTGGCCGACGCGCTCAAGGACTGTCCCGAGCACTACCCCGACGGCACCCTGGCGATCTTCGACTTCATCACCAAGGGCGGCGACGGCAAGCACGACCCCAACGGCTGGCCCACCTTCAAGGACTGGCCCGCCCACGACTCGCTCACCCACCAGCAGAACTACTACGCGTGGGTCGAACGGGCCTGGCGCGGCGGACAGCGCGTGCTCGTCAACGACCTCGTCACCAACGGCGTGATCTGCTCGGTCTACTTCTTCAAGGACCGCAGCTGCGACGAGATGACGGCCATCCGGCTCGAAGCGCAGAAGACCTACGACATGCAGGCCTACATCGACAAGATGTACGGCGGCCCCGGAAAGGGCTGGTTCCGGATCGTCACCGACTCCGCCCAGGCCCGCGAGGTCGTCAAGCAGGGCAAGCTGGCGGTCGTCCTCGGGGTCGAGACCTCCGAGCCGTTCGGCTGCAAGCAGATCCTGGACTTCGCCCAGTGCAGCAAGGAGGACGTCGACCGGGGCCTCGACGAGCTGCACAAGCTCGGCGTGCGGAGCATGTTCCTCTGCCACAAGTTCGACAACGCCCTGTGCGGGGTCCGCTTCGACCAGGGCGCGCTCGGCACCGCGATCAACGTGGGCCAGTTCCTGTCGACCGGCACCTTCTGGAAGACGGAGAAGTGCACCGGCCCGCAGCACGACAACCCCATCGGGCTCGCAGCCGCACCCGCCGCCCAGAAGGAGCTCCCGGCAGGGGTCTCCGTGCCCTCGTACGCGGCGGACGCGCAGTGCAACACCCGCGGTCTGACCGACCTGGGCGAGTACGCGGTGCGCGGCATGATGAAACGCAAGATGATGCTGGAGATCGACCATATGAGCGTCAAGGCCGCCGGCCGGGCCTTCGACATCCTGGAGTCCGAGTCCTACCCGGGCATCATCTCCTCGCACAGCTGGATGGACGACAACTGGACCGAGCGCCTCTACAAGCTCGGCGGGTTCGTCGCCCAGTACATGAACGGGGCCGAGGGCTTCAGTGCCGAGGCCAAGGCCAAGAACGCCCTGCGCGACAAGTACAACGTCGGCTACGGCTACGGCACCGACATGAACGGCGTCGGCGGCTGGCCCGGCCCGCGCGGGGCCGATGCCCCCAACCCGGTCCGCTACCCGTTCCGCAGCACCGACGGCGGCTCCGTCATCGACAGGCAGACCACCGGGCAGCGCACCTGGGACCTCAACACCGACGGCGCCTCGCACTACGGCCTGGTCCCGGACTGGATCGAGGACATCCGCAACGTCGGCGGCCAGGACGTGGTCGACGACCTCTTCCGCGGCGCCGAGTCCTACCTCACCACCTGGGGCTCGTCCGAGAAGCACAAGGCCGGGGTGAACCTCGCCGCGGGCGCCTCCGCCACGGCCAGCTCCTCCGAGTGGAACCCGTTCACCAGCTACGCCCCGTCCCGGGCCGTGGACGGGAACACGGGCACCCGCTGGGCGAGCGACTGGAGCGACGACCAGTGGATCCAGATCGACCTCGGCGCGGCCAACCTGGTCAAGCGCGTCACCCTCGACTGGGAGCGGGCGCACGGGCAGGCCTACCGCATCGAGCTGTCGGGCGACGGCGCGAACTGGCAGTCCTCGTGGTCCACCACCGCCGGTGACGGCGGTCTGGACACGGCCCTGTTCACCGGCACCACGGCCCGCTACGTTCGCATCCACGGGGTGCAGCGCGGCACCAAGTGGGGCTATTCGCTCCACGAGGTCGGCGTCTACAGCAGCTGACGCCCTCCACGTCCCCGCTTCCGGGGCCGGCCGGATCCGCCGATCCGGCCGGCCCCGGACGCCTTTGCCCGACAGCACCGCACCGCACGGAACGGAACGAAGGGAACGACGCCCATGGCACGGATGCCGTCGGCCGAGCGACGCCGCCAGCTGACCGAGGCGGCGATCCGCGTGATGGCCCGCGACGGCGTCGCCAGGGCGACGACGCGCTCGATCTGCGCCGAGGCCGGCGTATCGCTGAGCGTCTTCCACTACTGCTTCGAGTCCAAGCAGGCCCTGCTGGAATCCGTCATCGCGGCGATCACCGAGCACGGCATCGCCGTCGCGCGGGAGGCCATCCGGCCGCGGGCCACCCTCCGCGAGACCATCCGGGCCGGCTTCCAGGCGTACTGGGACCACGTCGCCGCCAACCCGGGCGAGCACATGCTCACCTACGAGCTCACGCAGTACGCCCTGCGCCGGCCCGGGTTCGAGCACCTGGCGCGGCGCCAGTACGAGCTGTACTCCGACACCTACACCGAGCTCATCGAACAGCTCCGCCGGCTCATGCCCTTCGAGCTGCGCGTACCGGTGCACGTACTGGCCCGCTACCTGGCCGCCATGACGGACGGTCTGACCCTCAATCACCTCGTGCTCGGCGATGCCGCGGTCTCGGCGGCCATCCTCGACATGATCACCGACCATGTCGCGGGGCTCACCGAGACCGCGCACCGGCCCGCGGACGGGGACGCGGACCGGGCGCACTCGCCGGAGTACGCCGGTCCCCCGCTCTCCGTCTGACGGGCTGCGCCGGTCAGACGGCGCCGGAGCCGTCGGCGCCCACCTCCGCGCGGACCAGGCGGGCCGCCTCGACCAGGTTCTCCAGCGAGGCCCGGGTCTCGGGCCAGGCCCGGGTCTTCAGGCCGCAGTCGGGGTTGACCCACAGCCGTTCGGCGGGGATGGCCCCCAGGCCCTTGCGCAGCAGCGCCGACGCCTCGTCGACGGAGGGGATCCGCGGCGAGTGGATGTCCCAGACACCCGGGCCGACCTCGCGCGGATAGCCGGCACCCGACAGCTCGTCGGCGACCTGCATGTGCGACCGGGCGGCCTCCAGGCTGATGACGTCGGCGTCGAGGTCGCCGATGGCCTCGACGATGTCGCCGAACTCCGCGTAGCACATGTGCGTGTGGATCTGGGTGTCCGGCCGGACGCCCGCGGTGGTGAGCCGGAAGGACTCGGTGGCCCAGGCGAGGTAGTCCGCGTGGTCGGCGGCTCGCAGCGGGAGGGTCTCCCGCAGGGCGGGCTCGTCCACCTGGATGACGGCGGTCCCGGCGGCCTCCAGGTCGTTCACCTCGTCGCGCAGGGCCAGCGCGACCTGCCGTGCGGTGTCCGCGAGCGGCTGGTCGTCGCGGACGAAGGACCAGGCGAGCATGGTGACCGGCCCGGTGAGCATGCCCTTGACCGGCTTCGTCGTCTGCGTCTGCGCGTACGCGGTCCAGCGGACGGTCATCGGGTCGGGGCGGGAGATGTCGCCGGCGAGGACGGGCGGACGGACGTAGCGGGTGCCGTAGGACTGGACCCAGCCGTGCTGCGTGGCGAGGTAGCCGGTGAGCTGCTCGGCGAAGTACTGGACCATGTCGTTGCGTTCGGGCTCGCCGTGCACCAGTACGTCGATGCCGGCCTTCTCCTGGAAGGCGAGCACCTCCCGGATCTCCGCCCTGATGCGGTCCTCGTAGCCGGCGGTGTCGGTGCGGCCGGCCCGCAGGTCGGCGCGTGCCGTGCGCAGTTCGGCGGTCTGCGGGAACGATCCGATGGTCGTCGTGGGCAGCAGCGGCAGGCCGAGGCGGGCGTGCTGGGCGGTCGCCCGCTCCGCGTAGGGCTGGGAGCGGCGGCCGTCGGCGTCGGTGACAGCCGCGGTCCGGGCCCGGACCGCGGGGTCGCGGGTGACGGAGGAGTTGGCCCGGGAGGCCAGGTCGGCCCGGTTGGCGGCGAGTTCGGCCGCGATGGCGTCCGTGCCGCGGGCGAGCCCGCGGGCGAGCGTGGCGATCTCGGCGGTCTTCTGGCGGGCGAAGGCGAGCCAGCGCCTGACCTGCGGGTCGATGTCCCGCTCGGCGGAGGCGTCCAGCGGCACGTGGAGCAGCGAGCAGGAGGCGGCCACGTCGACGGTGCCGGCCAGGCCGAGGAGGGTGCCGAGCGTGGCGAGGGACTTCTCGAAGTCGTTGATCCAGATGTTGCGGCCGTTGACGACGCCGGCGACGAGGCGCTTGCCGGGCAGGCCGCCGACGGCGGCGAGGTCGTCGAGGTTCGCGGCGGCCGCGCCGGTGAAGTCCAGGGCGAGCCCGTCCACGGGGGCCTTGGCCAGCAACGCCAGGGCCTCGCCGAGCCGGTCGAAGTAGGAGGCCACGAGCAGCTTCGGCCGGTCGGCCGCGGCGCCGAGCTCGCGGTAGGCGCGGGCGGCGGCGTTCAGCTCGGCGGGGGTGCGGTCCTGCACCAGGGCGGGCTCGTCCAGTTGCACCCACTCGGCCCCGGCCGCACGCAGGTCGGCGAGGACGCGTGCGTACACCGGGAGCAGGCGGTCGAGGAGGGCGAGGGGGTCGAAGCCGGCCGCCACGCCGGGGGCGGGCTTGGCCAGCAGCAGGTAGGTCACCGGCCCGACGAGCACCGGGCGGGCGGTGTGGCCGAGCGCGCGGGCCTCCTCGAACTGGGCGACCTGCTGGGAGGAGTCGGCGGTGAAGACGGTGTCCGGGCCCAGTTCCGGCACCAGGTAGTGGTAGTTGGTGTCGAACCACTTGGTCATCTCGAGCGGGGCCACCTCCTGGGTGCCGCGCGCCATGGCGAAGTAGCCGTCCAGGGCGTCCGCGCCGACGGCGGCGCGGTGGCGTGCGGGGACGGCGCCGACCATGACGCTGGTGTCCAGCACGTGGTCGTAGTACGAGAAGTCGCCGGTGGGCACCTCGGTGATGCCGGCGTCGGCCAGCTGCTGCCAGTTGGTCCGGCGCAGGTCGCGGGCCGCCTCACGGAGGGCGTCGGCGCCGACCCGGCCCTTCCAGTAGCCCTCGACGGCCTTCTTCAGTTCCCGGTTCTGCCCCTGACGGGGGTAGCCGTACACGGTGGCGGGGGTCTTGCTGGTCACGGAACTCTCCTTCGCGAGCTGTCTCCTGTGGACCCGGTGGGGGTCGGGAGCGCGAAGGGATGACGCATCGGACGGACCTCGACCGGTTGCGGGTGCGTACCTGTGCGTACGCGTCCGCGGTCGCCCGCCTGATGTATCGCCGACCCGCCCACGAGGCCACCGGGGTTTCCGCGCACGACGGGTCGCACGCGGGCAACGGGCAGGTCTTCGGACTCGCGGGCACGCCTGCCGGTCTCCCGGCGGGCACCTACTGGCCGTCGCTTCCCAGGACCTCGTTCCGGTCCCAGTGCGTATGACGGCGGTCGTTCCCGCTCACCGCTGCGGGGCAGTCCCGGATTCCCACCGGGTTCCCTCTTACGACGCATCCCGCCTGGCGGACGGGGCGAACCAGCTGCCCGGCCAGAGTAGATGCCCTTCCCCGGCAACGGGCGGAGTTGTCCAGGATCCGGATACCGGGATGAGACCGCCGGGGGTCATGCCGGGCCGGGGCGCTAGGTTTCCCCCCTCGCACCTGGAGGAAGTATTGACTGCGCGTTTCCCCGCGGCACGACGTCGTGGAAGAGCCTCCCGGGGTGTCCTCGTCGCCGCTCTGGCCCTCGGTGTGCTGACCGGGTGCTCGTCGGAACCCGACGCCGCCGAGGCGGAGTACCTCGGGGACTACAGCAGTCACCCGCCGCTCTCCGTCGTCGGCCACCCGTCCACGGGCACGTTGGGGATCACCCAGCAGGTGGTGTGGCGGATCGCCGACGGCCGGGTCGGCGAGCTGGCGGACCTGGGCGACCCCACCAAGGACAGGGGTGCGACCGAGAAGACCGCGGAGAACTGGATCGCCGCGTTCCGCAAGGGCGCCGGCGGGAAGGTCACGGCGGAGTTCTACGACGAGGGCTCCTACCGCCAGACCGTCGTGCTCTACCTGCACGGCACCGGTCAGATCAAGGAGATCTTCATCCTGCCCGCGAACGTGGACGGCGAGGGCGTCTTCCGGGTGAGCATGGCGGAGCCTGACCCCGCCGAGGCCACCGCCGTGGCGCCGTGGGTGCCGAAGAAGCCGGGCGAGCTCGGTTCGACGATGATCCGGTGACCTGAGCCCTACGGAGAAGGGCGCCCTCCTCGCGGATATCCGCGGGGAGGGCGCCCTTCTCTGCGTATCCGGGTGTCGGGCCGGTGGCGTCAGTAGCGGTCCAGCACCGTGGTGAGGACCTTGTAGAGGACCGATTCCGGGTCCGCCACCGCCTCCACCGAGCGCCAGGCCACGAAGCCGTCCGGGCGGACCAGGACCGCTCCGCGCGGGGTGGTGCCGTGCGCCTCGGCCCAGTCGGCGCCGTCCTCCGGGATCAGGTCGGCCTCCGGGCCGCTGCCGATCGCGTAGGCGTCCAGACGGACGTTCATGCGCTTGGCGACCGGTCCCGCCGCTCCGCTCCACGGCGTGCCCTCGGAGCTGAGCAGGACGAAGGACCGCTCGTAGAGGTCGACCGTGGACCTGCGCCGCCCCTCCACCGGGTCGCGGAGCCACAGGTGCGGGGCGCGCGAGCCCGGGTCCCCGCACAGCCGCATCCGCTCGGGCACGACCGGCAGGTCGGGGTCGGCTCCCACCACCGCGCCCTGGGCGTACCGGTACCCCATGGCCACGGAGAGGACCCCGTTCTGCCGGCCGCCGCGCGCGGGCGCCTCGGGAGCGGACTCGGGTACGGAATCGGGGACGGTCTCGGGCTCCGGCTCGTACCCCGGGTGGCTGTGCTCGGCCGAACGGGCCGAGGCCCGCTCGCTCGTCGCCCGCGCCACCGGCAGCCGCTCGGCCTCGTACGTCTCCAGCAGCCCGGGACCCGCGGCCCCGTCCAGCACAGCGGCGATCTTCCAGGCGAGGTTGTGCGCGTCCTGGATACCCGTGTTGGAGCCGAACGCCCCCGTCGGCGACATCTCGTGGGCGGAGTCGCCGGCGAGGAAGACGCGGCCCGCCACGTACCGCTGGGCGACGCGTTCGGCCGCGTGCCACGGCGCCTTCCCGGTGATCTCGACGTCCAGGTCGGGTGCGCCGACGGCCCGCCGGATGTGCTCGACGCAGCGCTCGTCGGTGAAGTCCTCCAGCGTCTCGCCCCGGTCGGGGTGCCACGGGGCGTGGAAGACCCACCGCTCGCGGTTGTCGACGGGCAGCAGGGCCCCGTCGGCGTCGGGCTTGGTCAGGTAGCACACGATGAAACGCCGGTCGCCGATCACGTCCGCGAGCATGCGGGACCGGAAGGTGATGCTCACGTTGTGGAACAGGTCGCCGGGACCGCTCTGGCCGATCCGGAGCTGTTCGCGCACGGGGCTGCGCGGCCCGTCGGCGGCGACCAGGTAGTCGGCGCGCACCGTGCTGTGCTCCCCGGTCTCGCGGTTCTTGACGATCGCGGTGACCCCGCTCTCGTCCTGTTCGAAGGAGAGCAGTTCGGTGGAGAACCGCAGGTCCGCCCCGAGCGTGGGGGTCACGGACATGAGGACCGGCTCGATGTCGTTCTGGCTGCACAGGCACCAGGTCGAGGGGCTGAAGCGCGCCAGTGCGCCCCCCGGGTCGATCTGTTCGAAGAGCCACTCCTGGTCGTCACCGGTCAGCGAGCCGCCCTGGAGGATGCCGTGGTTGTCCGCCAGGACCGAGGCGGCCTCGCGGATGCGGTCCTCGACCTCGGCGACCCGGAACAGCTCCATCGTGCGTACGTTGATACCGCGTCCACGCGGGTGCAGCGAGGTTCCCGCGTGCTTCTCGACCAGCATGTGCGTGATGCCATGACGGCCGAGGAACAGCGAGGTGCACAGGCCCACCAGCGAGCCGCCCACGATGAGGACCGGGACGCGGTGGTCGACGTTTTCCTTCATGGCTCTTCCATGCCCTGTACGAGGGGGGTTCCCTCGCCCGTTCACCCGCTTGGTTCTCTCCTCTCGCGCCGACGGGGCTACCGGACCACGATCGGTTCGGGTGGCGCCGCCCCGTGGCGACCGTGTGGTCTCGAAGGAGTGTGAACGATGACAACCTTGTCGGAACGGATATCCCAGTCCGCCTTCGACGACTCGCGACTTCGGGTCGTGCTGCTGCTGGATCTGTACGACGGTGCACAGAACCAGTTCCTGGAGGTCTACGAGGACCTCCACAAGCAGGTCTCCTCCGTTCCCGGGCACATCCGGGACGAGCTGTGCCAGTCGATCGAGAATCCGTCGCAGTGGCTGATCACCAGTGAATGGGAGAGCGCACCGCGGTTCTTGGCCTGGGTCAACAGCGAGGAGCACGTCGCGTCGGTCCAGCCGTTGCACGGCTGCGTACGGGACACCCGCTCGCTGAGGTTCAGCGTGCTGCGCGAGACCGGCCGGGACCACGGTCCTGCCACCGCGGCCTTCTCCCCCGGCGTACCTGCCGGCCCGGCCTTCGTCTCCGCTTCCGCGGACGGCCCCGAGCGGTCCGGGGGCCGCCTCCAGGTCGCCCCGCGCCGCGGCGACGGCGTCGTCCGCCATGCCCTGACCTTCACCGTCAAGCCGGGCAGCGAGGCCGTCGTGGCGGAACTGCTGAGCGGGTACGCGTCCCCGCAGGCGCAGGTCGACGAGCACACCCGGCTGCGCCGCAGCTCGCTCTTCATGCACGGCAACCGGGTCGTTCGGGCCATGGAGGTCGAGGGCGACCTGCTCGCGGCGCTGCGCCACGTGGCCCTGCAGCCCGAGGTCAGGGCGCTGGAGGAGGCCATCAACCCCTATCTGGAGCAGGACCGTGATCTCAGCGACCCCGGTTCGGCCCGGACCTTCTTCACCCGTGCGGCCCTCCCGGCGGTGCACCACGTGGCGGCCGGCGGCGGCGAGGGCCCGGAGCTCGCACGGCACGCGCTGTTCTACCCCGCCAAGAAGGGGTGCGGCACGGAACTGGCCCGGCTGCTCGCCGCACAGGACGAGGCGGCCGTGGACGACGCGGCGAGCCCCATCGAGGCGAGCACCGTCTTCCAGCGCGACGACGTCGTCGTCCGTCTCCTCGACCTGCGCGGGCCGCACGACGCCCGGCCGGCTCTGACGCTCGGCGTCGAGGGCGGCCACAAGGCGGCGGTGCTCGCGCGGCTGCTCGACAGCGCCAAGGACGGCGTCCCCACCACCCACCAGGAGATCTCACGCTTCCTCGAGCGCTCTGAGATGCGCCTGATCACCGACCGGCGTTCGCCGGACCGAGCCTGAGGAGAAGCCCGCCATGACCGACCGACTGACCGTGGAAGAGCTGGCCGCGCTGATGAAGAAGGGTGCGGGCATCGCCGTGGACCCCGCCGTGATGGCGAGCCGGCCCGACTCGCAGTTCGACGAGTGGGGGCTCGACTCCCTGGGGCTGCTCGGCATCGTGGGCGAGCTGGAGAACCGGCACGGCCGGTCCCTGCCCGCCGGTGCGGACCAGTGCAAGTCGCCGCGCGAGTTCCTCGACCTCGTCAACAACGCCCTGACGGCCGGGACCTGACGCGTACGGGCGGTCAGGCGCCGCCGCACGGCACGCATGACGACGCCCCGGGACCGGCGGTCTGCCGGTCCCGGGGCGTCGCCGCGCGTGCCGGCCGGGATCACCCGGGCACGGTGCACTCGAAGGCGTGCAGGTACGCGTTGACGGGTCGGATGTCGCCGAGCAGCAGTCCGGCGTCCGCCAGCCGGGTGCAGAGGCTCTCCTTGGTGTGCTTCGCGCCGCCGACGTTGAGCAGCAGCATCAGGTCCATGGCGGTGGTGAACCGCATCGACGGCGTGTCGTCGACCAGGTTCTCGATGACGACGACCCTGGCTCCGGGGCGGGCCGAGGCGAGGACGTTGCGCAGGCACCGGCGGGTGCTCTCGTCGTCCCATTCGAGGATGTTCTTGATGATGTACAGGTCGGCCTCGACCGGGACGGCCTCACGGCAGTCGCCGGGGACGATGCCGGTCCGGTCGGCGAGGGGACCGCCGTCGCGCAGCCGGGGATCGGCTTTCGCGACCACGCCGGGCAGGTCGAGCAGGTGCCCCCGTACGGTCGGGTGCTTCTCGAGCAGGCTGGCCAGCACGTGGCCCTGGCCGCCGCCGATGTCCGCGACCACCGAGACGCCGGTGAGGTCGAGGAGGTCCGCGACGTCGAGCGCCGACTGCATGCTGGAGGTGGTCATGGCGCGGTTGAAGACGTGCGCCGACTCGTGGGCGTCCTCGTGCAGGTAGTCGAAGAAGCCCTTGCCGAACAGGTCGTGGAAGAGGCTCGCGCCGTCGCCGGTGCTCACGGCGTCGTCGAGCCGCGGCCAGGCCTGCCAGGTCCAGGGCTCCGTGCACCACAGGGAGATGTAGCGCAGGCTGTGCGGGTCGTCCTCGCGCAGCAGCCGCGACATCTCGGTGTGGACGAAGCCGCCGTCCTCGGTCTCGGCGAAGATCCCGTAGCAGGACAGGGCACGGAGCAGGCGTTGCAGGGGCCCCGGCTCGGCGTGCACCGCGGCCGCGAGCTCGGCGGGGGTGGCCGGCGACTCCCCGAGGGCGTCGGCGACCTTGAGGCGGGCCGCGGCCCGTACGGCGGCGGCGACGGCCGCACCGAAGGCGAGCTCCCGCAGCCGCATGGCGGGCGGGGGCGTGTGCGGCGGGCCTGCGTTCGGGGCGGGAACGGGCGCGGGTGCGGGGGTGGAACTCACCGTGGTCATACGGCCTCGATTCTCCTGATGAGGGGGAGCACGGGTCAGCACATGCCGGTCGGCACGGAGGTGTCGCACCGGTTGTTGAGGAACCGGTTGCCCGACCCGGCCCCCTGGTTGGCCAGGTCGGCCGGCAGGTTGTCCCTCACCACGTTGTCCTCGATGACGTTGTCGGTGTTCGTCGCGCCCACGAAGCTCTTGAACAGCAGGATGCCGCCCGACAGCGGGGAGGATCCGACGTTGCCGCGGATGGAGTTCGAACGCACGATCGTCTCTTCGGCGCCGGTGAGGACGATGCCGACGCCCTGGATGTCGGGGAGGCGGCTGTTGCCCTTGCAGAACTTGTTGTTCGCGTGGATGCGGTTGCCGCGGATGCTCAGGTCCCCGGCGCCGGGCTCGCCCTCGTCGCCGACGACGAAGACGCCGCCGCAGTTGCCGGTGAGGGTGTTGCCGCTGACGGTGAGGTTGCGCACGCGCCGGACGGTGACGCCGATCCGGTTGCCGGTCAGCCTGTTGCCCCGGATCACGGCGCCCTGGGTGTCGGTGGCGCCGCCCTCGCGCGCGACCGTGTTGGCGATGAAGATGCCCGACTCGGCGTTGTCGCGGGCGATGTTGTCGCGGAAGAACCCGCGAGTGGAGCGTTCCTGGGCGATGCCCCAGGTGCTGTTGTTCTCGGAGATCACGCGCTCGACGCTCAGCCGGTCGGTGTACGAGGCCCAGATGCCGTTCCGCTTGAAGCCCGAGACGGTGAGCGCGCGGATCTCGACCCCGGTGACGGGCCGCTCCTCGGTCCCCATGACGCAGATGCCGGTGTCGGCCTGGGAGCAGGCGAGGGCGGCGCGTCCGGACGCCTTCGGCGTGGCGGGCAGCGTCTGCGCGGCAGGCGGCCTGATCACCGTCCGCTCGCCCCAGCCGCGCAGTGTCAGCCTCTTCGTGATCAGCACGTTCTCGTAGTAGGTGCCGGGCATCACGGTGATGATGTCGCCCGGCCGCGCGGCATCCACCGCGTCCTGGATCGAGTCGCCCGGGTGCACTCGGTGTCCGGCCGCGGATGCGGGTGGCGCGAACACGCCGAAACCGGCGGCCATGACGACGGCGATGCACGTGAGGGACTTGAGTTGTCGGTTCGTCACAATGCAGAAGTTATGGGCGATTGAGACATATCGCCACACTGGGTGAGCGTATCGATGCATGCCGTGGGCAAACGGCCGCATTTTGACGCCCGGAGAGTGGATCGTCATACCGGTGGCGCGGCCCGGCGGGCGCCGTTGCCCTCCGGCCGACAGCCGCGCAGGTCATCACCTGTTTCCCGGTCGGCCTCGGAACGGGCAACGGGCAACCCGTCGACCCGGCCGCCCCGGCCGCCCCGGCGCGGCGAGTGTGGAGCCGTCAACACGAGGCACGAACCGCAAGGGGAAACCATGCGCAAGCTGTTCCGCGGCGCCGCCGCTCTCGTCACCTCCGTCGTCGCCGTGGTCGCGCTCAGCGCTTCGGTGGAGGCCAAGCCGGTCGACGCCTGGGCGGGATGCCCGGACGGGGCGGTCTGCATCTACCCTCAGAACCAGAACCCGGCCGTCAAGCCGTCCCACGTCTTCTCCAGGTACGGGGCCCACAACCTCACCCATCAGTTCGGCAACCACTGGGTGCTCAACAATCAGTACGGCGGTGCGACCGCAAACCTGTGCACCGGCTCCAACGGCGCGGGCTGCGGCCGCCCCATCGCTTCCAAGACCGGTGTGTACGCCGACCTCACGCCCGTCAACTCGATCCGGCTCAACCCGTAGCGCCCCCGCGAGGAGGCCTTCCGGAGCCGCCGCGCGCGACGGCTCCGGACGTTCCTGTTCTCGTCATACCGGCTGGAAGATCGAGTTCTCCGGCCGCCTCTGGCGGTAGCCTGGGCAGCACCACCTCGCTGCCTGGGCGCGCACGCCATGGGGGATGTTTTGGGGGATCCGGACCGCCGGCGGAAGACCGACCACTTGCGGGAGTCCGACGACACCGCACGGCCCTTCCCTGCCCAGCTGAGACGTCTGCGGTTGCAACGCGGGCTGTCCCTCGCGGACCTCGCGCGCGAGACGCACTACAGCAAGGGCTATCTCAGCAAGATCGAGACCGGCTCGAAGCGCGTCACCGTCGATGTCGCGCGGCGCTGCGACGACGTGCTGCGGGCAGGGGGTGAACTGCTGCGGATGGCCCGGGAGACGGAGGCCCCGGAGGGTGATGCCGCGCTCGGCGGCGTCCCCGGCCCGGCCGGGCCGCGGGCGGAGGGCGAATGCCCCTACCGCGGCCTGCCCGCCTTCACCGCGCGGGACGCCCGGTGGTTCTTCGGCCGGGAGCGGGCCACCGCCGAGCTGGCCGAACGGGTCTTCGAGCGGATCGGCGCCGGGCCGCTGGTGCTCGTGGCCCCGTCGGGCGCCGGCAAGTCCTCCCTGCTGAACGCCGGCCTCGTACCCGCCCTGCGCGGCGGCGGCTTCCCGATGCCGGGCGCCGACGGCTGGCCGGTGGTCAGGTTCACCCCGACCGCGCACCCGCTGGACGAACTGCTCGGCCGGGCCGCGAAGGTGCTGGGCGGCGATCTCGGCGTCACCGCAGGAGAGTTGCGGGAGCGCCCGTCCGCCCTGCTCGAAGCGGTCCACCGGCTGGCGGAGCCGGACCCGACGGCAGCCCCGGACCTGCGGCCGCCGCCCCTGCGCGCGGTGCTGCTCGTCGACCAGTTCGAGGAGCTGTTCACCCTCTGCACCGACGAGGACGAGCGCCGGGCGTTCGTACGGGTGCTGTGCGCGCTCGCCGTCCCGGGTCCGGCGCCCACCCCCTGCGATCCGGCCGTCGTGGTGCTCGGCGTACGGGCCGACTTCACCGGCAACTGCCTGGACCTGCCGGAGCTGGCACCGGTCTTCCAGGGCGGGCTGTTCGTCCTGGCGCCGATGTCGCCCGAGGAACTGCGGGAGTCGATCACCCGCCCGGCCCGGCTCGCGGGCCTCTCCCTCGAACCGGGGCTGGTCCCGCTGCTGCTGCGCGACGTGGGCCTGCGCGAGGACACTCCGGGCGGGACGACGCCCTCCGGCGCGCTGCCGCTGGTCTCCCACGCCCTGATGGCCACCTGGCGCCAGCGCGAGGGCGCCGCCCTGACCGTCGCCGGGTACGAGCGCACCGGCGGCATCCAGGGGGCCGTCGCCCGGACCGCCGAGGAGGTGTTCGCCCGCCTCTACCCCGCCGAACAGAACACGCTCCGGCGCATCCTGGTGCGGCTGGTGCACGTCGCCGAGGGTACGGGCGCCACGCGGCGCCGGATGAGCCGGACGGCCCTCATGGAACAACTGGCCGACGCGGGCCCCGCCGCGGCCGCGCTCGACACCTTCGTACGGGCCCGCCTGATCACCATGGACAGCGACACCGTGGAGATCACCCACGAGGCCCTGCTGCACGCCTGGCCGCGGCTGCGCGGCTGGATCAGCGCCGACCGGGCGGGGCTCCTGATCCACCAGCAACTGGCCCACGCCGCAGCCGAGTGGGAGCGCGAGGGCCGCGATCCGTCGGCGCTCCACCGGGGGACCCGGCTGGACACCGCCCGCTCCTGGGCGGACGAACTCGACGGCCGGAGCCGCCTCGCTCCCGGGGAGGCGGCCTTCCTCCGGGAGAGCCTGGCGGCGCAGGACGGGCGGGAGCGGCAGGCCGCCCGGCAGGCGCGGCTGCGCCAGCGGATGCTGGCCACACTGGTCGTCCTGCTGGTCCTGGCCGTGGGCGCCGGCGGGCTCGCGTACCAGCAGCGCTCGGGGGCGCTCGGCCAGGAGCGGATCGCCCGTTCACGGGCGCTCGCCCTGCAGTCGGCGGCGCTGGCAGCGGGGCAGCCGGAGGCTTCGATGCTGCTCGCCGGGGACGCGTACCGGACCGCCGGGACGAGCGAGGCGCGCGGGGCGCTGCTGAGCACGCAGTCGCAGCCCTTCGTCGCCCGGCTGGGCGGGCACGGCGGGCCCGTCAACGCGGTGGCCTTCGGGCCGGACAACGGCATCCTGGCGACGGGCAGTTCCGACGGGACGGTGACCCTGCGGCGGGTGTCCGACCGGCGCACGACAGCGACCTTCACGCTGCCCGGGCGGGTCCGCTCGGTCGCCGTGAGCCCGGACGGCCGGACCCTCGCGGCAACCTCCACGGACGGCCCCGCGCGGCTCTGGGACACCGCCGACGGCCGTACGAGGGCGGTGCTCCCGGCGAGCACGACGGGGGCGCGGGCCGTGGCCTTCGCACCGGACGGGCGGAGTGTGGCGACCGGCTGCCCGGACGGGACGGTCCGGCTGTGGGAGACCACCGGGGAGTACGGCGAGGTCGCGTCCCTGGCCGGGCACGCCGGGCGGGTCAACGCCCTGTCCTTCGCCGCGGACGGCCGCACGCTCGTCTCCGCCGGCGCCGACCGGACGGTACGGCTGTGGGACCCGGCGCAGGCGCGTGCGCTCGGCGTCCTGTCCGGACACACCGACGAGGTGCTGGGGGCGGCGTTCGCCCCGGACGGCCGGACGGTCGCCACGGGGGGCGTGGACCGGACCGTACGGCTGTGGGACGTGGCCGGGCTCCGGACGACGGCCGTGCTGACCGGGCACAGCGACGACGTCAACGGCGTCGCCTTCACACCGGACGGCCGGGCGGTCGTCAGCGCGGGCGGCGACGGCGCCACCCGGATGTGGGACGTGGCCGGCGGCCGGCTGACGGCGACGCTCGCCGGGCACACCGACTACGTGCTCGGTGTGGCCGTGGACAGCCGGGGCGCGATGCTGGCCACCGCCGGCTTCGACCAGTCGGTGGTGCTGTGGGACCTGCGGGGCGCGGTGCTGGCCCCGCGGCCGTTCACGGAGGTGTGGCACGCCGCGTACAGCCCGGACGGGAAGCTGCTGGCCACGGCGGAGGCGGATCACACGGTCCGGCTGTGGGACGTGGCGGGGCGCCGGGTCGTGGCCTCCTTCGAGGGGCACAGCGAGACGGTGTTCGGGGTGGACTTCGCGCCGGACGGCCGGACCCTGGCCTCGGCCGGCTCCGACGGCACGGTCCGGCTGTGGGACGTCGCGGCGGGAACCCCGTCGGCCACGCTGGCCGGCCAGGGCGGGACCGTGTTCGCGGTGGACTTCGCACCTGACGGCCGGACGCTGGCCTCGGCCGGCTCCGACGGCACGGTCCGGCTGTGGGACGTCGCCTCGCGCCGCCGGATCGCCACCCTCGGCGGCCACACGGACTTCGCCAACGACGTGGCGTTCAGCCCCGACGGACGCACCCTGGCGAGCGCCGGTGACGACCTGACGGTCCGGCTGTGGGACGTGGCCGGACGGCGCCCGCTCGCCACCCTCACCGGGCATACCGGCGCGGTCCGGGGCGTGGCCTTCAGCCCCGACGGGCGCACGCTCGCCACCAGTGGCAACGACGGGACCGTACGGCTGTGGGACGCGCGGCGCCACCGCTTCGAGGCGGCCCTGTCCGGGCACACCGGTTCGGCCCGGGGCATCGCCTTCTCCCCCGACGGCCACACGCTGGCGAGCAGCGGCAACGACCGCACGGTGCGCCTGTGGGACGTGGCCGGCCGGCGCACACTGGCGGCGCTGTCCGGACACACGAACGCGGTGTGGGGCGTCGCTTTCGCCCCCGACGGGGGCACGGTGGCGAGCAGCAGCACGGACGGCACCGTACGGCTGTGGGACCTGGACGTGGGGGCCAGGCTCGCGGCGATCGACCGGCTGCGGGCGGGGCGGGGCGGGAGGTAGCCCTCGCAACACGCGGGGCCGCCGGCCCCCGAGGAGATTCCGAAGGCCGGCGGTCCGCCGGGTTCAGTGGTCGCGGACCGCGACGATGCCGTTGAAGACTCCGACGTACGCGGTGCCGTCGGGGCCGAGCGTGATGGGCGCCCAGTTGTTGTCGTAGAGCGGGCCGGTGCCGGTCAGCTGCCGCCAGCGGCGCTCGCCGGTGCGGAAGTCCACGGCCGTGAGGTACCAGCCGTCGATCCCCCAGGCGTTGGGCTCCTTCTCGTAGAAGTAGATCAGCCCGTTCGCGGTGGAGAGCTTCGGGACCACGGACGGCGCGCGCACGGCGCTCTCCCACACCGTGTCGCATCCGCTGCCGTCCGCGCGGACGTCGATGCGGGCCGCCCCGCCCACGACGGACTTGCCCAGCAGCAGGCTGGTGGGGTTCTCGTAGCCGTAGTTGTTCTCGACGACGATGCTGTTGCCCCAGGTGATCAGGGAGTTGTCGGTGGTCGAGGCGCCCGAGCCGAAGACGGGGACCTTGCAGACGAGCCTGCGGTCCGCGGCGACGTCCGTGCCGCGCCGGTAGACGAGGACGTTCATCCGGTCGTCGGCGTTGTCGGTGATGGCGACGTAGCCGTTGCCGAAGAGGTCCGGTGTGGTGCCAGAACCCTGGTTGACGGAACCGGGCTTGGTACCGGTCCCGCGGTCGTAGGTCTGGCGCCACTGCACCTCGGGGGTCCCGTCGGCGGCCGCCCGGAAGCTGTACAGCGCGTGGTCGGAGACGATGGAGACGCCGTCCTGGGCGACCGAGAAGGAGTTCTGGATCTCCTCGCCCTCCAGTCGCACCGAGCGGATCTGCGAGGTCGCCGGGTCCACGGTGCCGACGCGGCCCTGGCGGGTCACCCACCAGATGCGTCCGTCCCAGTCGGGCATCACGGAGGTGACGGGGTCGCAGGTTCCGCCGGGCCGCAGGTTGGTCCAGGTCACGCAGTCGTGCGGGACGTGGCCGGTGAGGTCCCAGTCGTCGTCGACGGTGAACTTCCAGCTGCCGTCCGGGTTCTGGGAGTGCGCGAGGCGCAGCACGTGCTGGCGGGAGTCGGCGAGGACGGCGCGGTCCTGGTCGTCCAGGTAGAAGTAGGCGCCGCCCGAGGTGTCCTTGAAGATCTTCGCGAAGTCGAGCGAGGTGATCGCCTCGACGGTCGAGGAGCGCTGCGGGAGCCCGTACTCCGCGAGCGTGGCGAGCGTACGCGGGTCGAGGAGCTTGACCTTGAAGCCCGAGAAGGTGCCGCACACCGTGACGAGGCGGCCGCCCGAGTCGAAGGTGGCGGTGGCGCATTCGCCGCCGAGGGCCGCGATCTTCTCACTGGTCACCCGGAGGTTCCTGCCGAGCGGGCCCGACCAGGGCGAGGTGGCGCTCCCGGCCGCGTCGGAGTGCATGCCGCTGCGGCCGTTGGGCGCGAGGTACGGGTGCTGCGGCGGGGCCTCGCCCGGCAGCGGAGCGGCGGTCGCGGGGCCGCCCTCGTAGTGGGTGATCAGCCGGTGGCCCGGCGACTTGGGTATCTCCTCGGCCTGGGCCCCGGACCCGCCGTGGAGCAGCGTGAAGGCGGCCACGACGGGTACTGCGGCGCAGTTCAGCGCTCTTCGGAACATCCGGACTTCCTCCGTGTCGCAACAGTGCTGTTGACATTGCGTCTGACATCGCGCCGCCGCCAGACGCTAGATCGCAGTGTCGGAGGAGTCCATGCATGCGCCGGAGGATTCACGAAGGCGCAACAGTCAGTCGATCAAGGGTGGAGGCTGGAGACCACGTTCGCGGTGGCCGTCAGGCCGTTGTGGATGGTTGCGGCCATGCTGCTGCTCGCGAGGTAGAAGCCGAGGAGTACACAGACGAGGGCGTGCGAGAACTTCAGCCCGCCGCTGCGCAGGAAGATCCAGGCGAGGATGAGGAGCAGGACGACCACGGAGAGGGAAAGCACCATCGAGACCTCCTGAGTCACCGTCATGGTGGCGCAGGGCGGCCTGCTTACGGGCGAACGACGTGTCCGCCGTACGGGTGTTGACCGTCCGTGACGGGCGGTCGGTCCTTGACGATCTCGTTCCAGTGGACCGTGCGCCCGCACCACCGCTCCAGCAGCACCGGATCGTGGCCCACCGCCAGCAGTCCGGCCCCCGTCCCGGCGCGGTAGTCCTCCACGACCGCGACCAGGGCGGCCGTGGTGGAGGCGTCCAGCATCGCGGTCATCTCGTCGCAGACCAGCCAGCGCGGCCGCAGCACCAAGGCCCTGGCCAGACAGGCGCGTTGCAGCTGACCGTCGCTGACCTCGTGCGGTCGGCGGGCGAGCAGGTCCGCGCCGAGTCCCACCTGCTGCGCCAACTCGGCCACCCGCGCCGCCGCTTCCGTACGCCGGCCGGTCGCGCGGAGGGGTTCCGCGACGAGGTCGCGCAGCCGCAGGCGCGGGTCGGCGGCGAGGCGCGGCTGCTGGAAAACGACACCGACCGCGGTGCGCAGGGAACGCGGGGCCCGGTGGGCGAAGCCGGTCACGGCGTGGCCGTCGAGGGTGACGGTCCCCCGGTCGGGCCGGTGCAGCAGGGCGGCGACCCGGGCCAGGGTGGACTTGCCGCAGCCGCTCGGACCGAGCAGGCCGAGGGACTCCCCCGGGTGCAGGCTCAGGTGCGCGCCGCGGACCGCGGGGGCGCGGCGGTCGTAGCCCGCGGTGATGTCCTTGAGCTCAAGCATGGTGGCAGGCCACCCCTTCGGTGAGCGCGGGCCGCCGGGTGCGGCAGAGCGGGTCGGCGGACGCGCAGCGGGGGGCGAAGGCGCAGCCGGGCGGGAGCGCGCCGAGCTCGGGCGGGACCCCGGGGACGGGGGTGAAGGCGCGTTCGGGGAGGGCGTCGAGGAGGCCACGGGCATAGGGGTGGCGGGGCCCGGGGCCGGCGAAGAAGGCTCCGGCCGGTGCGGTCTCGACGATCCGCCCCGCGTACATGACGGCGACGGTGTCGGCGATCCGCTCGGCCGCGGCCAGGTCGTGCGTGATCAGCAGCAGCGCCCGGCCGTCGGCGCGGGTGTGGGCGCGCAGCTCGTCGGCGGTGCGCAGGACGAGGTCGCGGTCGAGCCCGGTGGTCGGCTCGTCGGCCAGGAGCAGCGGGGCGTCGCCCACGAGGGCGAGGGCGGTGGCCGCGCGCTGGGCGAGGCCGCCGGAGAGTTCGTGGGGGTGGCGGTCGAGGTGGGAGGAGGGGAAGGCGGCGCGCCCGGCGGCCGCCTCGGCGGCCGCGCGCAGGGCGGGCGCCCGGGTGCCGGTCAGCTCCCGGACGGTCTCCTCCAGCTGGGAGCGGATGGTGCGCACCGGGGTGAGGTGGGCGGCGGGGCTCTGCGGGACCAGGCCGACGCGCCGGCCGCGTACGGTCCGGGCGAGGGTGCGCTCGTCGGCGGCGAGCAGGTCGAGGCCGTCGGCGAGGCGGGCCGATCCGGCGGTCTCGGCGTTGCCCGGGAGCAGGCCGAGGAGGGCGGAGGCGAGTACGGACTTGCCGCAGCCGCTCTCCCCGACGAGGGCGAGGGCCTCGCCGGGGGCCAGGGCGAAGGTGGCACCGGTGACGGCCTCCACGTACCGGCCCGCGGGCATGCGGAAGCGGACGGAGAGGTCTTCGACGCGCAGGACGGGCTCGGCCCCGCCGGGGCGGCCGTCGGCTCCGTCGGTGGCGGCGGGGACGGGGGACGAGGGGTTCACAGGGTCAGCTCCGAGCGGCGGCGCGGGTTGCGGCGTTCGCGCCAGGCGCCCGCGAGTCCGGCGACGGCCAGGGTCGGGACGATCAGGAGGAGGCCGGGGAAGAGGGTGGGCCACCAGTCCCCGGCGAGCAGCGAGCCGCGCGCGCTCTGCACGAGGTTGCCCAGGCTCGCCTGGTGGGCCGGGAGTCCCAGACCCAGGAAGGACAGGGCGGACTCGTGCCACATCGCGTGCGGGATCATCAGCACGGCGGCGAGTCCGGCCTGCGGGAGGATGCCGGGCACCAGGTGGCGTACGGCGACCCGCCACCGCGAGGCGCCGCCGGAGACGGCCGCGTCCACGTAGGGCCGGCCGCGCAGGGACAGGACCTCGGCGCGGACGATGCGGGCCGTCGAGAGCCAGTGGGTGACCGCGACCGAGGCCACGACGGGCCAGACGCCCGGCCGGAACAGCGCCACGATGAAAATGCCCAGGAGCAGGTGCGGGATGGAGGAGAGGGTGTCCACCACCCGCATCGCGACCCGGTCGGTCCAGCCGCCGAGCGCGCCCGCGGCGGCGCCCACCGCCGTGCCGATCACGGTGGCGACCAGTGCGGCCACCAGGCCGACGAGCAGGGAGACCCGCAGTCCGTGGACGCATCGCAGCAGCAGGTCGCGTCCGACGTCGTCGGTGCCGAAGGGGTGCGCCCACGACGGGGGTTGCAGCTTCGCCGCCAGGTCGACCGCCTGCTGGTCCAGTTGCACGAGCGGGGGCACGAGCAGGACGGCCGCCACGACGACCGCCATGACGGCGGCGGAGGCACGGACGCGCAGGGTGCGCGTGGAGCGCCGGGTGCGGCCCTGCGGACGCCAGAGGCGCTCAGCCATCGAAGCCCACCCTCGGGTCGGCCAGCCCGTACAGCAGGTCGGACAGCAGGTTGCCGGCGAGTACGGCCGCGGTGGCCAGCACCGTCAGTGCCGCCAGCAGCGGGAAGTCGACCGAGGTGGCCGCCTGCACGGTTGCCGCGGCGATGCCCGGCCAGCTGAAGACGGTCTCCACCAGCAGTGCTCCGGTGATGAGTTCGGGCACCCGGGAGCCGATCAGCGTCAGCATCGGCAGCATCCCGGAGCGCAGGGCGTGGCCGAGCAGGACCCGGCGCTCGGCCAGACCCCGTGCGCGGGCGCCGCGTACGGGGTCCTCCCCGAGCGCGTCGGCGACGCCCTGGCGGACGTAGAGGAAGAACCACGGCAGTTGGGAGACGCCCAGCACCAGTGCGGGGAGCACGAGGTGGGAGGCGACCTGCGCGAAGGTGACCGTGTCGCTGCCGGCGTCGGTGAGGCCGCCCGAGGGCAGCACGCCGAGCCGTACCGAGAAGAACCAGATGGCGAGCAGCGCCAGCCAGAAGGCCGGGGCGGCCTCCAGGGTGTAGGCGAGCGCGGAGACGGCGCGGTCGAGCGGTCCTCCCGTCCGGCGTGCGGCCAGCACCCCGAGCACGGTGCCCGCGAGGACGGCCGCGGTGAAGGCGCAGGCGGCGAGCAGCGCCGACCAGCCCACCCGCTCCGCGATGACGTCGGCGACGGGCTGGCGCATGACGGCGGAGGTGCCGAGGTCGCCGGTGAGCGCCGACGTCAGCCAGTCCCACCAGCGTGCGGCCAGGGGCTGGTCCGCGCCGAGGTTGATCCGCAGCTGGTCGAGTTCGGCCTGTGAGGCGGTGAGCCCGGCGGTGCCGGCGTAGGCCTTGACGGGGTCGAAGGGGGACAGCGCGGCGATGGCGAAGACGCCGAAGGTGACGGCGAGCAGGACGGGGACGGCGGACAGGGTCCGCCGCCCCGCCATGCGCGCCATCGGCCTCCAGGGGAGGCGGGCGGGGCGGGTGGTCACTGCGGACGGCTCACTTCTGCCGGGGCTTCCAGGTCTCGACGTTCCACCAGGGGCCGGCGCCGAGGCCGTGGTCGTGCGGCTCCACCTGTGTGCCGAGTCCGTCCCACTTGTCGTTCACGACGTAGAGGTGGTCGATGTGGGTGAGGAAGACGTAGCCCGGGTTCTCGGCGAGCCGGCGCTGCACGGTGTCGTACGCGGCCTTGCGCGCGGCCGGGTCGGCGCTGCGGCGCCCTTCGGCGAGGGCGGTGTCCACGGCCGGATCGTCGTACCGGGCCATGTTGTTGAAGCCGTCGCCGCCCAGCGAGGAGGTCAGCAGCAGGTACTGGTCGAAGTCCGGGTCGGCCGGTGAGCCGCCGCCCGCGAGGACGGCCTCGGTCTTCATCCGGGGTTCGATGACCTCCCAGGTGCCGGCCTCGGTCCTGACGTCGATGCCGGCCTTCTTGGCGTCGGAGGCGAAGGCGAGGGCGTGGTCCTGGCGGATCTTGTCGCCGGAGGTGTACCAGAGCGGGAAGGAGGCGCGGACCCCGTCCTTGGTGCGGATCCCGTCCTCGCCGGCCTTCCAGCCGGCGTCGTCGAGGATCTTGCGGGCGCCGTCGAGGTCGTGGCGGCGCTCGGTGCCGGCCGTGAACCACGGGCTGTCGGTGGGCACCGGGCCGAAGGCGGGTTTGCCCGCGCCCTCGAGCAGCTTGTCGACCATGGCCGTGCGGTCCACGGCGATGTCCAGTGCCCGGCGGACTGCGGGGTCGCCGGTGACCTTGTGGTGCGTCGGGAGGGTCACGTTGCGGTAGTCGAAGGTCTTGGCGGCGTACGTACGGCGCGTGGTGTCCTTCGCGAAGCCCTCGGCGAGGTTCGGCGGCAGGATGGCACCGTCCAGCTCGCCGGAGCGCAGCCGGGTGGCGCGTACGTCGTCGTCCTTGATCACGGCCATGGTGAACTTCTTGACGGCGGGCTCGCCGCCCCAGTAGCCGGGGTTGGCCCTGAAGCTGAGCTTCTCGCCCTTGGACCAGCCGGCGAGCACGTAGGGGCCGGTGCCGACGGGCCGTGTGGTGAAGTCGCCGCTGTTGACGTCCTGCTTGCCTGCGATGTGCTCGGGGGCGATGGGCAGGACGGTCCGCTCGGCGAAGGGGGCGTAGGGGTACTTCAGGGTGAAGACGACGGTGTCCTCGCCCTTCGCCTCGACGGCCTCGATCGCGTCCAGCTCGGTCTTGGAGGCGTTGTTCGTCCCCGGGGCGAGGATCGTCCGGTAGGTGAAGACGACGTCCTTGGCGGAGAAGGGCGCCCCGTCGCTGAACGTGACGCCCCGGCGCAGCGTGAAGGAGTAGGTGCGCCCGTCCGCGGAGACCTCCGGGAGGGACGCGGCCAGCGCGGGCTTCAGCTTCATGTCCGCGTCGTGCGTGAGCAGACCGTCGAAGATCTTGGAGTTGCCGTCCTTGCCGTAGCCGAGCAGCGGGCTGAGGCTCTCCGGCTCGGTGGCCGTGCCGACCACGACCGAGTCCGCGCCGGCCGCGCCGCCGGCCCCGGCTCCGGGGGTGGAGCAGGCCGCCACGCCCGTGATGAGTGCGGCGGCCAGTGTCGCCCTGGCCGCTCCCCGTACTGTCCGGGCCGTCATGCTCTGCACATCCCTGTTCACGTTCATCCGTTATTGCAAAGAGCTGGCAATAATGCCAGACGTGATCAGAAGTCGACGAATCGGGTCACATCGCCGGTCCGTTACGCACAGGTCTTGTCGCCCTCCCGCCTCCCGTGCCATATATGTCTAGACCTTTACGGAAGCCGAGGAAGGCACCCCGTGCGACGCAGCGCCCCCACGCTCGCCCTCTTCCTGTCCCTCACCGTCCTCACGGGCCTCAGCGCGTGCACCGCGCCCGACACCGAGCCGCCGTCCGCCCCCACCGGACTCACCGCCCAGGCCGGCAGCGCCACCTCCGTGCACGTCATGTGGAACGCGGCCGCGGACCGGGACGGAGTGACGCACTATCAGGTCTTCGAGGGCGACAGGCCGGTGCGCGAACTCCCGGCCGAGAAGACCATGGTGGACATCACCGGCCTCACCCCGCAGACCGGCTACTCCTTCACCGTGCGGGCCCGGGACGCCGCCGGGAACCTCTCCGAAGCCGCTCCGGCCGCGCTCGCGACCACCCCGGCGGCCAAGGCGGAGGACCGCACGGCGCCCTCCGCCCCCGCCACCACCACCGCCGTCGCGACCGGACCCCGGTCCGCCCGGGTGGCGTGGACCCCCTCGACGGACGACTCGGGCGTCACGGCCTACGACGTCCACCAGGGCGGCGTACGCATCCACACGGCCGGCCCCGGCGAGAGCGCGACCACCCTGACCGGCCTGCGGCCCGACACCGTCTACACCTTCACGGTCCGGGCCCGCGACGGCGCCGACAACTCCTCCCCCGACGGCCCGGCCGTGGACGTGAGCACGCCGCCCGCCTCCGGCGACGGGCCGGGCACCGCCCCCGCCGAGCTCACCGCGACCGCCTCACCGGGCGCCGTCACCCTCACCTGGACCGCCCCCGACACCGGCCGCCCCACCGCCGAGTACGAGCTGTACGTCAACGGACGTCCCACGACCGTCATCCAGTTCGGTGCGGGCGCGGTGCCCACCGGCCGGGTGGAACACCGCCTCACGGTGGCCGAACCGGCAGGCACCGAATGGACCGTGAAACTGCGGGCCAGGCTCCCCGACGGCAACTGGGGCGCCTTCTCCGCGGAGCGGCGGATCACGCTCGTCGCGTGATCCGGGGGCACCCGATCCGGCCTTAACGGCACGGTGGGATAAGAAGATCACGCACAATACTCCCGTGTTCGGTGAGTACTCGGTCAATGACAATCAGCCAGATTCCACGGACGGCGTCCCCGAACCGGGCGCCGGGACACCTCCGGGCAACCTGCCGCAGGAGCCCGCGAGCTTCATCGGCAGGGAGCCCGAACTGCACCTGCTCGGACGGTTGCTGCGCGAGCGGAGACTGATCACCCTGACCGGGGTGGGAGGCGTCGGCAAGTCCCGGCTCGCCCTGCGCGCGGTCGCCGACGCCGGCCAGGCCCGGCCCGACGGCGTCTGGTGGGTCGAGCTGTCACCGCTGCGCGATCCGGCCCTGCTGACCGCGACCGTCGCGCACGCCGTCGGCCTCCTGGACCACTCCCCGCGCCCCCTCGACGAGGAGCTGTGCGCCTGGATGGCCGACAGGGAGCTCCTGCTCGTCCTCGACACCTGCGAGCACCTCGTCCCCGACTGCCGGCACCTGGCGGGCGAACTCCTGCAGTCCGCGCCCGGGCTGACCATCCTGGTCACCTCCCGCGAGCCGCTGCGCAGCGCGATCGAGGACGTCGTCGAGGTGCGTCCGCTGCCCTGCGAGGGTCCCGACAGCGACGCCCTGGCCCTCTTCCGGGCCCGCGCCCTCGCCGCGAGCCCCCGCGCCGCGGCCGTCTTCGCCGACCCGGAGCGGACCGCGGTGGCCGCCGAGGTGTGCCGGCGTCTGGACGGGATCCCCCTCGCCCTGGAACTCGCGGGCGCCCGGCTGCGGTTGTGGACGGTCGAGCAGATGGCCGAGCGGATCGGCGAACGCTTCGAGATGCTCTCGGACGTCCGTGTCCCGCGGCCGCCCCGGCACCAGACGATGCGGACCACGATCGGCTGGAGCCACGAGCTGTGCGAGCCGCTGGAACGGCTCCTGTGGGCCCGGCTCTCGGTGTTCACCGGCGACTTCGACATCGCCGCGGCGCGCGCCGTGTGCGCGGGCGGCCCGCTGCCCGCCGCCCGGGTGGAACGCGTACTGGCCGGTCTCGCCGCCAAGTCCGTGGTCCTGCGCACCGAGGAACGGGGCGCCGGCACCCGCTACCGCCTGCTGGACACGATCCGCGAGTACGGGAACGACTGGCTCGCCGAACTCGGCGAGACCCAACTGGTCACCGACCGGCACGCCCACTGGTACGCGGCGCTCTCGCACGCCGCCGACCGGGGCTGGATGGGTCCGGGGCAGGTGGACTGGTACCGCAGGATCACCGCCGAGCACGCGCAGTTGCGCACCGCACTGGAGCACCTGCTCACCGCCGACCCGACGGCGGCACTGGAGATGGCCGGGGCGCTGTGGTTCTACTGGTTCGCGTGCGGGCACGTGCACGAGGGCCGGGCGTTCCTGGAACGCGCCCTGCGGCTCGCCCCGCGTACAGAACTCGCGTACAACCAGGCCCTGTGGGCCCTCGGGCTGACGATGGTGCTCCAGGGGGACATGGACGAGGCCCGGCGCCTCGGCGAGGAGTGCGCGCGGGACGCGGCCCACCTGGCGGACCCGGAACGGGAACTGCGCGCCGCCTACCTGCACGCGGCGTCGGTCCTGATGCCGGGCGACCCGGTACGGGCCCTGGAACTGTCCGGCCCGCAGGCCCGGGCCGCCCACGGCGGGCGGACCACCGGACCGGGCTGGCTGCTCTGCAAGCTGTCCACCAGCTACTCCCTGTGTGCCCTGGGGCGCTTCGGGGACGCGACCGAGGAGGCGCGGTCACTGCGGGAGGCCTGCGCGGAGCTGGGCGAGCGCTGGATGCGGGCGTACGCGGACTACATCCTGGCGGTGGCCGCGCTGGGCATGGGCGACCACGGCGAGGCCGCACGGCACGTGCGGGCCATGCTCTCCGGGAAGCGGCTCCTCGGCGACCGGCTGGGCATCGCGCTGGGCCTGGACCTGCTGGCCGCGGCCGTGGCCGGGCTGGGCGACGGCGAGCTGGCGGCACGCCTGCTGGGCACCGGGCACGCGTGGTGGCGGACCGTGGGCCGGCCGCAGATGGGGTCACCCTCGCTGACGGCCGTACGGGACCAGGGCGAACGGCAGGCGCGGGCGGCAATCGGAAACGCGGCCTTCGAGGCGGCGTTCCGGGGCGGGGCGGCGGCGCCCACGGGCTGAACCCAGCCCGCGGACGGCGCGCTGCGTAACCGCATCGGGGCTCCCGTCAGTACGGGAGGGGTCTGCCCGACGGTGTGCGCAGGTCCAGGTCTCGGGGGGCGGGCTTGGGGACGGGCTTTCGGATCAGCTGCTGGCGCATGCTGCCTCCTCGCTCAGACCAGGGCCGGGCGGCGGGGTTCGACCGCACGGCTGTCGGGGAGCAGTTCACCGGTGTCGTCGAAGATCACGACTCCGTTGCACAGCAGGCTCCATCCCTGTTCGGGGTGGGAGGCCATAATGCGGGCGGCGTCGTGGTCGGCGCTGTCGGCGGCTGGGCAGGGGGGCTGGTGGGAGCACATTGGCGCACCTCCTCGCGAAGTGGGGCGGGAGGGCCGGTGGTCACCCGGTCGAATCCGCGATCCACGGTGGCGGCGAGTATTACTGATCGCCACCCCCGGACGGAACCCATATTCGCCGTCCAGTTCACGGTGTGTATGCCCGATTACCATGCGCTCATGCCCGTTATCCGGATCGTTCACCGCTCGTCCGCACCGGCCGCCGAGGCGTGGTCGCGGCTCACGGACTGGGAGCGCCACGGAGCGCAGGTCCCCCTCACGCGGACGATCGTCGAGACCCCTCCTCCGACGCACGCGGGAACGATCTTCACGGCCCGCACAGGTGTGGGCAGGATCACATTCGACGACCGGATGGAGGTCGTGGTCTGGCGGCCGCCCGCGGCGGACTCGCCGGGGCTCGTCCGGCTGGAGAAGCGCGGCCGGGCGGTGACGGGCTGGGCGGAGATCGAGATCCGCCCCCTTCCCACGGGCGGCTCGGAGGTCCACTGGCGCGAGGAACTGCGCCTGCGCGGCCTCCCCCGCGCCCTCGACCCCGCGGTGGCGGCCGCCGGCCGCCTCCTCTTCGGCCGCGCCATCGCCCGGCTGCTGGCCCGCTGACGGTGCGGGCTACTCTGCCGTGATCACCGCGCCGGTGATCACGGCACCGCAAGAGGAGAAGATCCGTGGCCACTCCGCCACCGCCAGCCCCGCAGCACCAGGGACCCGGCCCGTACGGCGGCCCCGTGTTCACGGGCCCGCAGCAGCCGTACGGCGCGTACGGCACCCACCCGCAGCCGGGACGCCACGGCTGCAGCGTGTGCGGGGCCTGGCCGGCCGCGCCCGCCACCGTCCGGGGCCACCAGGGCCTGGTCGTGCTGGCACGGTTCCTGAGCCGCCGGGGCCCGTTCTGCCGGGACTGCGGCCTGGCCACCTACCGCGGCATGTCGTCGGACACCCTGTGGCAGGGCTGGTGGAGCCCGCTGTCCCTCTTCATCACCCCCGTGACCCTGCTCATGAACCTCGGCCCGCGGGCGGCCTTCCGCAGGCTCGCTCCCCCGTCCGGCGGCTTCCGCCCGGCGCTCGACCCGGGCAGGCCGCTGTGGCGGCGTGCGCCGGCGCTGCTCGTCCTCGCGCCGCTCGCGCTCCTCGCCCTCGCGATCCCCACGCTCGTGGTACTGGGCCTGCTGGCCGGCGACGAGGAGCCGACGAGGCTGAGCGTCGGCCAGTGCGTGCGCGACGTGGCGAAGGGCTCCGGCCAGACCCTGCTCGTGGAGCCCTGCGACTCACCGAACGCGGAGTACCGCGTCACCCGCCACCTCGGTCCCGGCACGACCTGCGCGGACGGCGAGCTCTACGCCTACCCCGAGTACGGCCCCGGCGGCACGACCACGAGCTGCCTGGCCCCCCTGCGCTGAGGCCCGGCCGGCCGGGGCCGCCCACGGAGCAGCTCCAAAGCTGCGCCGGACCCGTCTACCCCCGCGCGAGCGGATCGGCACGCCGAGATCGCACGACCACCGGAAGCGGGACCGGCCCGCCGAAATCCGCACCGGCCCGCAGGCGGTGACGCGGAGCGCGCCCAGCGCGCCCCCCTGCGGACCGGCAGCCCATGACCCCGTCGACTCTCGGGCCCACAGGCAGGCGGGACAGCCGCGTCCGGCGCCGAAAGGGCTCCGCGAGCCCGTGATCCCGTAGGCCGAAGCGGCCGCCGGCCCGTGGGGCCACGGGCGCCGACCCGGCGAACCCTGCGCCGGCGGACCGGCAGCCCGCGACCGCGTCGGCACGGGGATCCGCAGGCAGGCACCGCGCGGGGTCCGCCGGGCTGGAGCCGCCGAACCCGTCCGGCCCCGCGCTAGCGGATCGGCATGCCGGAGATCGTCCGCGCGATCACCAGCCGCTGGATCTCGCTGGTGCCCTCGAAGATGGTGTAGATCGCGCTGTCCCGGTGCATCCGCTCGACCGGGTACTCACGGGTGTAGCCGTTGCCGCCGAGGATCTGGACGGCCTGGGCGGTGACCTTCTTGGAGACCTCGCTCGCGAAGAGCTTGGACATCGAGCCCTCGGCCGATTCGAACGGCCGGCCCGCGACCGCCATCCACGACGCCCGCCACACCAGCAGCCGCGCGGCGTCGATCTGCGTGCGCATGTCGGCGAGCTGGAAGGCCACGCCCTGGTTGTCGATGATCGGGCGGCCGAACTGCGTGCGGGTCTTCGCGTAGTCGAGGGCGACCTCGTACGCGGCGCGCGCGGTGCCCACGGCCATCGCGCCGACGGCCGGACGGGAGGCCTCGAAGGTGGCCATGGCCGCGTTCTTGACCCGCTCGCCCCCGCCGCTGCGGGCGCGCTCGTGGGCCCGGGCGAGCCGCTCGTCCAGCTTCTCCTTGCCGCCGAGCAGGCAGTTGCCGGGGACCCGTACGTCCTCCAGGACCACCTCGGCGGTGTGGGAGGCGCGGATGCCGTGCTTCTTGAACTTCTGCCCCTGGGACAGCCCGGGCGTGCCGGGCGGCACGATGAAGGACGCGTGCCCCTTGGTGCCGAGCGCGGGGTCGACGACCGCCACGACGATGTGGACGTTGGCGATACCGCCGTTGGTGGCCCAGGTCTTGGTGCCGTTGAGCACCCACTCGTCCTTGGCCTGGTCGTAGACCGCGCGGGTGCGCATGGAGCCGACGTCCGAGCCGGCGTCCGGCTCGGAGGAGCAGAAGGCGGCGACCTTCACGTCGTCGGGGGTGCCGTACATCTGGGGGATCCAGGTGCCGATCTGCTCCTCGGTGCCGTTGGCCACGACGCCGATCGCCGCGAGCCCGGTGCCGACGATGGACAGCGCGATCCCGGCGTCGCCCCAGAAGAGCTCCTCCATGGCCATCGGAATGCCGAGCCCGGTCGGGTCGAAGAACTGCTGGGCGTAGAAGTCCAGGGAGTAGATGCCGACCTTGGCGGCCTCCTGGATGACGGGCCACGGAGTCTCTTCGCGCTCGTCCCATTCCGCGGCGGCGGGTCGCATCACGTCGGCCGCGAAGCCGTGGATCCAGTCCCGTACCTGCTTCTGGTCGTCGTTCAGCTCCATGGTGAACTCCGCCATGTTCCCTCCACCTGTCCGCACTCGTCACTCCGGAGGTTACTAGCGGTAACCTACGTGGGGGCCACAGTCTGTTACCGGCGAGTAAGTACTGTCAAGCGCGAGCGACGGCGCCGTCGGCCCGCAGTCCGTGTCCGCCGATTCGATCGCCGAGGTGCCTCGGGTGTTACGTTGCGTGTGCGTCACGCACATCGCAAGGGCGGGGAGAGAACACGTCATGGAGACCACGCAGCAGACCGGCGAACCGGGAGCGGCCGAACGCCGTCGGCGGGAGCTGCTCGAAGCCGCCGACCGGGTCGTACTCAGGGACGGCCCCAAGGCCTCCATGAACGCCATCGCGGCCGAGGCCGGCATCACCAAGCCCATCCTCTACCGGCACTTCGGGGACAAGGCGGGCCTCTACCAGGCACTCGCCGTCCGGCACACCGATGCCCTGCTCGACTCGCTGCGGGCCGCGCTCGACGCCCCCGCGGAACGCCGCCGGCGGGTGGAGGCGACCCTCGACACCTACCTGGCCGCCATCGAGGCCCGCCCGCAGGTGTACCGCTTTCTGATGCACCCCGCGGAGGACTCCCACACCGCCGAACGGGGCTTCGACGTCGGCCTGCACTCGGCGCCGCTGCTGCGCAGGCTCGGCGAGGAGCTGGCCCAGGTGATCAGCGAGCGGGTGGACCTCGGCGCCGACGGCGAGCGGCTGGCCCGGGTCTGGGGCCACGGCATCGTCGGCATGATGCACGCGGCCGGCGACTGGTGGCTGGGTGAACGCCCCTGTGACCGCGCGGACCTGGTCGCGGCCCTCACCGACCTCCTCTGGGGCCGCCTCGCCACCGCCGGCAACCGCAAGGACGGCCCGGGCTTCTGACGACTCCGGCCCCGCCACCCTCCGGACACGGGCCCGGCCCATCCCCGACTCCACCGCCGCTCCGGGCACGGGCCGGGCTCATCCCCAGCCGACAGGCGCGTGGGGTGCGGGGTCCCACACCCAGCCCCGCCGGCGTTCGAGGCGCGGGTCCGGGCAGAGCCCGGTTCCCGGCGGCGCCGGGTTCCCGGGGCGGAGTCATCCACCTAGGGCGTGGCGCCGGGGCCCCAGGGGGCCTTGCGGATCGCCCGCCGCAGGCGGCGGGCCCGCATCCCCGTCACGCGGTCCGCGTACACGGTCCCGTCCAGGTGGTCGCACTCGTGCTGCAGGCACCGCGCGAAGAACCCCGTACCGGAAATCCGTACGGGAGCCCCGTCCGAGGCGACCCCCTCCACGACCGCGTGGTCGAAGCGGGCCGTGCCCGCCTCCAGCCCCGGCAGCGACAGGCAGCCCTCGGGTCCGAGGAACTCTTCCCCGTCGGCCGTCACCAGACGAGGGTTGACGATGTGCCCGACGTGTCGTACGTCTTCGTCATCGGGACAGTCGTAGACGAACACCCGCTGGGCGACACCGATCTGGTTCGCGGCGAGGCCGACCCCCTCGGCGGCGTACATCGTCGCGAACATGTCCTCGATCAGCCGGTCGAGGGCCGGGCCGAATTCGGTGACCTCCGGGCAGGGCGAGTGGAGCACCGGATCACCCAGCAGGCTCATGGTGCGGACGAGACCGGTGGTTCCGGGGATCAGGCGCTGTCGCATGGCGTCAAGCCTACGACGGGCGACTATATGAGGAGATCCGCGGCGGGGCGGGGGCGCCGCGGTCAAGGCTGCGGCAGGTACTGGATAGGCTGGGGCCGACCGACGCTAGGAGGACAAGGGACGATGGCAGGCAACACGGAGCCGCTTTCGCCGCGGGCCAAGCTGGCCGTGACGGCGGGCAAGGCCGCGGCGGCGGTGTCGCGGGCCGCGGGACGCGGAAGCGGATCGGTGATCGGCGGCAAGGTCGCACTCAGGCTCGACCCCGATCTTCTCGGCGCGCTGGCGCAACACCTCGACGTCGTCCTCGTCTCCGCGACGAACGGCAAGACCACGACGACCCGGCTGATCGCCGAGGCCCTGCGGGCCAGCGGTCCGGTCGTCTCCAACGCCCTCGGCGCCAACATGCCGGCGGGCATCACCTCGGCTCTGGCCGGCGGCTCGGACGCCAAGTACGGCGTCATCGAGGTCGACGAGAAGTACCTGGCCGGGGTGGCCCGGGACGTCACCCCCAAGGTGATCGCCCTGCTCAACCTCTCCCGCGACCAGTTGGACCGCGCCGCCGAGACCCGCATGCTCGCGGAGAAGTGGCGCGAGGGCCTCCAGGGCTCCAAGGCGGTCATCGTCGCCAACTGCGACGACCCGCTGATCGTCTGGTCCGCCTCCTCCTCGCAGAACGTGGTGTGGGTCGCGGCCGGCCAGGAGTGGAAGGACGACGCCTGGTCGTGCCCCTCCTGCGGCGGTGTCATGCAGCGCCCCGGCGACGACTGGTTCTGCGGCGAGTGCGGCTTCCGGCGCCCGACCCCGACCTGGGTGCTCTCCGGCGACCACGTGCTGGACCCGCACGGCTCGGCCTGGCCGATCCACCTCCAGCTGCCCGGCCGCGCCAACAAGGCCAACGCCGCCACCTCGGCCGCCGTGGCCGCCGTCTTCGGCGTCCCGCCGCAGGTCGCGCTGGAGCGGATGTACCAGGTGCAGGCCGTCGCCGGCCGCTACGACGTGGTCAACTTCCAGGGCCGCGAACTGCGCCTCCTGCTCGCGAAGAACCCCGCGGGCTGGCTCGAAACGTTTTCGCTGATCGACCCGCCGCCGACCCCGGTGATCCTCTCCGTGAACGCGCGCGGCGCCGACGGGACCGACACCTCCTGGCTGTGGGACGTCGACTACCCGCGCCTGGCCGGCCACCCGATCTTCGTGATCGGCGACCGCAAGCTGGACCTCGCGGTCCGCCTCGAGGTCGCGGGCCTGGACTTCCGGGTGTGCGAGACCCTCGACGAGGCCGTGCAGCTGGCGCCGCCCGGACAGATCGAGCTGATCGCCAACTACACCGCCTTCCAGGACGTGCGCCGCCGCGTCGGCAACTAGTACTCATACCCCCAGAGGACACAAGAGCATGAGCGACAACAGCCTGCGTCTGGTGTGGGTCTACCCCGACCTGCTCAGCACGTACGGAGACCAGGGCAACGCCCTCGTCGTGGAGCGCCGGGCCCGCCAGCGCGGCCTGGACGTGCAGCGTGTGGACGTGCGCAGCGACCAGCCCATCCCCACCTCGGGCGACATCTACCTGATCGGCGGCGGCGAGGACCGGCCGCAGCGCCTGGCCGCGGAGCGGCTGCTGCGCGACGGCGGTCTGGAGCGCGCCGTCTCGAACGGGGCGATCGTCTTCTCGGTCTGCGCCGGCTACCAGATCCTCGGCAACGAGTTCGTCAACGACCAGGGCCAGCGCCAGGAGGGCCTCGGCCTGCTGGACGTCGTCACCGTGCGCGGTGAGGGGGAGCGGTGCGTCGGCGACGTCCTCGCCGACATCGACCCTCGCCTGGGCCTGCCGCAGCTGACGGGCTTCGAGAACCATCAGGGCGTCACCCACCTCGGCCCGACGGCCAAGCCGTTCGCCCGGGTGACGATGGGCCGCGGCAACGGCACCGGCGACGGCACCGAAGGCGCGTACAACGACACGGTGTTCGGCACCTACATGCACGGTCCCGTGATGGCGCGCAACCCGCACATCGCGGACCTGCTGCTGAAGCTGGCCCTCGACGTGAACGCGCTGCCGGCCATAGACGACCGGTGGTACGAGGCGCTCCGCGCGGAGCGCATCGCGGCCGCGACGCAGCCCGCGTAACAGCCGCGGAAACCGCTCATCAGGGCGGCCCCCGCATCATGTGTTCGGCCCGGTTTTCCCTTGGGGGAACCGGGCCGACGTCGTTTTGTACGAGGAGTGCGACCAGCATGTGGAGGATGGTTCAGCGCACTGCTAAACCGCTTGTAGGGTGGCCGTAGTTCCCACCGGACGACGTGGTCCGGTCGCCGGCCCACGTTGCAAAGGTCTCTTCTGCCATGCGCATAGGTGTGCTCACTTCCGGTGGCGACTGCCCCGGCCTCAACGCCGTCATCCGCTCCGTCGTACACCGCGCCGTCGTCGACCACGGCGACGAGGTGATCGGCTTCCACGACGGCTGGAAGGGCCTGCTGGAAGCGGACTACCGCAAGCTCGACCTCGATGCCGTCGCCGGCATCCTCGCCCGCGGCGGCACCATCCTCGGCTCCTCCCGGGTCCAGCCCGAGCACCTGCGCGACGGCGTCGAGCGGGCCCGCGGGCACGTGGCCGACCTCGGGCTCGACGCGATCATCCCGATCGGCGGCGAGGGCACCCTGAAGGCCGCCAACCTGCTCTCGCAGGCCGGTCTGCCGATCGTCGGCGTCCCGAAGACCATCGACAACGACATCGCCTCCACCGACGTCACCTTCGGCTTCGACACCGCCGTCGGGGTAGCCACGGAGGCGCTGGACCGGCTGAAGACCACCGCCGAGTCCCACCAGCGCGTGATGGTCGTCGAGGTCATGGGCCGCCACACCGGCTGGATCGCCCTGCACTCGGGCATGGCGGCCGGCGCGCACGCGATCGTCGTACCGGAACGCCCCTTCGACATCGATGAGCTGACGGCGATCGTCGGCGAGCGCTTCTCCGCGGGCAAGCGGTTCGCGATCGTCGTGGTCGCCGAGGGCGCCAAGCCGAAGCCCGGCTCGATGGCCTTCGAGGAGCGCGGCAAGGACATCTACGGCCACGAGCGGTTCGCCGGCATCGGCAACCTGCTGGCCGTCGAGCTGGAGAACCGCCTGGGCAAGGAGGCCCGGCCGGTGATCCTGGGCCACGTCCAGCGCGGCGGCACGCCCACCGCGTACGACCGCGTCCTCGCGACCCGCTTCGGGTGGCACGCGGTGGAGGCGGCGCACCGGGGCCGGTTCGGCATGCTGACCGCGCTGCGCGGCACGGACATCGAGATGGTGCCGCTCGCCGAGGCGACGTCGACCCTGAAGACCGTCCCGGCCGAGCGCTACGACGAGGCGCAGACCGTACTCTGACACCCCCTCTGTACGCCCCTTTTGTCCTGGGCCGCCCCCGCGCGCACGAGCGCACGGGGGCGGCACTAGTGTGGTGGGGCAGCACAGTCGAGGGAGTGAACAGATGGACCACAGCGGGCACGGCATGGACATGCACATGGACTTGCCGCCGTTCACTCTCGGGCGCGGGCTGGAGTTCTCCTTCGACGCGTTCTTCCTGTTCGCCTCCGTGCTCGGGCTCGCCCTGTACGGGTGGGGGGTGCTGCGGCTGCGCCGGCGCGGGGACTCCTGGCCGCTGGGCCGGACCATCGCGTTCACGCTGGGCGTGCTGACCGTGATCCTGGTGATGTGCACCAAGCTGAACGACTACGGCATGGTCATGTTCAGCGTGCACATGGTCCAGCACATGGTGATCAGCATGATCACCCCGATCCTGGTGCTGCTGGGCGCCCCGGTGACGCTGGCGCTGCGCGCGCTGCCGCCCGCCGCGCGCGGGCGCAAGGGGCCGCGCGAACTGCTGCTGGCGCTGCTGCACAGCCGCTACATGCGGGTGATCACCCACCCGGCCTTCACGATCCCGATGTTCATCGCGAGCCTCTACGCGCTGTACTTCACCCCGCTCTTCGACTTCCTGATGGAGAGCCGCGCCGGGCACATCTCGATGATGGTCCACTTCTTCGCGGTCGGCATGATCTTCTTCTGGCCGATCATGGGCGTCGACCCCGGTCCGCACCGTCCGGGATACGTCATGCGGATGCTGGAGCTCTTCGCGGGCATGCCCTTCCACGCCTTCTTCGGTATCGCGCTGATGATGGCGAGCCAGCCGATGATCAAGACGTACGCGAACCCGCCGGCCTCCCTCGGCATCGATCCGCTGCTCGACCAGCAGTGGGGCGGCGGCATCGCCTGGGCGTTCAGCGAGATCCCCTCGGTGCTCGTCCTGATCGCCCTGATCTACCAGTGGTACCACTCCGAGCAGCGGGCCGCGAAGCGCTCGGACCGGGCCGCCGACCGCAACGGGGACCAGGAGCTGGAGGCGTACAACGCGTATCTCGCCTCGCTCCAAGCGCGTGGCCAGTAGCGCGATCCCGTCCCGGCGCGCCACCATGGGGCATGACCGGATCCGTTAAGGCGATGGCAGTGATGACCTTCGCCGCACTGGTGGCCGTCGCCACGTATTCCGTGGTCCTCGGCAGCAACGGCTGGCTGTGGTTCGGATGGGTGGTCCTGGGGCTGCTGACGGCGGGGATGGCCGCCTCGCGCAGTACCTGAGGAAGGTCACCACCGCCCCCTCCATCCCGCGACTCACCGTCCGTAGACTGGCCGTGACGACGGGATACCGACAGGAGCGGCCTGGTGTTCTACCTCTTGCTCAAGCACGTGTTCCTCGGCCCCCTGCTGCGACTGCTGTTCCGGCCGCGGATCGAGGGGCTGGAGAACATCCCGGCGGAGGGCGCGGCGATCGTCGCGGGCAATCACCTGTCGTTCTCCGACCACTTCCTGATGCCGGCGATCCTGGCCCGGCGGATCACCTTCCTCGCGAAGGCCGAGTACTTCACCGGACCGGGGCTCAAGGGCAGGCTCACCGCCGCCTTCTTCCGCAGCGCCGGGCAGATCCCCGTGGACCGCTCCGGCAAGGACGCCGGCCAGGCGGCTCTGCGCGAGGGGCTGGGGGTGCTGGCCAAGGGCGAGCTGCTGGGCATCTACCCGGAGGGCACGCGCTCGCACGACGGCCGGCTGTACAAGGGCAAGGTGGGCGTGGCCGCGATGGCCCTGGGAGCCGGGGTCCCGGTCATTCCCTGCGCGATGGTCGGCACCTTCGAGATCCAGCCGCCCGGCCAGAAGATCCCGAACATCCGGCGGGTGACCATTCGCTTCGGTGAGCCGCTGGACTTCTCCCGGTACGCCGGGATGGAGCGCGAGCGCGCCGTCCTGCGGGCGGTCACCGACGAGATCATGTACGCGATCCTCGGCCTGTCCGGGCAGGAGTACGTCGACCGGTACGCGGCCGAGGTGAAGGCCGAGGAGGAGGAAGCGCGGAAGAAGGCCCGGCGCACGCGCTGAGCCTTCTCCCGCTTCACGGGTCCTGCGGGGCTCCCGCCCACCCGTCCCGCGTCAGCGGACGGCGGGCAGTTCCTCGCGTGCCGGAAGGTCGGCCGGAGCGGCGTCCAGCGATCGGGCGGCGGCCGCCGCCGGGGCGACCGGGGTGGCGTGCGGGGCGCACGTCACGTCCTTGGCGTCGACCTTGCCGGTGAGCAGGTAGGTGTCCACCCGCGTGTTGACGCAGCTGTTCACCAGGCTGGTGACACCGTGCGAGCCGGCGTTCTTCTCGGTGATCAGGCGCGAGCCGGCGAGCCGGCGGTGCAGCTCGACGGCGCCCTTGTACGGGGTGGCCGCGTCCCGCTCGGACTGGACGATCAGGACCGGCGGCAGGCCGCGCCTGGCGCCGACCTCGATCGGGGTGCTCTGCTTGGACCTCCAGGTCGCGCACGGCAGGTTCATCCAGGCGTTCGACCAGGTGAGGAACGGGTACTTCTCGTGCAGCCTGGTGTTGTCCCGGTCCCACTTGGTCCAGCTGGTGGGCCACTTCGCGTCGGCGCACTCGACGGCGGTGTAGACGGCGTTGCTGTTCTCCGACGCCGCGTTGCCCTTGGTGTCCGACATGTCCGGGGCGATGGCGTCGATGAGCGCCTGCTCGTCGCCGGCCGCCCAGGCCGCGAAGGTCTGGGCGACGGGCACCCAGGAGGAGTCGTAGTACGGGGCGCTCTGGAAGAAGCCGATGAGCTCGGCCGGGCCGACGATCCCGCCGAGCGGGGCGGCCTTGGCCCTGCCGCGCAGCTCCTGCCACTTGGCGTCGACCTTCGCGCGGGTGTCGCCGAGGTGGAAGACGGCGTCGTTCTTGGCGACCCAGTCCTGCCAGTCGTTCCAGCGCATCTGGAAGGCGACGTCCTGGCCGAGGTTGGCCTCGTACCAGATGTTGTCCTGCGACGGGTCCACCACACTGTCGACGATCATGCGGCGCACGTGGGTCGGGAAGAGGGTCGCGTAGACCCCGCCCAGGTAGGTGCCGTAGGAGACGCCGAGGTAGTTCAGCTTCCGCTCGCCGAGGGCGGCCCGGACGACGTCGAGGTCGCGGGCGGTGTTCGGCGTGGTCATGTGCGGCAGCATCTCGCCGCTGCGCTCCTTGCAGCCGTCCGCGTACTCGGCGGCGAGCTTGCGCTGGGCGCGCTTGTCAGCCTCGGTGTCGGGGACCGGGTCGGCCTTGGGGGCCTTCACGAACTCCTGCGGGTCGATGCAGGAGATGGGCGCGGAATGGCCGACACCGCGCGGGTCGAAGCCCACGAAGTCGTAGGCCTTGGAAGCGTTGACCCACAGCGGGCTCTTGGTGGTGACACGGCGCGGGAAGCGCATGCCGGAACCCCCGGGGCCGCCGGGGTTGTAGACGAGAGCGCCCTGGCGCTCCTCCTTGGTCCCCGTGCTGCCGATCCGGTCGACGGCGATGTCGATGGTCTTGCCGTACGGCTTCGCGTAGTCCAGCGGTACCTTCACCCAGCCGCACTGGATGGGCTTCTCCAGGCCCCAGTCGGCGGGGCAGTCCTTCCAGTCGATCCCGGTACGGGCGGCGCGGGCGGCTGCGATCTGCACGCCCAGCGCCTCCGGGAGCCGGACGTCCCGGTCGGCCGGGGCGGCGGCGGCCGGCGGGGCGAGCAGCAGGCTCGCGGCCAGGGCGCCGGTGATCAGTGTGGCGGCGCTCCCCAGCGCCGCGTTGCGTATCACGTGGTTGTTCCCCCTGCGTCAAATGCCGCGTTGGCAGCCGGGTTGGCCGCTGCGGTCGTCGGCGTGCAGGGGGATCCTGTCGTCTTCTCCCGCCCCGGCGACAGGGTGCCGTCGACTTCTTTGCCAAGCCGATAACCGGACAGCCGAGTACCGCTGAGCGGTGCCCGGTTCGTCCGGCGTTCAGCGATGGTAGGCGCGGCAGGCCTCGTCGAGGACCTCGCGCAGCCGCAGGGCGTCCCCGGCCAGGGCCGTCACGAGCACGGCCGGTCCCGCCAGCGGTGTCGCGACGGCGCACTCCCCCAGCACCGCGGCCGACGGCGGGTCCTGCGCGAAGGCCGGGTCCACGACGAGGAGCTGGCCGACGGCCCGGTGCCCGGCCAGGCCGGCCGGGCCGTCCCAGCCGCCGGGAGCGCCGGGCCCGCAGGCGAGCTCCTGGTCCAGCAGCGGCCGGCCGCCGCGGGTGACGGTGAGGCGGCTGCGGAGCAGTCCGGACTGCTCCCCGTGGCGTCCCAGTACCTGTTCCTCGCGCAGCAGCAGGCGTGCGGTCGGGGCCAGCCGGACCCGCGTGCGCACCCGCAGGTCGCTGCCGCGGACCGAGACGAGCTGCTCCGGAAGCCACCGCACCGAGGCACCGTCCTCCAGGTCCAGCTCCACGTCGTAGCGCGCGGGCTCGCCCGCCCGGCCGGGCAGCGCCAGGGTGGCCGCCGCGGATGTCAGGGCCAGCCGGGCCCCCGGTCCGGCGGTGGCGCGGACGGTGAGGTGGTCGCCGCCGAGCGGGGCGCTCATCGCGCCGACGAGCACGACCCCGGCCTCGGCCTCCCGGCCGCGGGTGCGGCGCAGGGCGAGCGGGCCCTCCCCGGCGAGCAGGGGCAGCGCGGTCCCGCCCCGTCCGTCGGCCACGGCGTGGATGCGGGCGGTGGCCCGCACTCCGGTGGCGGGCGGGGGGACGGGGGGCGCGGTGGTCACCGTACGGTCCAGGCGGCGATGCGCTCGCGGACCCAGGCGGCGACCGGGGCCACGCCCTCGGGGCCGCGCAGCGACTGGAAGGCGACGGGCAGGTCGCCACGCCGCTCGGCGGCGTCGCGGGCCATCCGGCCGAGGTCGGAGCCGACGTGGGGGGCGAGGTCGGTCTTGTTGACGATGAGGAGGTCGGCGGTGGTGACGCCGGGCCCGCCCTTGCGCGGGATGTCGTCGCCGCCGGCCACGTCGATGACGAAGATCTGGGCGTCGACGAGGCCCCGGGAGAAGGTGGCGGTGAGGTTGTCCCCGCCGGACTCGACAAGGACCAGGTCGAGCGGGGCGTGCTCGCGGAAGGCGTCCTCCAGTTCCTCGACGGCCTCCAGGTTGGCGGAGATGTCGTCGCGGATGGCGGTGTGCGGGCAGGCTCCGGTCTCGACGGCGGCGATCCGCTCCGGCGGCAGGACCGCCTCGCGGAGCAGGAACTCGGCGTCCTCGCGGGTGTAGATGTCGTTGGTGACCACTGCCATGGACAGCTCGGTGCGCAGCGCGCGGCACAGGGCGGCGACGGTGGCGGTCTTGCCGGAGCCGACGGGTCCGCCGAGTCCGATGCGCAGGGCGCGCCGGGTGCCGTCGGCGCGCAGCGGTTCGGCGCTGTGGGTGTGGCGGTGGGTGTGGGCGACGGCGTGGTCGAGGTGCATGGGGATGCTCCCGGGGGTCGAAGGGGTGCGGCGGTGTGGTCAGGAGGCGAAGAGGCGGACCGGCCAGTCGGCATGGACCTCGGCCGCGATCTCCAGCAGGGGCGAGGAGGCCGCGGGCAGGGCCTCGACCCCGTCCAGCAGGGCCTGGTGGGCGGCCTCGACGGCCCGGGCAGCGACGTCGTCGAGCTCGGGGGCGAGCCGGGCCAGCACCCCGCTCGCCTCGAAGGGGTCCAGGCCCAGCAGCCGCACGGTGGCGGTGGCCGGTCCGCCGACGCTCTCGTACACCGCCACGTGCGCGGCGCCCTGCGGCCCGAGCCCGGCCGCCCGGGCGGTGAGGCCGAGCACCACGGGCTGGTGGGCGCCGCGCGGGAACGCCGCGGCCAGCTGCTCCAGTCCGGGGTCGGGCCAGGTCGCCCGCGCGGCCCGCAGCAGTTGGCGGCCCAGCCGCCGCGCCGCGGTGCGCAGTGCGGGCGACGGGGTGCGGGCGTCGGCCGCGGCGTCGAGCACGGCCGGGTCGAGCCCGGCGGCGGCCGCCGCCGCGAGGGCGGCGGCGGTGAGCCCGGCAGTGTGCAGCCTGCCTCGGCAGAAGTCCTCCAGGGTGGCGGCGTCATGGATCCGGCCCGCCTTGCAGGCGGCCTCGGCCCCGCCGGAGTGGGCGTGGCCTCCGGCGGGGAAGCGGCCGTCCGCGAGGACGAGCAGCGCGGCGAGGCTCATGCGGAGAGGCCCATCAGAAGAGGAAGTAGCGCTGGGCCATGGGCAGTTCCGCGGCGGGCGCCGGTTCGACCGCTTCGCCGTCGATGGTGACGGTGAAGGTGTCGGCGTCGACCTCGACCCGCGGCATGGCGTCGTTGTTGCGCATGTCCGCCTTGGTCACCTTCCGCGTGGTCTCAATGGCGGTGAACCGCTTGCCGAGTCCGAGCCGTTCGGGCAGGCCGTCGTCGAGCGCCGCCTGTGCGGTGAAGTTCAGCGAGTTCAGGCCGGGTGCGCGGCCGTGGCTGCCGAACATCGGCCGGGGCAGGACGGGCTGCGGGGTGGGGATGGAGGCGTTGGCGTCGCCCATCTGTGCGTAGGCGATCTGGCCGCCCTTGACGACGAGCTCGGGCTTGACCCCGAAGAAGGCGGGGTTCCACAGCACCAGGTCGGCGAGCTTCCCGGTCTCGACCGAGCCGACGTCGCGGGCGATGCCCTGGGCCACGGCGGGGTTGATCGTGTACTTGGCGACGTAGCGGCGGGCCCGGTGGTTGTCGGCGGGTCCGTCGCCGGGCAGGAAGCCGCGGCGCCGCTTCATCACGTGGGCGGTCTGCCAGGTGCGCAGCACGACCTCGCCGACGCGGCCCATGGCCTGGGAGTCGGAGGAGATGATGGAGATGGCGCCGAGGTCGTGCAGGACGTCCTCGGCGGCGATCGTCGAGGGCCTGATCCGGGACTCGGCGAAGGCGAGGTCCTCGGGGACGGCGGGGTTGAGGTGGTGGCAGACCATCAGCATGTCGAGGTGTTCCTCGACGGTGTTGACGGTGTGCGGCCGGGTGGGATTGGTGGAGCTGGGCAGGATGTTCGGCTCGGAGACCACGGTGATGATGTCGGGTGCGTGCCCGCCGCCCGCGCCCTCGGTGTGGTACGAGTGGATGGTCCGCCCGGCGATGGCCGCGAGGGTGTCGGCGACGAAGCCGGCCTCGTTGAGCGTGTCGGTGTGGATGGCGACCTGGGCGCCGGTCTCGTCGCAGACGCTCAGGCAGGCGTCGATGGCGGCGGGGGTGGCCCCCCAGTCCTCGTGGATCTTGAATCCGAGGGCTCCGCCGCGCAGCTGGGAGTGCATGGCCTCGCGGGAGGTGGTGTTCCCCTTGCCGAGGAGGCCGATGTTGACCGGGTAGGCCTCCAGCGCCGCGAACATCCGGGCCAGGTGCCAGGGTCCGGGGGTGACGGTGGTGGCCTTGGTGCCCTCGGCCGGTCCGGTGCCGCCGCCGACCAGGGTGGTGATCCCGGAGGCCAGGGCCTCGTCGATGACCGTCGGGGAGATGAAGTGCACGTGGGCGTCGATGGCGCCGGCCGTGACGATCTTCCCGTTGCCCGCGATGATCTCGGTCTCGGGGCCGATGACCAGCGCGGGATCGACGCCGTCCATGGTGTCGGGGTTGCCGGCCTTGCCGATGCCGCAGATCCGGCCGTCACGGATGCCGAGGTCGGCCTTGACGATGCCCCAGTGGTCGAGGATCACGACTCCGGTGATCACGGTGTCGGGTGCGCCCTCGGCCCGGGTGGTGCGGGCCTGGCCCATGGATTCGCGGATGACCTTGCCACCGCCGAAGACGGCTTCGTCGCCGGACCGGCCGGGGCCGCCTCCGAGGTCCTGCTCGATCTCGACGAAGAGGTCGGTGTCGGCGAGCCGGATCCGGTCGCCGGTCGTCGGTCCGAACAGGTCGGCGTACACCCGGCGGGAGATCTCAGCCATCGAGCGGGCCTCCGGTCTCCCCGCGCAGTCCGGGTACGGTCCGCGAGCCCGCCAGCGGGACCAGTTCCACCGCAGCCGGGATGCCCGGCTCGAAGCGGACGGCCGTGCCGGCGGCGATGTTGAGCCGGAGCCCGCGGGCTGCGGCGCGGTCGAAGTCGAGGCCTGGGTTGGCCTCTGCGAAGTGGTAGTGGGAGCCGACCTGGACGGGCCGGTCGGCGGAGTTGAGCACGGTGAGACGGGTGACGGGGCGGCCCTCGTTGAGGAGTACCGGCCCCTCCCCGAAGGCGATTTCGCCGGGGATCATGCGGGGTACTCCTTGTCAGACGATGGGGTCGTGGACCGTGACGAGTTTGGTGCCGTCGGGGAAGGTCGCCTCGACCTGGACGTCGTGGATCATCTCGGGGATCCCCTCCATGACCTCCGCGCGGCTCAGGACGGTGCGGCCGGAGGCCATGAGCTCGGCCACGGTCCGGCCGTCGCGGGCCGCTTCGAGGATGTGGGAGGTGATGAGCGCCACCGCCTCGGGATGGTTGAGGCGCACTCCTCGCGCCCTCCGCTTCTCGGCCACGTCGGCGGCCACGTGGATGAGCAGTCGCTCTTGTTCGTGCGGTGTCAGTTGCACTCGTATCACCAAGCTTCCGGGACAAGATCGACTTCGCGCCGAGGTGACCTTAGCGGCGTTCAACACTCTGTTGACCTGCGCATTTCCGACCCAAGCGTCTCGTGCCCAACGCAGAGGAAGGCTTTCCGTTCCGCCCACCGCAGCTTTACCGGCTCATGGGTGATCATTGGTGGTCGTACGTGACCGCCACGCTAGGGGCCGCTCTTTTCCGCAGAGTTAACCCACGTTTCGGGAAGGCACCCGGTTCGGGTCCGCCACCCCTCGGCCGCGACTTCCGTATACGGAAAACGCCGGGGCCCGAGGGGCCCCGGCGTTCACGGGTCGTTCGGCGGTTCGCAGGGCGGTCAGCAGTTCCCGGCGGCCGCGGCCGGCGCGCCCGCGGTCCAGGGCAGCGCGATCCAGACCGTCTTGCCGCCGTCCTCGGTGGGGGTGACCGAGAGCCGGCCGCCCGCCTCCACGGCGAGCCAGCGGATGATGACCATGCCGCGGCCGTTGTCCTGCTGGACGGCGGCCGGAAGCCGCTTGGGCCAGCGCGGGTGGCTGTCGGTCACCCCGACCCGCAGCCACTCCTCGCGCTCCAGGCGGATGTCGACGGTGAAGGTGGGCGACTGGCCGAAAGTGTGCTGCACGGCATTGGTGGCGAGCTCCGAGACGATCAGGCGGACGCTGTCCGCGGTCTCGGCGTCATCGGGCAGTCCCCATTCGCACAGCACCTCCGCGACGTAGCGCCGGGCAGCGGCCACCGAAGCGGGATCGCTCGGCAGAGTGACGGATGCTTCCTGGTGGTCTGCCATGGCGACGTCCCTTTCCCACCGGGGCGGAAACGCCCCGGATCTGTGCTGGACGCCAGAGTGCCACCCATCGTGCCGCCGCATCAGCGTTTCCCCAAAGATCTGCATATATCTGTCGCCCGATGCGGTGAACTCTGCTACGGAAGAGCGTATTTGGACGGCAGACTGGTGCGACCTGTGCCGGTGGAAGGAGGCGGGTGTGCAGCACGGTCCCGCGGTGCGCCGGCGCAAGCTCGGCGAGGAACTGCGTGCCCTGCGTGACCGGTCCGGACTCACCAGTGGTGAGGCCGCCCGGATCGTGGGATGGCACCAGTCGAAAATCAGCCGTATCGAGACGGGTCGCAGCGGCGTGAAACCGGAGGACATCCGGCTGCTCCTCGACGCCTACGGGGAGGTCGTGAGCCCGGAGCAGCGAGCGCTGCTGGAGGCCCTCTCCGCCTCGGCCGCCGGCCCCGGACCGGGCGGCGACACGGGGCGGGGACGCCAGTGGTGGCACGACTACCGGGGGCTGCTGCCGCAGGAGTACCGGGACTTCATCAGCCTGGAGGCGGGGGCCCGGTCGGCCCGCACGGTGGAACTGTCCGTGGTGCCGGGGCTGTTGCAGACGCCCGAGTACGCGCGGGCGGTGACCCGGGCCGCGCTCGGCGGGCTTCCGGAACCGAAGGTGGACGCGCTGGTCGACGTACGGCTGACCAGGCAGGCGGTGCTGCGGGCCGATCCGCCGCTGGAGCTGAGCGCGGTGCTGGACGAGGCGGTGCTGCGCCGGCAGATCGGCGGTCCCGGAGTGATGGCGGAGCAGCTGCGGCACCTGGTCCGGGTGGCCCGGCTGCCCCAAGTGGACCTCCAGGTGCTGCCGTTCAGCGTGGGTGGTCATCTCGGCCTCACGGGACCGTTTGTCATTTTCTCATTTACGAACATCGCCGATCTGGATGTGGTGGTACTCGACCATTTGACGAGTAGCCTCTATCTCGAGCGGAAGGAAGACCTAGAGGCGTACGGCGCCGCGTTCCGCACCATCCAGGCGCACGCCCTGCCGCCCCAGGACTCTTCGGAACTCATCAGCTCACTCGCTGACGACGCGTAGAGGAGGCACCCCCGTGTCCGCAACCCCCTTAAGCACCAGCGGACTTCTGATCAGAGCTGCGCGGTGGCGGCGGAGCAGCCGCAGCACCGGCATGAACAACTGCGTGGAAGCGGCCGTCCTCGGCGACGGCCTGCTGGCCGTCCGCGACTCCAAGCGGACGGACGGCCCGGCCGTGCTCTTCACCGGGCCTGCCTGGAACGGCTTCCTCACCTCCGTACGGACGGACACGCACGCGGCCTAGGTCGTCTCTTTCGGATCTTGTCGGTCGGGCCCGCGTCGTCCGGTGCCGTGGCCGGCAAGGCGGAGGGGCGCCCGTGTACTGGACGTACTCGGGCGCCTCGACAACGCGGCCGGGTGCGGTGCCCGGCGGCGCGGGCCCGGCAAGATCCGGAAGAGACGGCCTAGCCGTTCGTGGCTCCGGCGGGCGCGGTCGTGAGGATCGTCGTGACCGCCCGATCGATCTCGTCCCCCGTGAGGTCGGCCCGGGCGGTCAGCCGCAGCCGGGAGATGCCGTCCGGCACCGACGGCGGGCGGAAGCACCCCACGGACAGACCTGCCTCGCGGCAGTCGGCGGCCCAGCGCAGTGCCGCCGAGGCCGACGGGGCCCGTACCGACACCACGGCCGCGTCCGGCCGGGCCGCGGTCAGGCCGGACGCGGTAAGCCGCCCGTACAGCCGGTCGGCCACCTCGCGGGCGCGGTCGGCGCGCTCCGGTTCCCGCCGGAGCAGGCGCAGGCTCGCCAGAGCCGCGCCCGCGGCGGCCGGGGCCAGCCCGGTGTCGAAGATGAAGGTGCGCGCCGTGTTGACCAGGTGCCTGATCACCTTGGCCGGGCCGAGCACGGCACCGCCCTGGCTGCCCAGTGACTTCGACAGGGTCAGGGTGGCCACCACGTAGGGCGCGCCGGCGAGCCCGGCGGCGTGCAGCGCGCCGCGGCCGCCCTCGCCCAGGACGCCCAGGCCGTGGGCGTCGTCGATGAGCAGGGCCGCGCCCTCGTCACGGCATGCGGCCGCGTACTCGGCCAGCGGGGCGGCGTCTCCGTCGACCGAGAACACCGAGTCGCTGACCAGCAGGGCCCGGCCCTCGTGCGCGGCGAGCGCCTTGCGCGCGGCGTCCGGGTCGGAGTGCGGGACCACCGCGGTCCCGGCGCGCGAGAGCCGGCAGCCGTCGACGATGGAGGCGTGGTTGCCTGCGTCGGAGACGACGAGCGTGCCCCAGTCGCTCAGGGCCGTGACGGCGGCGAGGTTGGCCGCGTACCCGGAGGACAGGACGAGGGCGGCCTCGAAGCCGCAGAAGGCGGCGAGCTCCCGCTCCAGTTCCTCGTGCAGTGCGGTGGTGCCGGTGACGAGACGGGAGCCGGTGGCCCCGGCACCCCAGCACTCCGCCGCCTCGCGGGCCCCGCGGATGGTCTCGGGGTGCCTGGAGAGGCCGAGGTAGTCGTTGCTCGCGAGGTCCAGCAGCGGCGACACCGGCGGCCGGGGACGCAGCGTGCGCACCAGTCCGGCCTGCTCCCGCGCGCGTTCCGCGGCGTCGATCCAGGCGAAGACGTCCGCTGGGTCGGGGGTGTGCTGGGGCATCGGCGTGTCCTCGTGTTTTGTCGGCAGTCCACAGACCTGCCCGACCCTAGTCGCCGCGACTTGTCCGCCAGGTGTGGTGATACACACACACCCATCCGGCCATGTTGTGCGATCTCTCCTTGGCCCGGATGGGTCCGGTGGGACAGGATCTGGTCCATGGACCTGCTGAACACCCTGGTGGACAAGGGGCTGCGGCGTGAGCTGCCGACCCGCGAAGAAGCACTCGCCGTACTGGCGACTTCTGACGACGAACTGCTCGACGTGGTGGCCGCGGCCGGCAAGGTGCGCCGCCAGTGGTTCGGGCGTCGGGTCAAGCTCAACTACCTGGTCAACCTGAAGTCGGGCCTGTGCCCCGAGGACTGCTCCTACTGTTCCCAGCGTCTCGGCTCGAAGGCCGAGATCCTCAAGTACACGTGGCTCAAGCCGGAGGAAGCCTCCCAGGCGGCGGCCGCGGGCGTCGCGGGCGGGGCGAAGCGGGTCTGCCTGGTGGCCAGCGGCCGCGGTCCGACGGACCGCGACGTGGAGCGCGTCGGCAGGACCATCGAGGCGATCAAGGAGCAGAACGAGGGCGTCGAGGTGTGCGCCTGCCTCGGTCTGCTCTCGGACGGCCAGGCGGAGAAGCTGCGCGAGGCGGGCGCCGACGCCTACAACCACAACCTGAACACCTCCGAGGCCACCTACGGCCAGATCACCAAGACCCACACCTACGCCGACCGCGTGGACACCGTGGAGAAGGCGCACGCGGCGGGCCTGTCGGCCTGCTCCGGCCTGATCGCGGGCATGGGTGAGACAGACGAGGACCTCGTGGACGTGGTCTTCTCGCTGCGCGAGCTGGACGCCGACTCCGTGCCGGTCAACTTCCTGATCCCCTTCGAGGGCACCCCCCTGGCCAAGGAGTGGAACCTCACCCCGCAGCGCTGCCTCCGGATCCTGGCGATGGCGCGGTTCGTCTGCCCCGACGTCGAGGTCCGGCTGGCGGGCGGGCGCGAGGTGCACCTGCGCTCGCTGCAGCCGCTGGCGCTGAACATCGTCAACTCGATCTTCCTGGGTGACTACCTCACCAGCGAGGGCCAGGCCGGCCAGGCCGACCTCGACATGATCGCGGACGCCGGTTTCGAGGTGGAGGGCGCCGGTACGACGACCCTTCCCGCGCACCGCTCCGACGTGGCGGACGCGGCCCCCGCCGGCGGTGGCTGCGGGTCCGGCGGCGGCGCCTCGCTGTGCGGTTCGGGTGCGGGCTCGGCTTCGGCCGGGGACGAGGCGGCGGGCTGCGGCTCGGCGTGCGGCGGCTGCTCGGGCCACGCGCACGCGGAGGCCGCCGCGGTTGCGGCGCAGGCCGAGCCCGGTGCCCTCCGGTCGGACCTGGTGGCGGTACGCCGCCGCGGCGCGGGGACGGACATCGCGCCCAATGCCTGACCAGCCCCGGCCCGAGCCGCGGTCGGCGGGCGCGGACCTGCTCGCGCTGGACCGGCAACACGTCTGGCACCCCTACGGGCCCATGCCCGGGCGGCAGGAGCCGCTGGTCGTCGCCTCCGCCGCGGGGGTGCGGCTGAGGCTCGCCGACCCGGCCCAGGGACAGGGCCACGACGAGCTGGTCGACGGCATGTCCTCCTGGTGGTCGGCCATCCACGGCTACAACCACCCGGTGCTGAACGAGGCCGTGACCACGCAGCTCGGGCGCATGTCGCACGTGATGTTCGGCGGGCTCACCCATGAGCCCGCCGTCCGGCTCGCCGCCAGGCTCGTCGAGATCACCCCGCCGGGACTGGAGCACGTGTTCCTGGCCGACTCCGGTTCGGTCTCCGTCGAGGTCGCCGTCAAGATGTGCCTGCAGTACTGGCGTTCGCTGGGGCACACCGGCAAGACCAGGCTGCTGACCTGGCGCGGCGGCTACCACGGGGACACCTGGCAGCCCATGGCCGTCTGCGACCCCGAGGGCGGCATGCACGAGCTGTGGCAGGGTCACCTGCCGCGGCAGGTCTTCGCGGACGCCCCTCCCGGCGGCTTCGACACGCCGGTGGATCCCGCGTACGCCGACCACCTGCGCGACAAGATCGCCGCGCACGCGGAGGAGCTGGCCGCGGTGATCGTGGAGCCGGTGGTGCAGGGCGCGGGCGGCATGCGCTTCCACCACCCCGGCTACCTGCGGGTGCTGCGCGAGCTGTGCGACGAGTACGGCGTCCTGCTGATCCTGGACGAGATCGCCACCGGCTTCGGCCGTACCGGCGCGCTCTTCGCGGCCGACCACGCGGGGATCACCCCGGACGTGATGTGCCTGGGCAAGTCGCTGACCGGTGGCTACCTCACGCTGGCGGCGACCCTGTGCACGGAGCGGGTGGCCGACGGGATCTCCCGGGGCGAGGTGCCGGTGCTCGCGCACGGGCCGACCTTCATGGGGAACCCGCTGGCCACGGCCGTGGCGCTGGCATCCGTGGAGCTGCTGCTCGGCCAGGACTGGGCGCTGGAGGTCAAGCGGATCGAAGCGGGGCTGCGCGCCGGCCTGGCCGCCGCGGCCGACATCCCCGGCGTGCGGGACGTACGCGTGCTCGGCGCCATCGGTGTGGTCCAGCTGGACCACGAGGTCGACGTGGCCGCGGCCACCCGGGCCGCGGTGCGCGAGGGCGTGTGGGTGAGGCCGTTCCGGGACCTGATCTACGTGATGCCGCCGTTCGTCACGGGCGACGCCGATGTGGCCCGTATCTGCCGCGCGGTGTGCGCGGCCGCCCAGGAAGGCTGAGAGGGCCGAGATGTCCGTAGTGATGGTGTCCGGGACGGGCACGGAGATCGGCAAGACCGTGGTCACCGCGGCCGTCGCGGCGGCGGCCGTCGCGGCCGGCCGCTCGGTGGCGGTGCTCAAGCCGGCGCAGACCGGTGTCGGCCCGCAGGAGCCGGGGGACGCGGCGGAGGTGGTGCGGCTGGCCGGACGCTCCGTCACGGCGGTGGAACTCGCCCGCTATCCGGAACCCTTGGCCCCGGACACGGCCGCCCGTCGCGCGGGGCTGCCGACGCTGGCCCCGGCGCAGATCGCGGAGGCCGCACGGCGGCTGTCCGAGGACCACGACCTGGTCCTGGTGGAGGGTGCCGGCGGGCTGCTCGTCCGCTTCGACGAGGCGGGCCACACGCTGGCCGACGCGGCGCGCCTGCTGGACGCCCCGACCCTGCTCGTCACCCAGGCGGGTCTGGGGACCCTCAGCTCCACGACCCTCGCGGCAGAGGGCCTGCGGGCCCGGGGCCTGACCTCGCTCGGCGTGGTGGTCGGCAGCTGGCCGCAGTCCCCGGACCTGGCGGCCCGCTGCAACCTGGCGGACCTCCCGAAGTCCTCGGAGCTGCCGCTCCTGGGCGCGGTCCCGGAGGGCTCGGGCACCCTGCCCCCGGAGCGCTTCCGCGCCTCCGCCGCCTCCTGGCTGGCCCCGCCCCTGTCGGGCACCTGGTCGGCGGAGTCCTTCCTCACCACCTGGTCCCCGCCGGCCTTCATCCCGGCCGGCGTCTGACAGTCGTCCCACACCCGGGCCCGGAACCCCCCGGGCCCCGCCCCACCGCTGGCCCCGGCCTTCCAGCCCCACCGCCGCTCGCACCGCGGGGTCCGGTCTCCAGCCGCACCGGCGTTTGAGGGGCGGGCCCGACAGTTCAGCCCCGCAGCGGTCCGAGGCGCGGGCCCGACAGTTCAGCCCCGCCGGCGTTTGAGGCGCGGAGTCCGGGGCGGAGCCCCGATCTTTGAACCCGCCGACGTGGACTGACGTTCACACGGGGCCGGAGCGCCCACCCCCGGGACTCTGCGGCCCCGCCGGCGAGGCGAGCGGCTTCACCCACCGCGTCCACTCCTCCTGCGCCCCGTACCCGCCCGCCGCCCAGGCCCCGTGCGCCCGCTCGTTCCGGTCGAGGACCATCGCGTCGGCCCGCCGCCCGCCCAGCGCGGCGAAGCGCTCCTCGGCGGCGGCCAGCAGCGCGCCGCCTATCCCCTGCCGCCGGTGCCCGGGGTGCACGGCGAGCCGGTAGAGGTGACAGCGCCAGCCGTCGAACCCGGCGATCACGGTCCCGACCAGCTCACCGTCGCGGCGCGCCAGCAGCAGCGCCTGCGGGTCCCGCTCGTGGAGCCGCTCGACGCCCGCGAGGTCGTCGCTGATGCTCGTCCCCTCGGCGGCGGTCTTCCAGAAGTCCAGTACGGCACCGAGGTCGCCGGCCGAGGCCGGGCCTATGTGAAGATCGCTCATGCGCGGATCCCATCATCCGACCGCGCTCCGCCAAAAGGATGATCCGTGCGCTTTGCCCTTCCTTTACCATGTGGAACAGATCCCTCCCGAGTGAAAGGTGTGAGCGTCCGCCCATGGGCGAGCCTCCCAGTCCACGACATTCCCCTTCGCCGCGACACCGCGCGATCCCCCTCCTCCTGGCCGATCATGGGACGGAGGTGATCGACCGATGACCGAGGTGCTCCTGCTCGTCGTGGCACTGCTGCTCTGCCTTGCCTGCGGAGTCTTCGTCGCGGCCGAGTTCTCCCTCACGACCGTCGAACGCAGCGAGCTCGAGCGGGCCGCCGAGCGCGGTGAGCGCGGTGCGGACAGCGCCCTCTCGGCCGTCCGCACCCTCACCTTCCAGCTCTCCGGCGCCCAGCTCGGCATCACCGTGACCGGCCTGGTCATCGGCATGATCTCCAAGCCCTCGATCGCCGTCCTGCTCCAGGGACCGTTCGAAGCCATGGGGCTGTCGGCGAGCGCCGCCTCCTCCACGGCCCTGGTCCTCGGAACGGCCCTGTCCACCGTCGTCCTGATGGTCGTCGGCGAACTGGTGCCGAAGAACTGGGCCATCTCCTCCCCGCTGGCGATCGCCAAGCGGGTGGCGACCTTCCAGCGGGTCTTCAGCCGGGCGTTCCGGCCGCTCATCAGCCACCTCAACACCACCGCGAACCACCTGGTGCGCCGCTTCGGCATGGAGCCGACCGAGGAACTGGCCTCCGCCCGCACCCCGCAGGAGCTGGTCGCCCTGGCCCGGCACTCCGCCAAGCAGGGCGCACTGGAGAAGGACACGGCCGAGCTGTTCGTCCGGACCCTGAACCTGGCCGACCTGACCGCGGAGAACGTGATGACCCCGCGCGTCCAGGTCACCGCCCTCGACGTGCAGACCACCGCCGAGGACGTGGCGAACGCGACGATGGCCACCGGCCTGTCCCGCTTCCCCGTCTACCGCGGAAGCCTCGACACCGTCGTCGGCACCGTCCACATCAAGGACGTGCTGGCGCTGCCCGCCGAGGAGCGGCGGCGCCGCCCGGTGTCGCAGCTGCTGCGCGAGCCCCTCCTCGTACCGGAGTCGCTGACCGTGGACCGGCTGCTGGACCGGCTGTCCGGCAAGCAGACCATGGCCGTGGTCATCGACGAGTACGGCGGCACGGCGGGCGTCGCGACCCTGGAGGACATCGTCGAGGAGGTCGTCGGCGAGGTGCGCGACGAGCACGACCCGCACGAGACCCCGGACCTGGCCCCGGCCGGTACGGACGACTCCGGACGGCAGCTGTTCTCCGCCGACGGCGCCGCGCGCACCGACCAGCTCCGGCGGATCGGACTGCGCGTGCCGGACGGCCCGTACGAGACCCTGGCCGGCCTGATAGCCACCGAACTGGGCCGGATCCCGGCCGTCGGCGACAGCCTGCAGCTGGACGGCTGGCAGCTGGACGTGGTGGACGACATCGGGCGCCGGGCGGCGCGGGTGCTGCTGCACGCGCCCGACGGGGCCGCCGGCTCCGCGGACGGGACGGAGGACGCGCGATGACCGTGATCCAGCTGTTGATCGGCCTGGCGACCCTGGTCGTGAACGCCTTCTTCGTCGGCGCGGAGTTCGCGCTGATCTCGGTCCGGCGCAGCCAGATCGAGCCGTACGCCGAGCAGGGCGACCGGCGTGCCCGCGCCGTCCTGTGGGGGCTCGAGCACGTGTCGGCGCTGATGGCCGCGGCGCAGCTCGGCATCACCCTGTGCACGCTGGTGCTGGGTGTGGTGGCCGAGCCGGCCATCGCCCATCTGCTGACCCCGCTCTTCGACCTGGTCGGGGTGCCGTCCGGGCTGACGCACGCGATCTCCTTCGTGGTGGCGCTCGCCCTGGCGACGTACCTGCACATGCTCTTCGGCGAGATGCTGCCGAAGAACGTGGCGCTGTCCGAGCCGGTGCGCACGGCTCTCCTGCTGGGGCCGCCGCTGGTGACGCTCACCCGGGCACTGCGGCCGGTGATCTTCGCGATCAACGCCTTCGCCAACGCCCTGCTGCGGCTGCTGCGGGTGGAGGTCAAGGACGAGGTCGCGGCGACGTTCTCGGACGACGAGCTGGCCCGGATGGTGAAGGACTCCAGTGACGCCGGGCTCCTCGACGACCGGGCGAGCGAGCGCCTGCACGACGCCCTGGAACTGGGCAGGCGGCCGGTGACCGACGTGGTGCTGCCCGCGGATCGGGTGATCTCGGCGCGCGAGGGCATCACTCCGGCCGGGCTGGAGCGGTTGTCGGCCGAGAGCGGGTACTCGCGGTTCCCGGTGGTCGACGCGCAGCAGGGGATCCTCGGCTACCTGCACGTGAAGGACGCCCTGGACGCCGACGGGGAGTCGCGCGACGAGCCGTTCCCGGCGACGGCGCTGCGCCCGATCGCCCAGGTACGGGCGGAGACTCCGCTGGACGACGTGCTGACCGCCATGCGGCGCAGCCGCACCCACCTGGCGGCGGTGCTCGGGGCGGAGGGCGCCATGACGGGCCTGGTGACCATGGAGGACGTGCTGCGCGAGCTGTTCGGAAGGCCCGCCTCCGCGTAGTGCGCGCCGGGAACGCGGGTCCCCGGCCCTGCAGGGCCGGGGTACCGCGCGGTAACATCACTCCGCCATGGAGATGAATGCCTCATACACCAGTTTTGTCGCGGTCGGCGACTCCTTCACCGAGGGCATGTCCGACCTCCTGCCGGACGGCTCCTACCGGGGCTGGGCCGACCTGCTGGCCGCCCGCCTTGCGGCGCGCGAGCCGGGCTTCCGCTACGCGAACCTCGCGGTCCGCGGCAAGCTCATCGGGCAGATCGCGCAGGAACAGGCTCCCGCGGCGGCCGCGATGGGCGCCGACGTGATCACTCTGGTGGGCGGGCTGAACGACACCCTGCGCCCCAAGGTGGACATGGGCCTGGTCCGGGAGCACCTGGAGACGGCCGTCGAGCTGCTCGCGCCCTCCTGCAAGCAGCTCGTCCTGATGCGCTCCCCGGGGCGCAACGGACCGGTGATGGAACGCTTCCGCCCCCGCATGGAACAGCTCTTCGCCACCATCGAGGAGCTCGCGGCCAAGCACGGCGCCCTGGTGGTGGACCTCTACGGCGCTCCCGTCCTCGCGGACCCCCGGATGTGGGACGTCGACCGGCTGCACCTGACGGCCGAGGGTCACCGCCGGGTGGCGGAGGCCGTCTGGCAGACCCTGGGTCTGCCCGCCGAGCTGGACTGGCGCACCGAGCTGCCCGTCACCGAGCCGGCCGGGTGGGCGGTGCGCCGGACCCAGGACCTGAGCTTCGCGCGGCAGCACCTCCTGCCCTGGATCGGCCGCCGCCTGACGGGCCGCTCCTCGGGGGACGGCCGCCCGGCCAAGCGGCCCGACCTGCAGCCCTACGGGGACGCGCCGCTCTCGTAGCAAGGCACAATCACGAGCGGTCGCCCGACCTGCGTAAACACACAGCTGCGGCCCAAGTAGAATCCCTACACGTGACTGCCAAGCCCCGCATCCCCAATGTCCTGGCCGGCCGCTACGCCTCCGCGGAGCTCGCCGTCCTGTGGTCCCCCGAGTACAAGGTGACGCTGGAGCGGCGGCTGTGGCTCGCCGTGCTGCGCGCCCAGAAGGACCTCGGTATCGAGGTCCCGGACGCGGCCCTCGCCGACTACGAGCGCGTCCTGGAAAACGTGGACCTCGCCTCCATCGCCGAGCGCGAGAAGGTCACCCGGCACGACGTGAAGGCCCGGATCGAGGAGTTCAACGACCTCGCCGGCCACGAGCACGTCCACAAGGGCATGACCTCCCGCGACCTGACCGAGAACGTCGAGCAGCTCCAGATCCGCCTCTCGCTGGAGCTGGCCCGCGACCGCACGGTCGCCGTGCTCGCCCGCCTCGGCAAGCTCGCCGGCGAGCACGCCGAGCTGGTCATGGCCGGCCGCTCCCACAACGTGGCCGCGCAGGCGACCACCCTGGGCAAGAGGTTCGCGACGGCGGCCGACGAGCTGCTGGTCGCCTACGACCGCCTGGAGAACCTCCTCGAGCGCTACCCGCTGCGCGGCATCAAGGGCCCCGTCGGCACCGCCCAGGACATGCTCGACCTGCTCGGCGGCGACGCTGCCAAGCTCGCCGACCTCGAGCAGCGCATCGCCTCCCACCTCGGCTTCGCGCACGCCTTCACCTCGGTCGGCCAGGTCTACCCGCGCTCCCTCGACTACGACGTGGTCACCGCCCTGGTCCAGCTGGCCGCCGCGCCGTCCTCCATCGCGAAGACGATCCGCCTGATGGCCGGCCATGAGCTGGTCACCGAGGGCTTCAAGCCCGGCCAGGTCGGTTCCTCCGCGATGCCCCACAAGATGAACACCCGCTCCTGCGAGCGCGTGAACGGCCTGATGGTCATCCTGCGGGGCTACGCCTCGATGACCGGCGAGCTGGCCGGCGACCAGTGGAACGAGGGCGACGTCTCCTGCTCCGTGGTCCGCCGCGTGGCCCTGCCGGACGCCTTCTTCGCCTTCGACGGCCTGCTGGAGACCTTCCTGACGGTCCTCGACGAGTTCGGCGCCTTCCCCGCGGTCGTCGCCCGCGAGCTGGACCGCTACCTGCCCTTCCTCGCGACCACCAAGGTCCTGATGGGTGCGGTGCGTGCCGGCGTGGGCCGCGAGGCCGCCCACGAGGTCATCAAGGAGCACGCCGTTGCCTCCGCGCTCGCCATGCGCGAGCAGGGCGCCGAGCGCAACGAGCTGCTGGACAAGCTGGCCGCCGACGAGCGGATGCCGCTGGACCGCGCCCAGCTCGACGCGCTGATGGCCGACAAGCTGTCCTTCACCGGCGCCGCCGGCGACCAGGTGTCGACGGTCGTCTCCCGCATCGAGGCGATCGCCAAGCAGCACCCGGAGGCCGCCGGGTACGCGCCGGGGTCGATCCTCTGACCCCCGAAGAGCTGAACGCCGCCCGCGACCGCGTCCTCCCGGACGTGGTCGCGGGCGGTCTGCGTGTGCTGTTCTGCGGCATCAACCCCGGTCTCCTCTCCGCCGCGACGGGCCACCACTTCGCCCGCCCCGGCAACCGCTTCTGGCCGGTCCTGCACCTCTCGGGCTTCACCCCGCGCCGCCTGGCTCCCGCGGAGCAGGAGGAACTCCTGACCTATCGCCTCGGCATCACCAACGTCGTGGCCCGCGCCACGGCCCGAGCCGACGAGCTGAGCGCCGAGGAGTTCCGCGAGGGCGGCCGCATCCTGACGGCCAAGGTGGAACTGCTGCGCCCCCAGTGGCTGGCGGTGGTGGGCGTGACCGCCTACCGCACGGCCTTCGGGGAGAAGAAGGCACAGATCGGCCCCCAGGAACGCACCATCGGCTCCACCCGCATCTGGGCCCTTCCCAACCCCAGTGGCCTCAACGCCCACTGGACCGCCGACTCCATGGCCCAGGAATACGCCCGCCTCCGCGAGGCCGCTGCATCCCCCACCGAGTAGGCCGTCTCTTTCGCATCTTGCCCGGCAAGATCCGAAAGAGACGGCCCAGGCCGGGGCTCAGGCAGGCCAGGCGACCTGTCCGCTCCCGACCCGGAGCACCTCCGGGACCTCGGCTTCGTGGAACCTGAGGAATCCGATCCCCACCGTGCCGTCCCCGCGCAGGTGCGTCTCCTGCGCCCTTGCGGCCAGCCAGCAGAGCAGCTCACCGACCTCGTCGAAGCCGTCCGGGTGCATCTCCTGCCGGGACATCAGCGACCAGCCCTTCCGCGGCAGGTCGGCACGGCTGGCCAGTCCCGAGCACAGAACGCCGCCCACCCGCCACGCAGCGCCCTCCCCGGCGAGCAGAGGACGGGGATGGTCCTCGATCACCGGCATGTCCGCGTCGTCGAGCACCACGACCGGGAACGCGGTGACGATGGTCAGGCGCTCCGGCCGGGGCCCGATCCCCAGATGCCAGTTCAGCTCGGCCAGTTCCGGCTCGGAGATCTCGTCCCGCAGGTCGACGGCAATCATCAGCTCGTATACGTCGCTCACCCGGCCACCCTAAGGCGGATCTATCACCGTGGCCCCTGCCGTCAGCACGTAGGGGTCCTCGCCGTCCCGTTGTGTCACGCAGGCCACCAGCCAGTGCTCTGCGGCCCGCCAGAGGTGGACGTGGTCGGTGCTGCCGCTGAGCTCCTTCCACGGCTCCGGTATGTCCTCCCCCTCCATCACGCGGCCCCTCAGCGTCCCCAGGCTGAAGATCTGCGGGTCTCCCCACCGGTCGCTCACAGCCTGTGTGAGCGCCCCGTACTCGGCACTGATCTGGTCGGCGGCCTCGATCCGGCCCGAGCCGTCGTCGTCCCAGAACTGCCGTGTCCAGGACAGCCGCACCAGATGGAATCCCGGACCGCTGCTGCTGTCGACGTTCCGGACCGGCTCCTGCGGGAACTCCTTCGCCAGGAGCCGGTCGATCGTGTCGAGGTGCTCTGCCGTGGTCATGCCGTCAGTATCCCGAGCAGCACTGACAACTGGCCTGTTGTCACGCGTCCCTGCGGCGCACCGCCAGCCAGCCGCCGAGCACCGCGGCCCCGGCCCACAGGGCCATCACGCCGAGCCCGGTCCAGGGGCCGAGGTCGCCCTGCGTCTGGGCGTGCAGCACCAACTGCCCGGCGCGGTCCGGCAGGAACTGTGCCGCGCCGCCCGCGGCCTCACCGACGACGAAGGACACCATCAGGACGAAGGGTATGAGCAGGCTCAGGACGACCGCCCCGCTGCGCAGCACCGCGGTCAGCCCGGCCGCGAACAGTGCCATCAGCGTGAGGTAGAGCCCGCTGCCGACGACTGCACGGTAGGTACCCGGGTCTCCGAGCTCGAGGGCGTACTGCCCCATGAACGCCTGACCCGCGACGAAGGTGACCAGCCCGGTGATCTGACCCGCCAGCAGGGCCAGGACACCCACCGTCGCGATCTTCGACAGGTAGAAGCGGGTGCGGTTGGGCACCGCTGCCAGCGAGGTGCGCAGCGCCCCGTTGTGGAATTCGCAGGACACGGCGCCGGCGCCGAAGACCATGGCGGCGATCTGGCCGAAGGAGATGCCGTAGTAGGCCGCGAAGAGCGGATCGTCCCCCATGCTGCCGTCCTCGGACCGGCCGATGGCGGCTGCCGTCAGCGCCTGGATGCCCGCGGTGACGACGAAGACGGCTATGAGCCCCCCGAGGCTGCCGCGCAGGGACCGTATCTTGATCCATTCCGAGTGCAGGGTGGGGGCGGTGGGCAGAGCGGCGCGCATGGCGGGGCCTCCTGAAGGGTCGGGAAGTCAGTGGGTTGCGGTGAACTGCGCGTGATCGGCGGTGAGGTCGAGGTAGGCCTGCTCCAGTGAGGCGCGCTCGTCGGACAGTTCCAGCACGGGAATGCCCTCACGGGCGGCGAGGTTGCCGAGCTGCTCGGCCTGTATGCCCTCGACGGTCCATCGCCCGTCGTCCGTGCCGGCCAGCTCGAAGCCGTCCCGGGCGAGAGCGGTCCGCAGCCGGCCCGGTTCGGAGGTGCGCAGGCGCACCCTCCGGGTGCTGCGCGCGTCGATGAAGTCCTCCATCGACGTGTCGGCCAGCAGCTTGCCGCTGCCGAGCACGACCAGGTGGTCGGCGAGCGCGGAGGTCTCGGACATCAGGTGGCTGGAGACCAGCACGGTGCGCCCTTCGGCGGCGAGGCCGCGCATCAGCTCGCGGATCCAGATGATGCCCTCGGGGTCGAGGCCGTTGGTCGGCTCGTCCAGGAGGAGCACCCCGGGGTCGCCCAGCAGCGCGGCGGCTATGCCGAGGCGCTGGCGCATGCCGAGTGAGAAGGACTTGATCCGCCGCCCGGCCACGGACGCCATACCGGCCTGCTCCAGGACCTCGTCCACCCGGCGTGCCGGAATGCGCCCGGCCGCGGCGAGGAAACGCAGGTGGTCACGGGCGGTGCGCCCGCCGTGCGCCGACTGCGCGTCCAGGAGGGCGCCGACCCGGTGCAGCGGGTCGGGCAGGTCCAGGTAGCGCCGGCCGCCGATGCTGGCCGTGCCGGAGGTGGGCCGGTCCAGGCCCAGCAGCAGGCGCATGGTCGTCGACTTCCCGGCGCCGTTGGGGCCCAGGAAGCCGGTGACCCGCCCGGGCAGGACATCGAAGGTGAGGCCGTCCACCGCATGGTGGGCGCCGTATGCCTTGGTCAGTTCTCGGATCTCGATGCTGTTCATGGCTCAAGACTCGCTGCCGGCCCCACCCCCTTCCCTCCCCCATGCGAGGGTGCCGTCTCCCCCACGTGGGGGAGACGGCCGTGAGGAGGGCACTGCCACCATGGGGGCATGTACCGACTGCTGCGGGCTCCGCTCCAACCAGTGACCTATTCACGCTGGTTGCACCTCTGCGTGCCCCTGCTGGCGGTGGCCATATGGTTGTTCATCGTTCCGGAGTGGCCGTGGGGGCCGATGCTGCTCGTCCTGCCCTTCGGGCTGGTGCCCTGGGTGCGGCTGGCGGAGGGCCTCCAGGCGCAATTCCTGCTCACACCGCACGACCGTGGCTCCGCCGGCGGCGCCATAAGCCTTGCTCCTTCGGCCCATTGGGGCGATCGCTGGCGGACGGTGCTGTGGCTGGAGACGCGGATGGTCATCGCGACGGGTGCGATGGCCGCCACCGTCTGGATGCCCGCGCTGACCGTCGAGCTGTTCGCGAACGCGCTCGGCTTTTCACCGGATCCGGGGCCCCTGGCACCGCTCATACCCGAGCGTCGCTGGGTCGCCGCGCTGCTGGCGCCCGTTCCGCTCGTCGTCCTGATGGTCGTCGTGGTCCTGCTCGGCGAGTTGATCACTGCGATCGCCACCCGGCTGCTCGGTCCCTCGGCGGCCGAGCGGCTGAGCGCCCTGGAGGCGCGCACAGAGCAGTTGCTGGAGCGCACCCGGATCGCGCGGGAGCTGCACGACTCGATCGGGCACGCGCTGACCGTCGCCGTCGTGCAGGCGGGGGCAGCACGCGCCGCGGGTGATCCCGCCTTCACCGACCGGGCGTTGTGCGCCATCGAGGAGACGGGCCGGGCCGCTCTGGAGGACCTGGAGCGGGTGCTCGGGGTGCTGCGGGAGTCCGGGCAGCCGCCGTCGCAGCGGCCGACGCTGGCGGAGGCCGACCGGCTGCTGGAGTCGGCCCGGGCCTCCGGCTCCGAGGTGGACGCACAGCTGACGGGACCGCTGGAGAAGCTGCCGGGGCCCGTCACCCGGGAGGGGTACCGCATCCTGCAGGAGTCGCTCACCAACGTGCTGCGCCACTGCGGTCCCGTACCGGTCCGGGTGCGGGTGGAGATGGCTGTGGGCCGGCTGGACCTGGAGGTGACGAACGCACTGCCCGAGCGGCCCGGTGTCACGCTCGGCGGCGGCAGCGGACTGCGCGGAATTCGGGAACGGGCCGCGCTGCTCGGAGGGGAGGCCGACACAGGACCGTACGAGGGCGGCTGGAGAGTGCGCGCACGGCTTCCGCTGGAGCGAATACGCTGACCGGATGCCGGTTACCGTACTGCTCGTCGACGACGAACCCCTGGTCCGCGCGGGTCTGCGCGCCGTCCTGGACGCCCAGCCCGACATCGAGGTGGTGGGTGAGGCGGCCGACGGCGCCTCCGTGATCCCGCTCGTGCGGCAGTTGCGGCCGGACGTGGTGGCCATGGACGTGCGGATGCCGCTCCTCGACGGGATCGAGGCGACCCGCGCGGTGCTGCGTACGGTGGACTCCCCGCCGAAGATCCTCGTGGTGACCACCTTCGAGAACGACGAGTACGTCTACCAGGCGCTGCGGGCCGGAGCGGACGGGTTCCTCCTGAAGCGGGCCCGGCCTTCGGAGATCGTGCACGCCGTGCGGCTGGTGGCGGAGGGCGAGACCCTGCTCTTCCCCGCCGCTGTGCGGGCCCTGGCCGCGGAGTACGGCAACCGGCAGGCGCGGGCGGTGCTGGAGCGGGCCGCCCTGACCGAGCGGGAGGAGGCGGTCCTGCGGCTCATGGCGCGGGGGCTCACCAACGTGGAGATCGCGTCCGAGCTGATCATCGGTACGGAGACGGTCAAGTCCCATGTCAGTGCGATCCTGGCGAAGCTGGGGGCCCGGGACCGCACCCAGGCGGTGATCACGGCGTACGAGTCGGGCTTCGTCTCGCCCGCCTGAGAAGTAGGGCCTGCTCCGGCCGATGGGGGGCTGCTTCTCGCCGCCGCACCCGACGCGCAGTACGATCCGGCTGACAAGCTCGCTAGCTGGGAGGACACACGTTGGGGCAGCTGACCGGCGGGGATCCCTCTCTGCTTCGGCGGATCAATTCCGCGGTGGTGCTCCGTGCACTGCGCACGGCCGGGTCGCCGACCCTCACCGACCTCACACGGCTGACCGGGCTCTCCCGGCCGACCGTCGAAGGGGTCGTGGAGGGGCTGATCGGGACCGGGCTCGTGGTCGAGGCCGACGCAGAAGAGGGCGCGCGGCGGCAGGGGCGGCCGGCCAGACGGTTCCGGTTCCGGGCCGAGGCGGGGCACCTGCTCGGCATAGAGATCGGCTCGCACCGGGTCGCGGTCCTACTGTCCGGGCTGGACGGCCGCATCATCGGCGCGGGCACCAAGGAGGTCGCCGAGACGGCCTCGGCCGACGAGCGGCTGGAGCGGGTGCGTGCGGCCGTAGCGGATCTCCTGCGCCGCGCGGGCGTGCCGCGGGACTCCCTGCGGGCGGTCGGGGTCGGCAGCCCCGGGATCGTGGAGGCGGACGGCACCGTACGCCTGGGCACCGCCCTGCCCGGCTGGACCGGGCTGCCGCTCGGGGACCGGCTGCGGCGCTCGTTCCGCTGCCCGGTGCAGGTGGAGAACGACGCCAACGCGGCGGCCGTCGCCGAGCACTGGAAGGGCGCCGCCCGCGACACCGGCGACATGGTGTTCGTGATGGCGGGGCTCAGTCCCGGCGCGGGCTCGCTCATCGGCGGCCGGCTGCACCGGGGCTTCGGCGGAGCGGCCGGAGAGATCGGCGCCCTGCACCTGCTGGGCCGCGAGGCGACGCCCGAGCGGCTGCTGTCGACGACGGGCGAGCCGCTGCACCCGCTGGACGAGCCGGCCGTCGCCGAGGTCTTCGCGAAGGCCAAGCGGGGCGACGAGCGGGCGGTCGCCGCAGTGGAAAGGTTCCTGCAGCGCCTGGTCCACGACGTGGCGGCGCTGGTCCTGGCGATGGATCCGGAGCTGGTGGTGGTCGGCGGCTGGGCAGCCGGCCTGGACGGGGTCCTGGAACCCCTGCGCCGGGAGCTGGAGCGCTACTGCCTGCGCCCGCCGCGCGTGGCTCTGTCGCTGCTCGGCGAAGCGGCGGTGGCGACCGGGGCCCTCCGGCTCGCGCTCGACCATGTCGAGGAGGAGCTCTTCGCCGTGGAGAAGACCGTCACGGCCCGCCGCCGCTGACACCCCGTACAGCACCGCGCGGCACCCGCACTCGCCGCCCGCCCGCCCGTGCACCGTGGACGAAGCCGGTACGGCCGTGGCCCCGACCCCGCAGGTGCGGGGTCGGGGCCACGGCCGTACCGGCTCAGTACCCGCTTCGTCCGGGGTCAGGAGGCGACGGGCTCGTGCGTGATCTCGACGCCGCCCGAGTCCCCGAAGGTGAGGCGGCAGGTGTCGGCGCGGTAGGTGGCCACGGAGACCGCGGCCGTGCCCGCGGCGGTGAAGTAC